>JAACFJ010000034.1 GCA_009937505.1 Gammaproteobacteria bacterium
CATACACTTCTATAAAGCCGTTGATGGCATCGATACGGGAAGCTGTGTCGGCGACCCACGCGATGTTGAATTCATCGAAGTCACGCAAATCCCCCGTCCTGTAATATTCGACGAGCTTGTCGATCCAGGCTCTCTGCGTATCGTTCTCGGCGACGGCCGACGCTTTCTCGAGCCAGTACACGACCTTTTCTATCGCCGGGCCGTACATGCCGCCGATCTTCCAGACCCGTTCGACGATTTCGCCGTCCACTTTGGCGAGCTGCGAGTTCAGCCCCCAGGACACGGGTCGTTCGGGGTCGTCGTCGACCTTGGCGGAGTAGAATCCCTCGACATCATTGGCGGTTACGCCGCTGTAGTAATTCGTCGCGGAGTTAACTACCTGGTCGACATCGGGGTCCAGGGTTACTTTCTTTGCCGCGACGTCCGGGTCGAACATGACCGGCCGGAGCATGTCGAGCAACTCGCCGCGGGTCTGGCCTTCATCGAGCGGCAGCTTCGATTTGTCACTTTCCGCAACCATTGCGATCAGCGCCTCGGGCGTGAATTCCGGCAGCATCTTGTCATTCGAGTAGTGGTGGTGAATGCCGTGGGCAAACCAGACGCGTTTGGCGTACTCGACCAGCTTTTTGAAATCCTCGCCGTCACGATCGCCGCTGTAGCTGCCGATGATCGCAGACACCAACCTGCGGATACGCAGGTTGTGCTCGTAGTTCTGGTCGTAAATGATGTCTCGTCCGGCGAGTGCCGCCTGCGACAGGTAGTAGACGAGTTTCTTTTCCTTGAGGGGCAGCGCATCGAAACCCGGGACTTCGTAACGCAGTACTTCCACATCGGCGAAGCGATCGACGCTGACCTCGAAGGATTCCTCCGCGGCCGCATCCGCTGCAGCTGCATCCGGCTGACTCTCTGCTTCGACGGGTGCCTGCTCCTTGCTGCAGGCAGCAAGCGCTAACATCAGGAAAATAATCAGGATTCTTTGCATTGGGATCCCCCTGGCTTCCGGGAACGGCCGTTCTGGCCGAAAAGCCGGCGATTGTCCGTGAAATCAGGCCGATTTCCAAGCTTGCGCGACCTCGCATCGCCACAAACAAATGCCGATAATTCGGCCGCCGGGGAAATCCGGATCCTTAATGTGTCTTTGCCTGCACAACTCGAATGCCCGCCTGGAATCCGGTTACGCGGGTTACGACGCCCTCCACCTCGTCATTGGCCTGCGCTGGTAACGCGGCCGTCGGATTCGCGTGGAAATTACCGCAGCAATTCGTGACCCGGCGGCAGTTCGCGCGTCACCCACATTGCGAGACGATGCTTCATGTTCGGGATTTTCAGCTGGTCGGGTGGGAGCGGCGCAATTTTCTTGTCGTGAACCAGGAGCCGGTAGGCGTACTCGATTTTCAGGTTGCGCGAATCCGTGGCCTCGAATTCGACGATCTTCCGGCGCACGGCGTCTTCCATGACCAGGCGGATCGCCTCGTTGAGCAGGGCGGTCTCGTTTTTGAGTTTCTTGGCCATCGCGGGCTCCTTCGTAACAGCAGCAGGAGTCTAGCAGGCGGGAGATCGGCTGATCGATAGCTTGCCTGCTGCGCACCTTTGCGCCACAGTGTGCAGCGTGCCGAATCCGGGCATATTACAGAGGACTCGATGTGCTGCCAGAGCTCAACGAAAAGGAAGTCCGCGTCATCGGTTGCCTGATCGAAAAGTCCGTAGTGACGCCGGATCAATACCCGTTGACGCTCAATGCGCTGACCAACGCCTGCAACCAGAAATCGTCCCGCAGCCCTGTAATGAACCTCACCCAGGGCGAAGTTCAACACACGATTCGAGATCTCGAGGCCAAGCACCTCGTGCGTACGGACGAGAACTTCAAGAGCCGCACCGAAAAATACACACAGCGATTCTGCAATACTCGCTACAGCGATTTCCATTTCGACGACGCGCAGCTGGCAATCGTCTGCCTGTTATTGTTACGCGGGCCGCAGACGCCCGGCGAGCTCCGCTCGCGCAGCGGCCGGCTGCACACATTTGCCGACAATTCCGGAGTGGTTTCTGCGCTCACGAGTCTGATCGAACGTGACGGAGAACCATTGCTTGTCAAACTCCCACGGACACCGGGACGCAAGGACGCCGCGTACATGCACCTGTTTTCCGGGGCTGTCGATGTCGAAGCCTATGCGAGCCACGCTCCTGCCGAGCGGCCTTCGCCGGGCCGCACCAGCGTCACGGATCTTGCCGAACGTGTCAGCAGGCTCGAAGCGGAGCTCGCATCCATCAAGCAACAGCTCGGTATCGAGGACGACTGATACGCCGTGAAGCCCAGCACGCTACGTATCGGCTATCGCTACCGCCCCAATCGTCTTGCGCAGGCCTATGACGCGATCGTCATAGGCTCGGGTATGGGGGGGTTGACGACCGCGGCACTGCTTTCCGAACTCGGCTGGCGCGTGTGCGTCCTCGAACAGCATTACACCGCCGGCGGCTATACCCATTCCTACGAGCGTAACGGGTACGAATGGGACGTCGGTGTGCACTACATCGGCGACGTAGGCACGCAGACCCGAACGCGCAAGATGTTCGACTTCCTCTCCGGCGGCAAGCTGGAGTGGGCACCGATGGCGGACGAATACGATCGCTTCTATGTCGGTGACAGGATCTTCAATGCGATGGCCGGCAAACAGGCATTTCGCGACAACCTCGTCCGGCAGTTCCCGCAAGACACAGCCGCTATCGACGCATACATGGACCTTCTGCGAAAGGTCGGCCGCGCGCTGAGCGATCTCGGCATGGAAAAGGTCCTGAGGCCATGGCAGCGCAAACTGGCTGCGCCCGTCATGAAGCTGCGAACGCCGGGATTCATGTATCGCAGTACCTACGACGTTCTGAGCGGTCTTACGCAAAACCGGGACCTCATCGCAACGCTCTGCGGGCAATGGGGCGACATGGGCCTGCCGCCGAAGCAATCCGCGTTCATGGTGCACGCGATGATCGCGAGGCATTATCTTTATGGCGGCTTCTACCCGGTCGGCGGCAGTTGGCGAATCGCGGACAGCATCATCCCGAAAATCCAGGAGGCCGGTGGCGAGGTGTTCACCTACGCGCAGGTCGCCAGGATCCTCGTGGAAGACGACAAGGTAACGGGCGTCGAGATGGCCGATGGCCATCAAATCGACTGCACTACGGTGATTTCATCGGCCGGTATTGCGAACACCTTCGAGAGCTTGCTGCCTGCCGGCGTTGCAGAGCAACACGGTTATGCGAGCAAGCTGAGCGCTGTCCGGCCAAGCTTTGCGCATCTCGGTGTCTACATCGGGCTGCAGGGCACCGCGGAAGAGCTCGGCCTTCCCAGGACCAATTTCTGGATTTATCCGAACAATGACTACGACGCGGCCGTCGAGGCGTTCGTGAATGACAGGCATGCCGAGTTTCCGGTCGTGTATATATCGTTCCCGTCTGCGAAGGATCCGGACTACCTGAATCGTCACCCGGGCACGGCCACCATCGAAATAGTGGCGCCGGCGCCCTATGAGTGGTTCGAACCATGGAAGGGCACAACCTGGGGCAAGCGCGGCGAGGACTACGAAGCGTTCAAGAAGCAGCTGGGCGAGCGCCTGATGCGGCATCTGTATGACAAGCTGCCGCAGCTCGAGGGCAGGGTGGATTACTACGAAGTCTCGACGCCGCTGTCGACGGAGTGGTTTGCCGCCTATCGCCACGGCGAACTCTACGGCCTCGATCACACCGTGGAGCGTTTCAGACAGGACTGGCTGGGCCCGCGGACACTAATCCCGGGCTTGTGGCTGACCGGTCAGGACACGCTTACCTGCGGCGTGACCGGTGCGATGATGTCGGGCCTCCTGACGACGATGGCGATGGTCGGCATGCGCCGGATGGGTCCCCTGATGAAGCGGATTTACTCGTAAGCCGCGGCCCGTATACTGTCCGGCGATTACGCGGAGGAACTTCATGGTGCCCAGAAATGCGCTCGCTTTGGCGAGCCTTCTCTTTATTTTGATTGGCTGCGGGCCTCGCGGCGACGAGCAGGCGCCCGCCGAACCACAGGCTGCGGCGGATGCGACGAATGCGGAGTCTGCGGAGTCTGCGGATTCTGCGGATTCGGTATTCGACCGGGCGCTGGACGACATGACGCGGGCGTTCTTCTATCACAGCCCTGAACTTGCGACGAAGTTCGGCGTGTCCGAACTGGTGGTGCCGCGCACGGCACATCGGCTCATGAGTCGTTCTATCCAGGGCGAGACGGGACGGCGGGAAGAACTCGGCGCCGCACTCGAGAGGATGCAGGCCATCGACCCGGAAGACCTGACGGGCGATCGGCCGCGCACGTATGCCATTGTCACGACCCTGATGGCGGGCGCGCTCGCGCCGGCTGCGGTGGCCGAGTACGGCACGACGATCGACGGCTACGGCTTCTGGTACCTGCCATACACGATCAACCAGTTGTCCGGTCCCACGGTGGATATCCCGAATTTCCTCAACAACCAGCAGCCGGTCAACAACAGCGAAGAGGCGGAAGCGTATCTCGTTCGGCTAGCCGCCGTGCAGGGTGCGCTGGACGGTGCGCTGGAAAATGTCCGCGTTGCGGTGTCGAAAGGTGCGATCCCGCCGGATTTCGTGGTCGGCAAGTCGGCAGCGGTGGTCGAGTCCTTTGCCGCCGCACCCCCGCAAGAGAACCTCATTTACACGTCTTTCCTCGAGCGGCTCGACGCAGCGGGTGTCGAGGATGCGGCCGCTTATGCCGAGCGGGCGCTGGCGATCATCTCCGGGCAGGTGATCCCGGCATACCGGCGCATCGGTGATTATCTTGCGGAGATCCGGCCGTCGGCACCGCACGAAGCGGGCATCTGGCGTCTGCCCGAGGGCGAAGCGCTGTATGCGGCGATGGTCCGGCACATGACGGATTCCGAGCGATCGCCGGCGGAAGTCCACCAGGTCGGTCTCGACGAGGTCGAGCGCATCACGAGCGAGATGGACGCGATCCTGCAGAGCGAGGGCTACACGGAAGGCTCCGTGGGCCAGCGCATGCAGCAGCTGAACGCCGAAGAGCGTTTCGTCTACCCGAACACGGCGGAAGGGAAAGCGGCACTGCTCGCGGACGCGCGCGCGCAGATCGAGCGTATCACCGAGATCCTGCCGCAGTGGTTCGCGACGATGCCGAAGTACCGGGTCGAAGTGCGCCCGGTGCCGGAATTCAGCCAGGACTCGGCGCCGACCGGTTACTACGATCAGCCGGCGAAGGACGGCTCGAGGCCCGGCATTTACTGGCTCAACGTGCGCGATACGGCGATGCACCCCCGATTCACGTTGCCCACACTGACCTATCACGAATCCATACCGGGGCATCACCTGCATTTCTCGACTTCGGTCGAACAGGACAGTCCGCCCCTGGTCACGGCAATGTGGTCCAACGCGACGGGCGAGGGGTGGGCGCTCTATTCCGAACAGCTCGCAGCCGAGATGGGCATGTACCAGAACGACCCTTACGGCGATCTCGGCCGTCTGCAGGCGGAGCTGCACCGCGCCGTGCGCCTGGTCGTGGATACCGGCATGCACGCTCAGAAGTGGAGCCGTGAGCAGGCCATCGACTACATGATGGATGTCGAGGGCGTCGAAGAAGGCACCGCGATCAGCGAAGTGGAGCGTTATGCGGTCTGGCCGGGACAGGCGCTGGGGTACAAACTCGGCATGCTGAAGATCCTCGAACTGCGCGGCGAAGCGCAGCAAGCGCTGGGCGATTCATTCGACATCCGAGCCTTCAACGACACACTCCTGCACGTCGCCTCTACACCATTACCGTATATAGAGCATACGGTCCGCAATTGGATCCGGCAGGCCGATATGTGACCTGCTTAACATCGTGGCGGTGCGGCGAGGGGATAGATTGACCGTAATGGATCAAATGAGGACAAGCCCTCATGAAACGGACAATCTTTTCAATTCTCGCCACCATGTTTGTGTTACTCGGGGCGCAGCTCCCGGCGGTGGCCGACGTGGGCATTTCCGTAGAGTTTTCGGACGAGGAAGTCCGGATCATCGGCGCCTGGTACGAGGAGCACGACTCCAGGGCAGGCCATGGCGGCGGCAAGAGCAAGCACAAGGGCTTGCCGCCCGGGATCGCCAAGAACCTGGCCCGCGGCAAGCCGCTCCCGCCAGGGATAGCGAAACAGCGGTTACCGGACGGACTGCTGCACGCGTTGCCGTCCCCTCCCAGGGGCTACGAGCGCATCATCGTGGACGGCAAGGTGCTGCTGGTTGAAATAGCGACTCAGGTGATACACGACATCCTTACGGATATCGTCCTGCGCTGAACGCCTGTCAAAACCCGCTAAGTATGTAATAAGCCGCCGGCGAAGCCGGTCTGCTTGTGCATGCGTCGACTATTCATCGTATTTATCCTCAATGCCGTTCTGCTAGTCACCGCTGCGGGCGGTGAAACCCGGGTTGCGCCCGACTGGACGCTGCAGACCGCCGAAGGCCACACCGTTACGCTGAGCGAAGTTGCGGCCGAGCGACCCGTGGTGCTGTTGTTCTGGGCCACGTGGTGTCCTTACTGCAAGGCGCTCATGCCGCATCTGCAGAGCATCGATCTCGAATACGGGGATCGAATAGAGATTCTCGCGATCCACTTCCGCGACGACAAAGGCGACCCAGTCGGTTTCGTCCGCGAGGCCGGTTACGACTTCACTTTGCTGACCGACGGCAACGACGTCGCGAAGCTCAACGGCATCTGGGGCACGCCGGGCGTGCTGATCGTGGACCGGCATCAAAACATACGTTTCGATCTGTACACTGCGGCCCAGCCCGAACTTCCCGCGAGTGACGAGGATATGGGCCACCGCAAGAAAGCGGCTTACCGGGCCCCGTACTGGGCAGCCGAGATTCGCAAGAGCCTTGATGAAGTGCTCGACGAGACGTCGCGTTGACACAGGTCAGGATTACTTACCGGCCGACCGGCGAGGTGCTGGCTGAAGGACCCCTGGGCTGGGGCATTACGCCGTTCGAAGGTAACTACTACGTCCGCCGCAAGTACCTGCAGACGGACAGGCTGCGCCCAAACTTCATCCCCGGGCTTTGCCCGTACAAATTCTTGTTCGTGTGGATGGATTTGCACCATGGTGAAGGTGGCCGCGTTCGCAACCTGGGCTGGTTATACTGGCTACCGAATCCGTTGCTGCCGTTCATCTGGTTTCGCGTCGCGTTGCCCGGGCAACATCCGGAGCTTGATGTCGCAAGGTATTGAGAAATGCGCTGCCGCGACACTCACAAAACCCTGGCGATCTCGGCCGCGAGGCGTGCGTTGTTGACAACGAGTTCGATATTCGCCGCGAGGCTGCGGCCCTCCGTGCGTTCGGCGATTTGTGCGAGCAGGAAGGGCGTCGTGTCCTTGCCCGTAATCCCCAGGTGTTCCATTTCCTCGATAGCGTCGTCGATAACGGCATCGATTTCGTCGCCGTCCAGCGCGTGCGCAGCGGGAATCGGGTTCGCGATGACCATGCCTCCCGATAGCCCCATTTCCCATTTCGCCTGCAGGGCGGCGGCGATATCGGCTGGCGTATCTGCGCGGTAGTCCACGGGGAAGCCGCTGGACGCGGTGTAGAAAGCCGGCAGGTTGTCGGTGCGGTAGCCTACGACAGGAACACCCCGTGTCTCGAGGTATTCCAGCGTGCGGCCGATATCGAGCACCGACTTCACACCCGCACACACGACGGCGACGTCGGTCCTGGCGAGTTCCTCGAGATCCGCGGAAACGTCCATCGTCTCGGTAACGCCCCGATGGACACCGCCGATGCCCCCGGTCGCAAACACACGGATGCCCGCCATCGCCGAGACGATCATCGACGCAGCTACCGTGGTGGCACCGTCTTCGCGGCGGCTCACAACGAACGGAATGTCACGACGGCTCGCCTTGATTATCGCCTGGCCCCGTTCGCCGAGGTGGCGGATTTCATCGACGCTCAGGCCAGCCTTGAGTCGTCCGCCGAGGATGGCGATCGTTGCCGGGATCGCTCCGCCGTCCCGAACCGTGTGTTCGACGCGAAGCGCAGTCTCGACGTTCTCGGGATAGGGCATGCCGTGACTGATAATCGTCGACTCGAGCGCGACGACGGGCTGTCCGTCTCGCAACGCGCGCGAAACTTCCGGGGCCGTGTCCAGGTATCGGGTTGCGGACGGCAGCATTACGCTACAGCTTCAGTACCCGCTCTATCGCCGTCAACGAGAGCGCCGGGTTGCTGGGCGACCGGTCCTCGACCGTGACCTGCGCCGCCGCCCCGGCGAACTGCAAAGTGCCGTCGAGGGGCCAGTCCTGCAACCGCGCGTAGACGAGCGCCGCAAGAAATGCGTCGCCGGCACCGGTCGAATTTGTTACATCGTCGCCGTCCTGTTCCAGCGTGACGTGGCCGCGCTCGTTTCCGGTGCTGTAGAACAGCCCGTCCTCGGCGCGCGTCAGGAATAATCGCTGTACGCCCTGGGCGTGCAGCCAGTCCGCCATTCTGTCGAGGTCGGCCCCGGTCCTCGCCTCGAACCCCGTCAGCGCCTCCGCCTCCGCCGGGTTTGTCTTCAGCGTATGCAGGGTTCCCAGGTAGGGTTTCAGACGCATGGCCTTGGCCGTGGACACGGTATCGGCGAAAACGTCGTGGTTGGGAAATGTGTTGACCACCCAGCCCAGCGCGTCGTCCGGAAGATTCGCATCGATAACGAGCAACGAGGATTCGCCGATGGCATTGCGCAGGGGCTCCAGCCGCGCCGCCGTCAGCTGATCCATGATTTCCATATCCGCGACCGCAACCTGCATGTTGCCGCATCGGTCCAGCACGGCCAGGTACGTCGATGTGGGTGCAGATTCCAGTTCCTGCACGAAACGCATGTCGATGCCGGCTTCGCGACCATGTGCCAGCAGCATCTCGCCGTGCGGATCCTTGCCCACCGCCGTGACGAGCCGGCAATCGACACCGAGCCTGGAGAGGTTTTCGGCAACGTTGCGCGCGACTCCGCCGGGAGATACGTGCACCGAGCCGGGATTGGAATCCCGCAATCGCAGCGGCTGGTGGGCTGCGCCGTGAATATCGACGTTGGCGCTACCTAAGACGCATACACGTGGGGAAAGCCTGAAACTCATCCCTGCCATACCTGTCGTTTCCGGCCGCACAGCATACCCCAATCGGTTGCGATCTGAGGAGTAATATTGCTGCGTCGCAGCATGAACAGGGGGGTATGGTATCGTCGCCGATTGCCAAGCTCAGTGGGGGTTGCATGAGGCTGTTCATTATCTCGGTGTTGCTGATCTCATCGATTGCTGTGCGTGCCGACGACTCTGTCCTGAGGAATACCGACGTATTCGAACTCGAGTACGCCGCCGATCCACAGGTATCGCCGGATGGATCGAGCGTCGCTTACGTGCGTACCTCGATGGACATCATGTCGGACCGCGCAGTACCGAACGTCTGGCAAGTCGACGTGGATGGGGACAATCATCGTCCGTTGTTGTCGGGGCCGCGCAATTACTCCAGCCCGCGATGGTCACCGAGCGGCGATCGCCTGGCTTACGTGACCAGAGTAGCCGGGCGTGGCGCGCAGCTGCATGTTCGCTGGATGGATACGGGCCAGACTGCGGTCATCAGCAACGTAAGGCGTACCCCTGGAGCAGTGAGCTGGTCGCCGGATGGCAAGTACCTCGCATTCGTGATGTTCGTGCCCGATGAGAACAAGCCGCTGGCGCCGCCACCGGCGGCCCCGAAGGGTGCGGACTGGGCACCCGGAGCGAAGGTCATCGAGACGATGCCCTACCGCTTCGATGGCCGCGGCTATCTCGAAACCGGGCACGATCATGTGTTCGTGGTGTCCGCCGAGGGCGCGACGCCCAGGCAACTGACCAGCGGCAACTTCGACCACCGCGGCCCACTCACCTGGATGCCGGACGGCAAGCACATCATCTTCCCGGCGAATCGCCTCGAAGATGCGGAGCACCATCCCGCCGAGTCGGAATTGTGGGCGGTAACGGTTGCGAACGGTGAACTCGAACAGCTGACCGACCGCAAGGGACCGGACCGCGGCGCCGTCATATCGCCCGACGGCAAGCGGATCGCTTATCTCGGCTTCGATAACAAGCAGCTGGCCTGGCAAAGCTCGGATGTCTACGTCATGGATGTCGAAACGCGTGAAACGCGGAATCTTACCGGCGGCTTCGATCGCGCTGTCGACGATGTGCAATGGGCTGGTTCGTCCAACCGACTCCTGATCCGGTACGAGGACCGCGGGCGCACGCACATCGGCCGCCTGGCGTTGAACGGCAAGGTCGAATCGCTGGCTGAGGATGTCGGCGGTACGTCGATCGGGCGGCCTTACAACAGCGGCTCGTTTTCTGTTGCCAATAACGGCGCTTTTGCATACACGGCCGGACGAGCGGACCGGCCCGCGGACGTTGCCGTCGGCCGCAGCGGTCGCACGCCGACCAGGTTGACGCGCCTTAATGACGACCTGCTCGGAACGAAGACGCTGGGGCCTGTGGAGGAGATCACCTGGAAATCATCGGCCGACGGTCTCGACATACAGGGCTGGCTCGTCTATCCGCCGGACTTCGATCCCGACACGCAGTACCCGTTGATTCTCGAGATCCACGGCGGGCCGCATACGGCCTACGGACCGCACTTTTCGTTAGAGGTGCAGCTGTATGCTGCAGCCGGGTATGTCGTGCTATACGCCAATCCGCGCGGATCGACGAGTTACGGCGACGAATTCAGTCTCGAGATACATCATGCCTACCCCGGCGAGGACTATGACGACCTGATGTCGGGCGTCGACGCGGTGATTGCACGCGGATTCGTTGACGAGGGGGCTCTGTACGTGACGGGTGGATCCGGTGGCGGGGTGCTGACCGCGTGGATCGTCGGCAAAACGGACCGGTTCCGGGCCGCGGTCGTTGCCAAGCCGGTTATCAACTGGACCAGTTTTGCACTCACCGCGGACATTACGCACTTCGTGACCCGGCACTGGTTCCCGGCGATGCCGTGGGAGGATCCGCTCGCTTACTGGGAACGCTCGCCGCTGTCGCTCGTCGGCAACGTAAGCACGCCGACCGCACTGCTGACGGGCGAAGAGGATTTCCGCACGCCGATGCCGGAGTCGGAGCAGTTCTACCAGGCGCTGAAGCTGAGAAAGGTCGATACTGCGCTGATTCGAATTCCCGAAGCCTCACACGGTATTGCTGCGCGGCCCTCGCAACTCATCGCCAAGGTCGACAATATCCTGGCGTGGTTCGCGCGATATCCCGCTGCAGAATAATAAAAGCCCCCGCAGGGCAGGGGCTTTTTCGTTCGAAACCGCAGACTATTCAGTCCTTGAACTTGAGTTCCCGCAGCGTATACGTGCTGCCGATCGTCCGCAGCTCACCGCGGTCGACGTTGGCTTCACGCATCTCGTCGGTCGAGCCAAGAATCTGCGAGCCGAGTTTCTCGAAGTACTCCACGCCACGATCGAAGGCCGCCCAGTTCTTGAACGTAACGGTCAGGAACAGGTCCGGCTCGCCTTCGCGCGAATTCACGTTGCTGTACATGCCGTAGCTGATAACGTCGCCATCTTCCATCTGCGCGTCCAGGAACTTGCGCCAGACATTGCTGAGGTCATTGATGTAGGCGTTGAACATGCCGTCTTTGGTGTGCACCTCGGTTACCTGCACGACATAGCCCTGTTCCCAGCCGCGGGTGTTGTCCTGTGCCAATGCCGAAGTGCTGCCGAGCGATGCGAAAAGCGCCAGAGACAGGAGTACAAAAAGCTTGTTTTTCATAAAGTTAACCCTCTTTTCTCTATTAGTTTTGAAAGAACCGTGTCTTATTATTATGTTCGCGAGCGACACGAGTATACGCAATCCGAACTAAATAGTTTCGAAGATTACTATTTGTTGGTGAGTGCGGTGCTCAGGCGTTTTCGAGCAGGTTCTCGATGACGGATTCATCCTGGCCGACAACATCCTTGTCGACGGATGCGTAGGGCTCCTGCCTGACCGTGGTCGTGAACTCGTGGCGCAGCAAGCCGAGGAATCGCGGCGCAGCAACTACCGCATAGCCCCGGCAGGTGCCCTTGTGCGACTCCGCGGCGATCATTTCAGCGATGTCTTTCGCAAACGTTTTTGCAACCTGCTGCTGCGGAGCATCCCGGTCGCCCGCCATGGTGTGCCGGCCCTGGCCGTGACTGTCGAAACTGCGGCCGCCGCGGTCCGAGATAAGTTCCCCGGTCTTCATGCGGGCGGTGTCGTTGGTGAAGGTGCGCAGCTTGCGCAACGGACCAGTCAACGTATCGCGTGCATAGATAATGGCACGGTACTCATCCGCTACGACGACCAGGTAACGTTTGTCGTCGGCTGAAATGGGCGGTGTCATGACGGCTTCCCAGTGTCATCTCGACATTTTCTTTATGGGCCAGTTGCCGCGCAACTGCAACGCGGAGATGTACGTATTGCAGCAAGACACTCTATCTTGACAGTGTATGAAAGGCGGAGGTGGCGGAGGAGTTGCAAATGGCGTTCGAGTTGCAGTTCTTCGGCGCAACGGAACGCGTAACCGGATCGCTCTACGTGCTACGTGCCGGAGCGCACACAGTGATGCTCGAATGCGGGCTGGTGCAGGGCGCCAAAGAAGAGGAACGCCGCAATCGTGAAGCTTTCCCGATCGACGTTGAGCGGATCGACGCCGTTGTCCTCAGCCACTCTCACATCGATCACTCCGGACGCATTCCGCGTCTCGTAAAAGAGGGTTTCGAGGGGCCGATCTATACCCACGAAGCCAGCCGGGCGCTGTGCGCTATCATGCTGCCGGACTCCGGCTACCTGAATGAAAAGGAAGTCGAGTGGGAGAACAGGAAGCGCCGAAAGAAGAACCTGCCGGGCATCGAGCCACTCTATACGCAAGCCGACGCCGAAGCCTGTATCGGCCAGTTCGTCGGACTGGAATATGAATCGCCGCGAGAAATTCTGCCCGGATTGACGCTGACACTGTACGACGCCGGCCATATTCTCGGCGCGTCCATGGTCGAGTTGACGTACAGCGAGGGCGACCCAATCCGCACGCTCGTGTTCAGCGGCGACCTCGGCTACCGCGATGCGCCGCTGATGGACGCGACCAAGCGCCTGACTCGCGCCGATGCAGTGCTCATGGAAAGTACCTACGGCGATCGCCTGCATCGGCCTATCGAGGAAACCATCGACGAATTGACCGAGGTCTTCGATTCCGCGCGGGCCGCACAGGGCAATGTGCTGATTCCTGCATTCACGGTCGGTCGGACGCAGGATCTCCTGTACCTCATGGCCGAGCATTTCGACAGGTGGCGTCTCGACGACTGGACGATCTTCCTCGACAGCCCGATGGGCATAAAGGCAACCGACATCTATTCGCGTTACCGCCACTTGTTCGCGGCGCGGCTGTTTGAACCGAAGTCGGACAACCCGGAACTGCCGAATCTCTACGCGACGCTCACTGCCGAGGAATCGATGACGATCAACCAGATCGAGTCCGGCGCCGTCATCATTGCGGGGAGCGGCATGTGCACGGGCGGCCGCATACTGCATCACCTCAAGAACAACATATGGCGGCCGCAGTGCCACGTTGTGATCGTCGGCTACCAGGCGATCGGCACGCTCGGGCGACGCCTGGTCGACGGCGCGGAGGAAATCAAGCTGTGGGGCGATACCTACCGGGTACGCGCGAAGGTGCATACGATCGGTGGGCTCTCGGCGCACGGTGACCAGGATGACCTGGTGGGCTGGTACGCGAGCTTTGCCGGCCGTCCGCCGGTGTATCTCGTGCACGGCGAGAAGCGGGGGCAGGTGCCGTTATCGAAGCGGTTGCGGGACGAGCTGAGTGCGCCCGCCGAAATCGCGCGGTACCAGCAAAAAATCGTGATCGGCGGGTGAGGTTCACGCCCTCACGTTCCTGAAGTCGGACCAGGCCGTAGCGAACCGTTGCCTGCACGTATCGATGCGCTGCGCCTCCACCTGCATGAGCCGGGCCGCCGTGTTCAGCCATTCACGGCCGCTGGCGTCATTCGGCAGGGACGCCGAATAGTCCGCAAGATGTGCCTGTGCGGTGACCGCGTCCTGGTGCTCGCCCAGAACGTCCTGGATTCTCTTAACCGCCTCCGTCGTGTCACGCCACTTATCGGCCTGCACGGTGCTGAAGAAGTCGAGCAGGTAGCGAAAACGCTTCGTCTCGATGCGCAGCTTATGCAGCTGTCTTGCCGGAGAGTCGGCTTCGATCGCGTCACCATGCGCCAGGAGCTTGTTCAGTGCCGCGTGGATGAGTTGATCGGCGCTGGCCGCGATGCTGAGCTTGCCGAATTGCTCTTGCATGTCGCCGGGTGGCCCGGCCGCAATGAATTGCGCCAGGTCGTCCTCGAGCATCGCGCAGCGTTCACTTTCCAGCACATCGACGAGGTGTTCGTAGGCAGTGATCGTCTGCTGCCTGAGGAAATGCACGTAGTGGTCTGTGTCGCCTGCCTGGGATTCCCTGGCGCCCCGTTCGGTAACGTCCGCATCCCGCGCGCGGCCGAGGTTCTGCGCAAGCCAGCGCAGCTCGGCGTTGAAGTGAGCGACTACCGCGTCGCCAAGAACGTCGCGAAACGCCTTCAGGATCGTGCGCAATCGCCGGCTCGCGACGCGCATCTTGTGGACGCCTTCCGGATCGATACCTTCCAAAGCGCGCGGGTACTGTCGTCGGATAATCTGCGTTTGCTCTGCAAGGTATTGGTACAGGAGCGTCAGTACCGGGTCATCTGCAACGAGAGTCGTTGCCTGCGGCTGCTCGAGTATCGAATCGATTTCCAGCCCGGCAGCCTGCAGACCGCGTTCGAACTTGCTGTACTTCGCCGCCATCAGCCCGGCTTCGTCGCGCAGCAACGTCGCAATGGTGTCGAGGTCGGCCGTGTCGCCGGATACAAGCTCCAGCTCCAGTTCCGTGAAGTCGAGGATCCCCGTCGCCTTTACGGTTCGCTTCTCCGCTTCAATGCGCGATCGATCCAGGTCGATTTCGATTTGCACCGGTTCAGGGCCGGTCCTGGCAATTTCGTACACGGTTCTCTCGCTCGTCACGCGGAACAGCTCCGCGACCGGCATGTTGCCGACAATGCCAGTGAGTTCGTCACGCACCTGTCCCAACGGCAGAGAGAACGAAAGCTCCGCGTCCTCATCCGGAACAGGCTGGCTGATCTCCTCGCGGACGAATACGCTTCCGTCCGGACCGTGTAGCGATTTCAGGGTCAGCTTCGCCTCGCCATTCCGGCGCCGGACACGGCAGGCCCAGGCGGCAGCCAGGATGGACCAGTCTTCCGTGTCGAAGTACCGGTCAACATGTATCTTCGTCCCGCAATCCTTGACTGAGAAACCATTGGCAGAGAGCACCCGCAGCGCTTCCGCAACCTGCTCGGGCCGCCGTATGATGAATTTCGCCTCGATTTCTCTCATTGCTTCGTTTGCCGCCCGTCCGGGTCTCGAGGCGACCGGTGAAGATTACATTACAGGGAGGGTATAGAGAGGATCGACAACATCTCGGGCGCCGAATTCCGATCTGCGTAGCGGAATTTCCTGTGAAGTCCCGGTATGCTGGCGTCGCTGCGGCAGAGGTACGGCGGTTCGTGCGCCGCATTCAACAGGGGGAGCGAATGCGAATCTGGTCCCAGGCAAGCGAACTCGCTGCGCAGACTCCGGCAGAGCGAAACCGCTACGTCGATTTTCTCAGGGCGGTATCGATTCTCATCGTCGTTGTCGGCCATTGGCTGATTGCCACCGCACACTACGTGGACGGCACGCTGACGCCGGGCCACCTGCTCAAGTCCGAGCCCGGTACCCAGTGGCTGACGTGGCTGTTCCAGGTCATGCCGATCTTCTTCATCGTCGGCGGCTACTCGAATGCAGTCTCGCTGGAGAGTGCCCGCCGCAAGGGTGATCAATACGCCGTGTGGCTCGCGGCGCGCCTGAACAGGCTCGTGGCACCCCTGTTGATCCTGCTCATCGCCTGGAGCGCCATCGCGTTGATCATGTACCTGGTCGACGCCAGGCCGGCCGTTATCCAGTTCACAACGAAGGCCGCGTTGATTCCCACGTGGTTTCTCGCCATCTACATCATGCTGGTGATACTCGCGCCTGCGGCCTACCGGGCCTGGCGTCGCTTCGGCTTCGCATCGTTCTGGGTGTTTGTCGCGCTGGCAGCATTGACCGACGTTGCCTTCTTCGCGGCCGACATGCGCTGGCTGGGCTGGACCAACTACTTCTGGGTCTGGCTTGCGGTTCACCAGCTCGGTTTCGCCTGGCGTGACGGGCGGCTGTCGAGCCCGGCGATGTTGCTGGTTTACTCTGCGGCCGGTTTCGTCACGTTGTACCTCCTGATTAACCAGGGGCCGTATCCGCTGGCGATGGTGGGGTCACCCGACGAAGGGCTCAGCAACACGCGGCCTCCCAAGGTAACGCTGATCGCACTGGGAATCTTCCAGTTCGGACTGCTGCTCGCCCTCGAAGGCCCGATGCGGCGCGCACTCGACAGCCTGCGCCTGTGGACGGCAACGGTGCTGATCAACAGCATGATCATGACGCTTTACCTCTGGCACATCACCATCATGACGCTGCTCGGCACGGCCCTCTACTTCGCTGGCGGCTTCGGGTTCGGGATCGAGCCGGGTACTCCGGCGTGGTGGTGGACGCGGCCGATCTGGATTGGCGTGTTGCTGCTGCTCCTGTTTCCCGCGGCTTTCGCACTGTCGCCGCTCGAGCGGCGGGGGCGCAGCCCCGGAACAGGAATTCCTTCTGCGACACGGCAGATTGCGGGCGCGATTCTGCTGTGCCTGGGAATTTCGTTGCTGGCTGGCTTCGGTTACGGCGGCGGCATGTTTGCCGGGCAGGACATTGCGTCTTTCGCCCTGGTAGTGGTCGGCGCGGAACTCAGCGGCCTGTTGCCCCGGCTTCGGCGTAGCGACTGACAATTAGGGGACAGTGACCCTAATTCGGGAATCGAGATGTGACGGGTAGACCGACTTGTTCGCTTCGAATTAGGGTCACTGTCCCCTAATTGTCAGTCCCCGAAACGACCGACGGCCCAGCCGAGCGGCTACAATGTCGCCCGGGCCATGCGACAACAGGGGCGACAGCATGAACATCGACTTCTGGTTTGAATTCGGCAGCACCTATTCCTATCCCGCGGCGATGCGCGTGGAAAAGCTCGCGTCGCAACACGGAATCCGTGTCAACTGGCGCCCGTTTCTGCTCGGGGCCATTTTTCGCGAGCAGGGATTGGCGGATTCACCCTTCAACTTGCACGCCGCCAAGGGTCGGTACATGTGGCGTGACCTCGAACGGACCTGCCAGGCGCTCGGCATTCCCTTCCAGCGGCCGTCCCAGTTTCCGCGTAACGGTCTCCTTGCTGCGCGGGTGGCGTGTTGCTTCGACGACGAGCCGTGGGTGGCGAATTTCGTTCGGGCCGTGTATCGCGCGAATTTTGTTGTGGACACCGATATCGCCGATCCGATCGTGATCAGTAGCTGCGTCGCCGGAGCCGGTGGGGATCCCGAGGCGGTGCTGGAAAAGGCGCAATCGCCGGAGTCGAAACAGAAGCTGCGCGAGCAGACCGACGAGGCAATGCGTATTGGAATTTTCGGCGCGCCGACCGTCGTCGTGGGAGACGAGCTGTTCTGGGGTAACGACCGGCTGGAGCACGCGCTCGCCTGGGCGAAATCCTGATTACCAGTGCCCGGTGCCTGGCTCGCCCTTGAACGGGCCGACGACGTCGGAGGTTACCCAGCCGCCGTAGAAGCGGCCAGGCTGCGGCTCGACTCTCTCGCCATCCACGTAACAGGCGACGCGACCCGGATAGAACGCGTAGAAACCCCTGATCCTTTCGAAGCGAGGCCGGGGCCGGGAATAAATCCATGCGACCGGCTCCGAGGGATCGCGGGGGAGCGCAAAATAGCTGGCCGCGCCCTTCCATTCACACACCGAGCTCCCGGAGGCAGGAACCAGCAACTCTGTACGAACGTCGTCCGGCGGCAGGTAAAAGGTCGGCGGGCTCGCCGTTTCCTTCACTCGATAGCTTGCCGAGGTGCGCGCGAGGAGCGTGTCGCCGTCTTTCACCTCAACCAGGCGGGCACACGCTTCGGCAACCGGCGGGCGAGGGTAGTCCCATACGGATTCCTGGCCGGGACCCGGGTCCTCGGCAAAATCGGGGCGGGCATGTCCGCGGTGGTCCCACACGGTACTAACGGTCTCCCTGTTCGAACTGCGGATAGAGGCGGTTGACGAACGGAGTCAGCGCAATAATAAGTGTCTGCGCATAGATGCTCTCGCGCGTGTATCGGCCGTCCGTCAGCAAACCGTAGGCGCCGCCCCCTTGCTTGCTGTTGACGGTCGAAAAAACGCGGTCGTTGGCTTCGCCGAGTTCCATGCCGGCGTCGACCAGTTGCTTCACGGCAGGCGGCAGGGGGAGGGTGGCACTGCGCGCTTCACTGATGTCGCCTTTGCGGCCCTTGATAGCCATCCACGCAAACGCCATCAGTTGGTCGTCGAAAACGTCGACGCCGCCCTCGAGTCCGACCCAGAAATCGGCGTCGGGCGCGGCATCCCTGGCTCTTAGTGCCCGCGCCCTCGCTCCCTCGCGGGTTTTTGCATCGGAGTCCGGCTGGTCGCCAACGCCCGAGTCGACGTCGATGCCGGTTACGTCGATTGACTCTGCGGGGAATACAGACGCAAACGCCTCGCGTGCGGCGCCGATCTTGACCGGGTTCATCGAGGCGACGACGACGTTCACGACGAAAAGCTACTCGCCGTGCGGGAAATGCCGCCGCCGGTACTCGCTGAGATCCCAGTCGCCGAGCGTCGCCGCGGCATCGAATGTGCTGCGCAGGAATTCGAGCAGGATCTCGTCCGGATTGTCGGAGCTTCGTACGACGTCGAGCGGCAACACGAACTCGCCCATCGCGTCCAGCCAGTACGCGCCTTCAGGCGCCACCGATGCCTCACCGAAGCCTTGCGGCGTGGGGTAGGCATACGAGTAGAAAATGGGTTCCGGAAACGCGTCGCCACCGGGCCAGAAGCC
>JAACFJ010000147.1 GCA_009937505.1 Gammaproteobacteria bacterium
TACGCGGTCGGTACGCTGAGTCTGGCGCCTTATGCAACAGCCGCCGCATTACGTATTAGTAACGAGTAGAATCCCCGCCCATGTGGAAATGGTTTCACCAGTTGGCCTCGCCGCCACACTTCTATAGGATTGCCCCGGTCTTCAGCATCTTGCTGTTGCTGCCGGGCCTTGCCCTCATTGCCTACGGTGTCTACGCGGGCCTGTTTCTTGCGCCCATGGACTACCAGCAGGGCGATGCGTTCCGGATCATCTATATCCATGTACCGTCGGCGTACCTGTCGATGATGGCGTACATGATCATGGCGGTCGCGGGCGCTATCGGGCTCATCTGGCGTATGAAGCTCGCCCACGCCGTCGCGGCGTCCGCGGCGCCGCTCGGCGCGTGGTTCACGTTCCTGGCACTGGCGACGGGATCGATCTGGGGCCGGCCGATGTGGGGAACCTGGTGGGAATGGGCGGATCCAAGGATGATGTCCGAGCTGATCCTGCTGTTCTTCTATTTCGGCTACATGGCGCTGCGTGGCGCGATCGACGATACGGCCAAGGCCGACAAGGCGAGTGCAGTCCTCGCGCTGGTCGGCGTCGTCAATGTCATCATCGTGCATTACTCGGTGGAGTGGTGGAGTTCCCTGCACCAGGGTCGGACGATCATGGCCGAGGGCGGTCCCGCGATGGATCCGGGCATGTTGTACCCGCTGCTCTCGAATATTTTCGGTTTCACACTGCTGTTCGGCTCGCTGCTCTTGCGGCGCACAAGGACGGAGGTCCTGTATCGCGAACGGCGGACACGATGGGTTAAGGAAATGATTTTGGCTCCGGAGGGTCAAAGCTGATGGAAAGTCTCGCGATGGGTGGCTACGGCGAGTACGTCTGGACCTGTTACGGCCTGGCGGCGGCGGTGCTGCTAATCAACGAATGGCGGGTGCGTGCCCGCCAGGCGGCGGTGTACAAGGAAATCGAAGTGCGCATCAAGGCACTGGAGGAAAGTGCATGAAACCAAGACAGCAGCGAATGCTGGCCGTTGGCCTCGTTGCGGTCGGACTCGCGATCGCGGCGACATTTAGCCTGCGAGCATTCAAAGACAATATGATGTTTTTCGTCGAGATCTCCGACGTCATGGCGGGAAACTATCCCAAGGAACGTAATTTCCGTATCGGCGGGCTCGTCGTTGCCGGCACCGTCGAGCGCGAGGAGGGCTCGTTGGACATGTCGTTCATGGTAACGGATACGCGCTGTGCGTTGCCGGTATCCTACAGCGGCGTGGTTCCCGACCTGTTCCGCGAAGGTCAGGGCGTGGTCGCACATGGCCGCATGGGCGGCGACGGCGCTTTCGTCGCCGACAAGATCATGGCGAAGCACGACGAGGAATACATGGCACCGGAGGTCGCGGAGTCGATCGCCAAGCACGTCCAGGACCAGACGGCAAGCGTGCAGAACCTGTCAGTGGAGTGCAGTCCAAGTGATTCCTGAAATCGGCCATTTCGCGCTGATCCTCGCGCTTTCGCTCGCTCTGTGCCAGGGCGTGATTCCGCTCGTCGGCGCACATCGTAACGATTCGGCAATGATGGCTGTGGCACGCACGGCGGCAAACGGGCATTTCTTCTTTGTCGCGTTCGCGTTCGGCTGCCTTGTCTGGGCGTTCGTGCAAAGCGACTTCTCGGTCCTGTACGTCGCCAACCATTCGCAGCTCGCCCTGCCCACGATTTACAAGGTTTCGGCCGTGTGGGGCGCGCACGAAGGCTCGTTGCTGATGTGGATCCTCATCCTGGCCATCTGGACCGTCGCGGTGAGTTATTTCAGCCACGATCTCCCGCAAGCGTTTTCGGCACGCGTGATCGGCGTACTGGGACTCCTGTCGACCGGGTTCCTTCTGTTTACGTTACTGACATCGAACCCGTTCGAGCGGCTGACCCCGGCGCCGGCCGATGGTGCTGATCTCAATCCGTTACTGCAGGATCCGGGTCTCGCTATTCATCCACCTATCCTCTACGCGGGATACGTCGGTTTCTCGGTCGCGTTTGCGTTCGCGATTGCCGCGATGATCAGCGGCAACCTCGACCAGAAATGGGCGAAGTGGACACGGCCCTGGACGACGGTGGCCTGGCTGTTCCTGACGGTCGGTATCGCACTCGGCAGCTGGTGGGCCTACTACGAACTCGGCTGGGGTGGCTGGTGGTTCTGGGACCCGGTCGAGAATGCCTCCTTCATGCCGTGGCTGGTCGGCACGGCGCTCATTCATTCGCTGGCGGTCACCGAGCGGCGCGGCCTGTTCAAGAGCTGGACGCTGTTGCTTGCCATCTCCGCGTTCTCTCTCAGCCTCCTGGGCACGTTCCTGGTGCGTTCGGGAATTCTCGTGTCGGTGCACGCGTTTGCGACCGATCCGACGCGCGGCTTCTTCATTCTCGGTTTCCTGGGTGTCGTCATCCTCAGTGCGCTGCTGCTTTATGCATGGCGCGCCCCGGGACTCGATTCGGCGGCCGGCTTCAGGCCCCTGTCACGCGAGACGTTCCTGCTGCTGAATAACGTACTGCTGGTCATCGCGGCCTTGCTGGTGTTCATCGGCACGCTCGCGCCGCTGGTCGTAGAGGTCCTCAACGCCGGCAAGATCTCGGTCGGTGCGCCATGGTTCAGCGTCGCGTTTGCCATTCCAATGCTGCCGCTCGTTGTGCTGATGGGCATGGGCATGCATACGGCCTGGCGTTCGCAGCCCCTGGAACCCTGGTTGCGGAGGTTGCGCATCCCGGCGGCAGTCGCGCTGGTGATCGGCCTTGTTATTCCCTTTATGTACGGTGGGCCATTCGGCGCGCTCGCCGCGGTCGGCAGTATTGCCGGTATCTGGATCATCGTGGTTTCGCTCATACAGCCCTTGCGGACCTGGCGCAGTAAAGTAAGACTGACGCCGGCCGTGCTCGGCATGTCGGTCGCCCACATGGGTGTTGGTTTGTTCGTGCTCGGCGTCACGATGGTGAATACTTTCGGCGTCGAGACGGACCGGGCGTTGCGCCCCGGCGAATCGATCGAAATCGGCAAATACCAGTACGAGATGCGTGAACTGAGGGACGTGCGCGGCCCGAACTATTCCGCTCGTGAGGCAGTCATAGACATTCGCCGCAACGGCGAGTTTGTCGCCGAAGTTCGCCCACAGAAGCGTCAATATCTCGTGCAGAAGAGCCCCATGACCGAAGCCGGTATCGACGCCGGCCTTACCCGCGACCTGTTCGTCGCGCTGGGCGACCAGATCGGGCAGGATACGTGGAGCGTACGCGTGCAGTACAAGCCGATGATACGGTTTATCTGGCTGGGCTGCCTCGTCATGGCGCTCGGCGGGCTGATAGCGGCCAGCGACCGGCGTTACCGCATGGTAGCGGCGGAAAGTCCTGCGACCGGTAAGGCAGTACCGGAGACAGCCTGATGCGGTTCGCCATTCCTATCGTCGTCTTCCTGCTCCTGGTCGTCGTGTTTTCTTTCGGCCTGTTCAACGATCCGCGCGAACTGCCGTCGCCGTTCCTGGGTGAACAGGCGCCGACATTCGAGGTTGCGTCACTGACAGAGCCGGATCGTATCGTCGGTTCGGCGGACTACGCCGGCAAGATGGCACTGGTCAATGTCTGGGCCACCTGGTGCGGCGGCTGCCGCCAGGAGCATGGCTTTCTCATGCAGCTCGCCCGTTCCGGCGCGATTCCCATTTACGGCATCAACTGGCGCGACAGTCGTCCCGAAGCGCTGCAGTGGCTGCAGAAACTCGGCGACCCGTACGAGTTCTCGGCTTACGACGAGGACGGTCGTGCCGGTATCGACTGGGGGGTCTACGGGGCACCGGAAACATTCCTCGTCAGCCCCGACGGCATCGTCCTGCATAAACACCTCGGCCCCCTGGACGCGGCTATCTGGCAAGAAGATTTCGTGCCGCTAATCGAGGCGGGAGAGCCATCGTCATGAGACGGTTCATCGTATGCACGCTTCTCGTTGCGTTTGCCTCTGTTGCACTGGCCATCGATACGGACAAAGCTTTCGACGATCCGGAGCTGCAGGCGCGTTACGAACACATCATCGAGGAGGTTCGCTGCCTCAAGTGCCAGAACCAGAGCATCAAGGACTCGAATGCGTTCCTCGCCGGCGACCTGCGGCGCGAAATTCGGCGCATGCTGAGTGAGGGCAAGACGGATGCTGAGATCTACGATTTCCTGGTGGCTCGTTACGGCGAGTTCGCGCTCTACCGGCCGCGCATGTCCGGTAAGACCCTGGTCTTATGGGTCGCACCGATCGTGTTGTTGCTTGCCGGCGGCTTCGTGCTCGTGAACATCCTGCGGCGTCGCATGGCTATACCCATGGAAAGCGACGCGGCGGCCGAGGAGTAGAACGCTCATGCTTTGGTTGACGCTAGGTGTGATGAGTTTTGCGGGCGTGGTCTTCGCGGTATGGCCGTTCCTGCGGGACAACTCGCGTAGCTTTGGCATGGTTGCCGCCGCCGTATTGTTTGTCGTTGCGTCGTCGGCGGGCCTGTATGCCATGCTCGGCAGCCCGGGGCTGCAGAATCAGGCACTGACTCACGGTGGCGAACCCGGCAGCGACATGATCGAGGTGGTCGAAGCGCTCGCGAAACGCCTGGAAGGTAATCCGGACGATGTCGGTGGCTGGCGCATGCTGGGCAAGTCCTACATGTCCCTGAACAATTACCCGAGAGCCGTTGCCGCGTTCGAGCGTGTCGTCGAGCTGGAGGATGGACGGTCTGCGCAGGGCCTCGTCGAGCTTGGTGAAGCCTTGCTCGCGGCCGAGGGTGGGCAGACCATGCCGCAGCGTGCGATGTCGTTATTCGAGAATGCACTGGCGATCGAGCCGAATAACCAGGCTGCACTGTTCTGGGGCGGTCTCGGGGCCGTCAATCGTGGTGACACCAGTCTTGCCGCAGACCGCTGGGAGCGGCTGCTGGGCACGAATCCACCCGAGGATATCCGGGATGTCATCGAGCAGCGCGTGGCCGAGTGGCGCGGCGAACCGGCGCCGCCGACAGCGGCAGCCGCACAGCAGCCCGCTGAGTCCGAGACAGCGCCCGAACCTGCACCGCTGGAGGCCGGAGCGATCGTGAGCGCCAGTATCGCGCTGTCCGAGGCCGCGCAAAGCGCGCTGCCGGCAGACGCCACGGTGTTTGTTATTGCCCGCGATCCGTCGCAGCCTTCGCCGCCGATCGCAGTGACGCGGCGCAGACTCGCTGAGTTGCCCGCCGTCGTGCAGCTTGGCGACCGGGAATCGATGGTGCCCGGCAGGGAGCTGTCAGGGTTCGAGGAGTTCGAGCTCGTCGCCCGCGTGTCGTTGCTTGTGAAGCCGGCCGAGAACGGTTCGATAGCGCTTTCGATCGATACGCCCGTCGAGTAGCTCACCGGTAGTGGCTACCGAGATCGAAGCGGCCACCATGTGCTTTGCCTGTGGCAAAGATAACCCGGTTGGTTTGCATATCGTCTTCGATTGCGATGGTGGCGCCTGCCGCGCGGAATTCACACCGAACGCCAATCATGTCGGCTGGGAGGATACCGTTCACGGCGGCATCATTTACGCAGCGCTCGACGACGTCACTGCCAACGTTCTTTACAAACAAGGTCGCAAGGCACACACGGCTCGCTGCGAGATTCGCTATCGCGAGCCGCTGCGCGTTGGCGAGACGATCCGCTTGAAGGGCTGGATCGAGAGAGAAAAAGGCAGGCTGGTCGTACTCAGGGGCGAAGCTCGTCGCGTTGCCGACGAAAACGTCATTGCCGATTGCGAAGCCAGTTTCATGCTCGACCGGACCTGACCGGCCGCTGTTTCGAATGGCGCTCCCCGATATTCTCGACCGTAATCTGCGCATACCGTTGATCGGTGCGCCGATGTTTATCGTGTCGGTTCCCGATCTTGTCGTGGCGCAATGTACTGCGGGCATCGTCGGTTCGTTCCCGGCTCTCAATGCGCGACCTCAGGAGCGCCTCGAAGAATGGATCGTGGATATAAAAGAGCGCCTGGCAGCCTACGCCGAGGCCAATCCTGACGCCCCGGTGGCGCCGTTTGCGGTGAACCAGATCGTTCATGGCAGCAATATCCGGCTACGCGCCGACATGGAAACCTGCGTGCGGCACGAGGTTCCGATCATCATCACGAGCTTGCGGCCGCCGGGTGAGGTCGTTGATGCGGTCCACAGTTACGGCGGCCTGGTATTCCACGACGTAATCAGCCTGCGGCACGCGCACAAGGCGATGGAGCAGGGTGTGGACGGCATCATCGCGGTGTGTGCGGGTGCCGGCGGCCATGCCGGGCCATTGAGCCCCTTCGCGCTGGTCAAGGAGGTCCGCCGCGAGTTCGACGGCGTCGTGATCCTGTCGGGTGCCATGTCGAGCGGCGGGGACATACTTGCGGCACAGGCTATGGGTGCCGACCTTGCCTACATCGGCACACGCTTCATCGCCACGCGAGAGGCGAACGCCTCCGACGACTACAAGCAGATGATCGTATCCAGCAGAGCGGCCGACATCGTCTATACGCCGGTGTTCACCGGCGTGCCCGGCAGCTACCTTCGCGGCAGCATCGAGAACGCCGGACTGGACCCCGACAAGCTTCCGGAAGTGGACAAGTCGGCGATGGACTTTGCCAGCTCAGCCAAATCGGATGCCAAAGCCTGGCGCGACATATGGGGAGCGGGTCAGGGCGTCGGCAACATTGACGACGTTCTGCCCACGCACGATCTCGTGCTGCGGATTGCAGACGAATACGAAGCAGCGCGTGTGCGGCTGGCTGGCAACTAGCGACGTATCGTCGTGAAGACCGTCGTTCTCTCTTACGTGTTCGTCGCGGTCGGCGGTGCCCTGGGAGCGATGGCGCGCTTCTCGCTCAATGTGACCTTGCAGAGGGACACGCCGTTTCCATGGGGTACGTTGGGCGCGAACCTCATCGGTTGCCTGGTGATGGGTGTCATCGCGTATCTCGTTGCGGCGTCCTCCTGGTTCAACGAGGCGGGGATAATTCCGGATCAGTACCGCCTGCTGTTCGCGATCGGTTTCTGCGGCAGTTTTACCACGCTTTCTGCGCTGGTCATGGAGTTGCATACGATGCTGCAGAGGGGGGAACTGTTCGGTTCCTTCGCCTACATGACCGTGACGATGGTGGGCGGCTTCGCCTGCTTTTACCTGGGCTTCATCGTGACGCGGGCGCTGTCGACTCTGTCAGGCGGCTGACGCCGCTTTCGAGGATCGACATGATCGGCTCGAGCCATTCTTCGTGCTCGGGCTTCATCAGGACCGAGCGCAGGCAGGTTACCGTATCCGTGGTTGCACGAATTTCGGGAACGTAGGCCCGCAACATGTCGGTTGGCAGTTCGATCAGCGCCAGGTGCAGATTGTCTTTGGCGGCCAGCTGAAACAGCTCCCGCGCCCGCGCGGACGCGGTGGCCGTGTCCGGCGAGTCGACGGCGTACACCACGATGTCGAGCTCAGGGCGCATCAACGGGCGGAACGACGGACTTGCGTCGAGTCGTGACCAGAATTCCCGGCCGGCCTGCAGGCTGCAATCCAGGTCTCGCGCAAAGTCACCTCCCTTGACCGGCGGCAGCAATCGATGCGTCGCCCACAAAGCGACCGCGGAGGCGCCAGGCCGCGAACACTCCAGGCTGATTTCACCGAGGTGCAATTCATCGGAGCTGAAGTAGGTGAATGGTGAATCGTGCTTGTAATAGCGGCCCTCCGTCGGGTCGCGGAACAGCACGCAGCCGCAGCCATAGGGCTGCAGGCCGTGTTTGTGCGGGTCGATGACGATAGAGTCGACATCGCTCATGCGATCGAAAACAGCGCGCGCATTTTCGTCCAGCTTGCTTGCGAGCATGAAGTAACCGCCATAGGCCGCGTCCGCGTGGACACGGATGCCGGATTGCCCCGTCCGTTCCAGGATGTCAGGTAGCGGATCCAGGACACCGAAACCGGTCGTGCCGATGGTCGCAACGACGGTCCCGACATCGCCGTGATCCAGCAGCTCGTCGAGATGCGAAAGGTCCATGTGCCCTGCAGGCGTGCAGCGCACGGCAGTGAAGGGAATACCGAGTACCTCGCAGATGCGCTTATGGGTGTAGTGCGACTGATCCGAGGCGACGATGCGTTTGCCCGGCTGCAGCCGGCGGGCGATCCAGAGAGCCTCGAGATTTGCCATCGTGCCCCCGCCGGTGAGGTGACCCAGCGGTGCATCCCAGCCGAACATATTGCCCAGCTCGGTAATGCACTCCTTCTCCAGCGCAGAGCTCGCGCGGCCGCCGTCGAGCGCGTGATTGTTGGGGTTGATCCACAGGGATAACGCATAAGCGATCCGTGCGACAGGGTGCGGCGGTTTCAGCATCTGCCCGGCATACAGCGGATGGTAATAGGGGTAGTTGTCCTGCATGCGGACGGCAACCTGCTGCATGACCTCGGACACGGCGTCGGCATCGAACGTGGACTCGAACCGCGGCAGGTCGGCGAAACCCGTCTGCAGTTTTTCGAGAGCGGTGCGCAGTACATCCAGTTCGGCGGGGTTGATCATGCATCTGTCCGGTTTCGTCAAGGCGGCGAGCTTACCGCAAAATCGGCCGTGCCAGCACGATAAGAGCGGTTACAATTCCCCGATGGACCTGATTGCAATGGCCGTGCCGTTTTTCCTGCTGGCCCTACTGGTTGAATTGATCATCGACAGGCGCCGAGGCGCCGGCCTGTACCGCAGCAATGACGCAATCAACAGCCTGAGTGCCGGCACGCTGAGCACGACGATCGGTTATTTCACCAGGCTGCTGCCGCTCGTGGCCTGGGGCTTCGTGCTCGAGAATTTCGCGCTCATGGACATGCCATTGGGCTGGTTCGATGCATCGTCGCGCGGTATTGCCCTCTGGGTGACGGCGGCGCTGGCCTGGGACTTCTGCTACTACTGGTTCCACCGTTTCAGCCACGAGATCTCGGTACTCTGGGCCGCGCACGCCGTGCACCACCAGAGCGAGGACTACAACCTGTCGACTGCGCTACGCCAGACGAGCACGGGTTTCCTCTTCGGCTGGATCTTTTACGTGCCCTTGTTCGTGATCGGATTCCCGCTCGAGGTACTGGTGACGGTAAACGCGGTCAGCCTGATCTACCAGTTCTGGGTGCATACGCAGTTCGTCCGCCGTATGGGCGTGCTGGATCGTATCCTCGTCACGCCGTCGAATCATCGCGTCCACCACGCGCAAAATGAACGCTACATCGACAAGAACTACGGCGGCATCCTGATCCTCTGGGATCGACTGTTCGGCACTTTCGAGGATGAGCGTGACGATGAACCGGTGATCTTCGGAGTTCGCAAGCCGTTGGCCAACTGGAATCCGTTCTGGGCCAACCTGCAGGTCTACGACTACCTGCTTTTCGATGCGCGGTATGCGCGACGATGGCGCGACAAGCTGGGTATCTGGTTCCGGCGAACAGGGTGGCGGCCGCCTGACGTGGAAGAGCGATTTCCCAGGCGGCGGGTGGACCTCGCCGCGTTCAAAAAATTCGATCCGCCGCTTCCCGGCGCGCTGCAGCGTTACGTGCTTGCACAGTTCGGCGTCGCGTTCGCGGCAACACTCGGGATCGCAGTCGTGTTCGCCACATCGGGCGCAAAGGCGGTCCTGCTGCCGTGCGTGTTGCTGTGGGCGTTACTGTATACGCTCGGACTCCTGAACGAGGGCAGGCCGTACGCTGTGCGCTTCGACCTCGCAAGGTTGCTCGTCATCGTACCCGCCGGAATGCTGGGCATCGCGCTTGCGGGACACCTCGCGGTGCCGGTTTCCTGGCTCTGGGCGGGCACGGGAATCTACCTCGCACTATCGCTCGCAGGGCTATACGTCGCAACAAGAATAGGTAATAAAACA
>JAACFJ010000148.1 GCA_009937505.1 Gammaproteobacteria bacterium
AACAGCGGTTCAGGGGGTTGGTGGCAAATCAGTCGCGGTTGGTAATTGCCGAAGACAGCGCTTTACGGCGCAGGTACGCATACACCTCGAGAAGCGGCAGTTCCTTCGGACATATGTCGTGACAGGCCATCAGGCCGATGCAGCCGAATACGCCGTCCTGGTTCGAAACGACTTCGAACCAGTCGGCATCATCACGTTCATCGCGAGGGTCCATTGCGAAACGCGCGATTCGGTTGAGGCCGGCTGGTCCGAGGAAATCTTCATTAACGTTTGCGGCACCACAGGAGGCGACGCAACAACCGCACTCAATGCAGCGATCGTTCTCGTAAATCGCCGCGGCCGTGTCGTCGTCCATACGCGCTTCCTGGGCGTGCGGGTCGAAGGCCTCCTGCGCGTGTATCCAGCCCTCGGTCTTCTCCACCATTTCCCGGAACCAGGTCCCGGTGTCGACGGACAGGTCGCCGACGAGTTTGAATACCGGCAGCGGGTGCAGTTTTATGACCTCGGGAAGATCGGACGTGAGTGTGCGGCAGCCCAGCGCGGGACGGCCGTTTACCATCATGCCGCATGAGCCGCAGATTGCGGAGCGGCACGCGAAGTCGAACTGCAGGCTCGGATCCTGCTTTTCGCGGATCTCGTTGAGCGCGATGAAGATCGACATGTACGGCGTTTCGACGAGCTCGAAGGTCTGCATGTGCGGCTTGGACCCGGGGTCCTCCGGGTTGTAACGGAAAATCTCGAAACGAAGCTGCCGCCCGGCATGTGTTGTCTTGTCGGTCATACCGCTTGCTCCCACGCGCCCCACTGGATTCGACTGCCGATAGGATCGACTGTGTCTAGTTTGCCGTGCTCACGCTGTTTTGCATCGACATCGGTGTTGTAGTCGTCGACGGATACGGTCAGCTCGATGCGCTCGTCGCTGCCATAGCCGCGATGGCCCGGCGGAAGATCGATAAGGCCGACGGGCTCGTAGCTGTAGTTCGGCTCCGGCGCATCGATCGGCCAGCGGACCAGCGTACGATTCAGCCACTCCGCGTCGTTACGCAGCGGGTAGTCGGTCCGGAAGTGCGCGCCACGGCTCTCCGTTCTCGCCATTGCGCCTTCTGCGGTCACGAGGGCCAGTCGCATCATGCTCTTCAGCCTCAATGCGAACGTGAGTTCCGGGTTCATGCCCGGCGCTTTCGATCGCAGCACTGCGCGATCGCAGTCTGTGAGTAAGGCGCGTAACCGGTCGACACCCTCTTGCAGCTCTTCGCCCGTCCTGAAAATCCCGACCTTGTCCATCATCGTCGTCGCCATGGCGTCGCGCAGTTCGTAGACGCCCGGGCCATCGCCGTTGCGGCCGAGCCACTCCTCGACCCGCGCTTCCGCGTGCCGGGTGGCCTCGAACGCGAGGCCGGTCTTCGCGTCGAGCGAGAAACCCGCCGCGTGGGCAGCGACGCTGCGGCCCACGATACGCCCGGCGACGATCGTCTCCGCAAGGCTGTTGCCGCCGAGGCGATTGAAGCCATGCATGTCCCAGCACGCCGCCTCGCCAGCGGCATACAGGCCGGCCAGGTTGTAGGCCTCGCCGTCCTTGTTGACGCGAACGCCGCCCATCGAGTAATGCTGCGTCGGCCGCACAGGGATGAGGTCGTGAGCCGGATGCAAGCCGACGAAGTCGCGCGTAATGTCGAAGACTTCGCGCAGCTTGGTCGTTACGTGCTCCTCGCCCAGGTGACGGATATCGAGCCAGAGATGCGGCCCGTACGGCGTCTCCACACCCTTGCCGTCACGCATCTGCTGCGCCATGTGCCTGGAGACGACGTCGCGGCTGGCAAGCTCCTGCTTGGCCGGCTCCAGTTCCACCATGAACCGGTGCATGTCCTTGTTGAGCAGGTAGCCGCCGTCGCCGCGGCAGCCCTCGGTGAGCAGGATGCCGCTCGGTATCAGCCCGGTCGGATGGAACTGCACGGCTTCCATGTTGCCGAGCGGAACGACGCCGGTGTTAAGCGCAATCGCCGCGCCCATGCCCTCGTTGATCGTGGCGTTGGTCGTGAACTGGCCGTAGATGCGGCCGTAGCCGCCGGTCGCAATAACTGTCGCTTTCGCGAGGATCGGGTAGTGCTCACCGGTGCGCAGGCAGCGGGCAACGGCACCCCAGCAACGTGCGCCATCGTGGATGAGTTCGACCGCTTCGGTACGGTCGCGGACCGTCACGCCGAGTCGCACCACCTCGCTGTCTACGGCATACAGCACGGCATGGCCCGTTCCGGCCGCCGCGTAACAGGCGCGCCATTTCGCCGTGCCGCCGAAGTCCCGGTGCATGATGAGCCCATCGTTCTCGATCGACTCTTCGATCTCGACGCGCTCACCCTTGATGAAATAGCTGTTCTTGCCCCCGCGCACGCGGGTCCAGGGCACGCCGAAGTGCGCGAGTTCGCGCACCGCGATCGGCGCTTCTTCGGCGAAGATCCGCGCCACTTCCTGATCCGCGCCCCAGTCGGAACCACGCACGGTGTCGAGAAAATGCAGCGTCGGGTTGTCACCTTCAGCCTTGACGCAATTGCCGAGAGACGCCTGCATGCCACCCTGCGCCGCACAGCTGTGGCTGCGTCGTGGCGGAACCAGCGACAGGATCAATACGTCGTGGCCGGCCGCGGCCGCCTCGATCGCGGCGCGTTCGCCGGCGAGCCCGCCGCCGATGACCAGTACGTCCGTGCTGACGAGTGAGCCGCTCATGAGCCACCTCCCAGGAGAAACGCCAGAGGTGGCGAAAGGACACCGGCCAGCACGAGCAGTACGACGACGCCGAGGCCCAGGAAGAACCACAACAAGACGCGCTCGATTGCATGTATCGCCGTGCGCGAGAGCATCGCACCCGCGCCCCACTTGGTTGCGAGCCGGTACAGGCCGATGCTCGCATGGAATTCTACGCAGACGAGGAGTATCGCGTACGGCAGCCACAGGCCCGCCTGCACGCGTTCCATCGTCGTGACCGCCTCGATACCGACCCTCACGCCGAAGAGTTCGGTCAGCACATCCATGGCGAGCAGGATGATGTGGAAGCTGCCGAGGACGAGGATTATCATTCCCGTACGAACCTGCCAGATCCACAGCAGGGATTCAGTGTGCGGATGGAACGGCGAGAACGGGCTCGCGCTTGCCACTTTCTCCCGCCCCGAACGACTCAGTCCCTTGCCGAGTTCGAGCATTTTCTTGCGCTCCCGCAGCTGCGCGGGGATCTTGCGGCTGGCCAGCACGGCGTGCACGACAAACAGAAGGAGGATCGCCGCCACGGTCGGCTGCGCGATGTAGTAATCCTCGAGCATCGTTGCGAGCCAGTTGAAGCCGCGCTCGCCCGTCAGTATCGAGCCGACCAGCACCATGTGGCCCCACATGAACAGGGCCAGAAAGAGCCCGCTGCCACCGCTGATGACTTCGTAAGTGAGCTGGCGTTTTGCGGTTGTCGTCGGGCTAATCGTGTTCATTCTGATTGCAACATGGTTACGAGATCGGGATTCTCTTCTTCCTCAGCCAGTACCAGGTGACAGGTATCGCAGTCGTTACTGATCTGTTCGCGATCGGCGGTTCTCATCCTGCGATTGTGGCAGCGGGCGCAGCCATCCGATTGCTCATGGCCGATGTGGTTCGGGTAGGTGTCCCACCAGACATTCATCTGCGGGAATACATTCACGCTGTAGATATCGCCGAGCGCTTCCGCTGCTTCGTCGATCGCGTCCGCTTTCTCGCTGGCGATCTCCGGGTAATTCTCGTTGTAGTAGGCCTGCAGTTGCTCCCGGATCCCTTCGCGGGCGGCTTCGTGGCTTTCGTATTCGGCGTCGACGATGCGCACGGCCTCGCGCTTGACGAACGGCAATGACCGGTCGACGCGGCCCTCGTTGATAACCCGGTCAACCTCTACGTGCGCCGGCTCGTAGATGTGGCTGGGCCGGTTGTGGCAATCGACACAATCCATGGTGCGCCACCTACCGCCGTCTTCCGGCGCCTTGCGATCCGCATAACTGACCACCGTACCGTCGGCTTTGGTCAACTCCACCTCGTAAATTTCTTCGCGGGTCTCATCGGATCGGTAACGTATTTCGAAGTCCGGGTTGACGTGCCAGTGGATGCCCGTGCCGCCGGTGCCTTCTACGCCGCCGACACGCATTACGAGCGCCGTCGTCAGTTCCGTGTTGGCCTCGTCTTCCCTGTAGTGCTTGATCACCCGGAGCTTGTCGCCGATGTGCTTCGTCGGCCAGTGACATTGCTCACAGGTGTCGCGCGCCGGGCGTAATTCGTGCAGCGGCGTCGGTACCGGGCGCGGATACAGGTCGAACGTGACCGCCACGAGCTGCCAGGCACCATCGAGCTTCGACTTGACGAACCAGTCGGCGCCCGGGCCAATATGGCACTCGGCGCAGGCAACCCGAGAATGCGGCGAACGCTGATGGGCTGTATGTTCAGGCTGCATCACCGAGTGGCAGGCCATCCCGCAGAACTCGGTACTCTCCATGTAGTGGACGCCCTTGTAGGTGGCGCTCGCGAGAATAACGATGTTGAGCATCGTTGCGCCGAGGAAGATCAGTGTCCAGCGTTGCGTGTCGGGTTTATTAAGATCGAAAACCGGCATCGCTGCGATGACCTTGTCACCATGCTGGCGGTGAAGCTTGCGCCGGTAAAGCATCGCGCCGATCGGGATCAGCAGCAGGCCAATGACAAAGAACATCGGCAGGATCAGGTACGTCAGGATTCCGATATACGGACCACCTTCGAACCCGAATTGCTCCATCGTAAACAGGCAGGCCATGAGCACCAGGCTCGCCACGGCGAGCGCGGTGCCCATCAGACTGATTACGTTGCGCGTAATGGATGCAAAAAAATCTTTGAACATGGCAATCCTTGAGTGTGTCGGTAGCCGACGCTATTTCTTTTTTTGATCAGTGACTGAGCAATGCCCAGATGATTCCGATCGCAAGTGCGATGCCGATGATAAGGAAGATCGTGCCCCAAATATAGGCAGTGAGGCTTTCCGCCTGTGTCGGCGGATCGACGAGATAGTCCTCCAGCTCATTGTTATCGACCAGGCGCTGGTACTCGAGTGGCCGTTCGGCCTTGAAACGGTGCAGCGGCATCTTGCCCGTGAACACCACGAGATCCATCGGGAAACTCTCCGGGCGCAGGTGCGTGTGGAAGAAATGGAAAATGAAAATAAATCCGGTCGCCAGCAATGCTTCGTCGCTGTGGATGACGTGAGCCGCGTTCAGCGTCCAGCCCGGCAGGAAGCGCGTGAAGAAATCCGGGAACCACAGCATCAGGCCGGACAGGC
>JAACFJ010000149.1 GCA_009937505.1 Gammaproteobacteria bacterium
CACCACGGATTGTGGGGTTTTTTTTGACTTGCATTACTCGAGGAACAGAGACAATGAAGATGTATTCAGAAGCGGATGTCGACGCCACGTGCCTGGCCGATCGCCAGGTAACGATACTGGGCTATGGCAGCCAGGGGCGTGCTCACGCGCTGAATCTCAAGGACAGTGGATTCAATGTGGTCATGGGTCTGCGACGGGATGGCGCCAGCTGGGCCCAGGCGGAAGCCGACGGCCTTTCGGTAATGGAACCCGCGGAAGCGGTGCAGAATGCAGCCATCGTTGCCTTCCTGACGCCGGACATGGTGCAGAAGAGCCTGTACGGCGCCGTCGTCGATAACATTCCGGAAGGTGCGGCGCTGCTTTTTGCACACGGTTTCGCGGTGCACTTCAAGCAGATCGAACCCCGCGACGACCTCGATGTTGTGCTGATCGCGCCCAAGGGCCCGGGTGGCCTCGTGCGGCGCCAGTATGAGGAGGGTCACGGTGTTCCCTGCCTGGTCGCGATCCACCAGGATGCCACCGGCGACGCGCTCAAACTTGCGCTCGCGTATGCCTCCGGCATAGGTGGCGCCCGTGCCGGCGTCATCGAGACCACCTTTGCTGAGGAAACCGAGACAGACCTGTTCGGCGAACAGGCCGTTCTGTGCGGTGGCGCGACCGAACTCATCGTGGCCGGTTTCGAAACGCTCGTGGAGGCCGGCTACCAGCCGGAGGTGGCGTATTACGAAGTCATGCACGAACTCAAGCTCATCGTGGACCTCCTGCACGAAGGTGGCCTTCGCAAGATGCACAAGTTCATCAGCGACACGGCAGCGTACGGGGACATGGTCAGTGGCCCACGCGTGGTGGATGAGAATTCACGCCAACAGATGAAGGCGGTCCTGCGGGACATCCAGGATGGTACGTTTGCCCGCAACTGGATTGCGGAGAACGAGGCCGGCATGCCGGAATTCAAGCGCATGATGAAAGCGGACCTGGAGCACCCCATCGAGAAGGTCGGTGCGGATCTGCGCGGCCGCATGGACTGGCTGGAAGAGTAGGCTTTTTCGATCCCTTGCCGGAGGAGGCAAACATGTCAGCAGATCGAGTTCGCATTTTTGATACGACATTGCGGGACGGAGAGCAGGCACCGGGTTGCAGCATGACGCTTCGGGAGAAACTGCGCGTCGCGAAGGCGCTGTCCGAGCTGAACGTTGACATTATCGAGGCCGGGTTTCCGGCCGCGTCCCCGGGTGACTTCGAGTCCGTAAAGGCGATCGCAGACGAGAATTTCGGCCCTGTCATTTGCGGCCTCGCCCGTTGCAACCCGAACGACATTGAAAAAGTCTACGCGGCGGTCAAGGGTTCGCAGCGGCATCGTATCCATGTCTTCGTCGCAACGAGCGCAATCCATCGCGAACACAAGCTCAAGATGGCGAAGGAAGAGATCATCAAGAGCGCCGTCGGCGCGGTTCGGATGGCCCGCGAACTTTGCGAAGACGTCGAGTTCTCGCCGGAGGACGCGTCCCGGACCGAGTTCTCCTACCTGGCGGAGGTTGTCTCTGCAGCGATCGAGGCGGGCGCGACGACGGTGAATATCCCCGACACGGTCGGCTATACCGTACCGGGCGAATTCGATCGGCTGTTCCGCTACCTTAAGCAACATGTGCCAGGCATCGATGACATCACGCTGTCCGTGCATTGCCACGACGACCTCGGAATGGCGGTCGCCAACAGTCTCGCCGCGGTTGCGGCCGGTGCGCGGCAGATCGAATGCACGATCAACGGCATCGGCGAACGTGCCGGCAACTGCAGCCTCGAAGAAGTCGTCATGGCCTTGAAAACCCGTGCCGAATTCTTTGAACTCGACACGGCGATAGAAACTACCCGCCTCTACCCGACATCGAGGCTGGTTTCGAGCATCACTGGCATGCACGTGCCACGTAACAAAGCCATTGTCGGCGAGAACGCCTTTGCGCACGAAGCCGGGATTCACCAGCACGGCATGCTGCAGCACGCGTCTACCTACGAAATCATGCGGCCCGGAGATGTCGGCATTAGCCGCTCCAACCTCGTCCTGGGCAAGCACAGCGGCCGGCACGCATTTCGCGACCGGGTCCGGGAACTGGGATTCGAGCTGGACGAGTTCGAGACCAACCGTGCGTTCCAGGAGTTCAAGAAGCTCGCTGATCGCAAAAAGGACGTCTACGATGGCGATATCGAGGCCATCATAATTAATGCCGACAGCATGTCGCCGGGACCGTGGGCACTGTCCTCTCTGCAGGTAAATACCCGCACGGGCGAGGACGCCGGAGCCGACGTTACATTGCGGGGCGAAAGCGGCGACGAGAGCCGCGGAACGGCACAGGGTGATGGCCCGATCGCAGCGGCTTTTCTCGCGCTGGAGAAAGCAACCGGGGTCGATCTCGTGCTGCGCAACTTCGAGGTGCATAGCGCATCGGTGGGCGAAGACGCCCAGGGCGAAGTGACCGTCACGGTCGAGCACGACGGTGCAAGTTATCGAGGCCACGGTACCAGCGTGGATATCGTCGAGGCCGGTGCGCGAGCCTATCTCGAGGTCATCAATCGGGTATTGCGCCGGCAGCAGAGCGACGCAGCACCGCGCTCCGGGTCGGGCGATGCCTCACGCGCCACCATCTGAGCGCTGAGGAGGTACGCTTGCCCGACGCCAGCACGCTGTTCGAGAAAGTATGGGCCGAGCACGTGGTCGTGCCGGAGACGGCGGCGACGCCGGCCTTACTGTATATCGACCTGCACCTTATTCACGAAGTCACTACGCCGCAGGCGTTTGCACTGCTCCGGGAGCGCGGTCTTCCGGTTCGGCGTCCGGACCTGACCCTTGCTACGATGGACCACTCCACGCCGACGACGCCGGTGAGCAGTTTTCGTGACCTTGCGGTGGTTGGCGAAAGCGCCGCCAACCAGATTCGCCAGATGGAGATGAACTGCCAGGACTTCGGTATCGATCTTCTCGGTTTCGATAGCGCGCACCGGGGCATCGTCCACGTAATCGGGCCCGAGCTCGGCGCCAGCCAGCCGGGCAAGACGATCGTCTGCGGGGACAGTCACACGAGCACGCACGGGGCGTTTGGCGCCCTCGCCTTCGGCATCGGCACCACCGAAGTCGGTCACGTACTCGCCACGCAATGCCTGCTGCAACGCAAGCCGCGGTCGCTCGCCGTCAATGTTTCCGGGCAGCTGCCGGCGGAGGTTACTGCCAAGGACCTCATTCTCGCCATAATCGGCGAAATCGGCGTGGATGGCGGTACCGGGCATGTCATCGAATACCGAGGCAAGGCTATCAGGGCACTGGACATGGAAGCGCGAATGACGATCTGCAACATGTCGATCGAGGCAGGCGCACGGGCGGGCCTGATCGGCCCGGACGACACGACAATAGACTATCTTGCCGGCCGCCCGCGGGTGCCGCAGGGCGATGCCTGGGATACAGCGGTGCGTCGCTGGCGCAGCCTGTGCAGCGACGAGGATGCCGAATTCGACAAGTCCGTCTCGATCGACGCCGCGAAGTTGCAGCCGATGGTTACTTTCGGCACCAATCCCGGCATGGTTCTCGGCGTCAATGATCCGGTTCCGGACGTGGGTGACGCAAGCTTTCGTAAGGCCCTCGATTACATGAAGGTGACGCCCGGCAAGCCGATGTCGGAAAATCCGGTTGATGTCGTGTTCGTGGGTAGCTGTACCAACGGCCGGCTGTCGGATCTGCAACAGGCGGCCGGGATATTGCGGGGCCGCAAGGTTGCGCAAGGAGTGCGCATGCTCGTGGTACCGGGTTCGCAGCAGGTGAAAATGCGTGCGGAAGAATTGGGCCTGCATCGCATCTTTACCGAGGCGGGTGCGGAATGGCGCGAGTCCGGCTGCTCGATGTGCCTGGGTATGAACGGAGATACCGTGGCTTCGGGCCAGCTCAGCGTCAGCACCAGCAACCGGAATTTCGAAGGCCGCCAGGGTATCGGCGCCCGCACCGTGCTCGCCAGCCCGGCCACGGCGGCCGCCTCGGCGGTGATGGGGCGCATCGCCGACCCCCGCACGTTCAACTGACAGGCTGACAATGGACGCACTGACTTCCCTGCACTCCCGAACGGTCGTCTTGCCGATTCGTGATATCGATACGGACCAGATCATTCCGGCGCGTTTTCTCACGACGACAACCCGTGAGGGCCTCGGCGACGCGCTGTTCCACGACTTGCGCTACGACCAGGACGGCCAGGTGCGCCAGGAGTTTCCGCTCAACGATCCCGCCACCCGGGACTGCGATATCCTCGTCGCCGGTAATAATTTCGGCTGCGGCTCGTCCCGCGAACACGCGCCCTGGGCGTTACTCGACTACGGGTTCAAAGCAGTGATCTCGACTGAATTTGCCGATATCTTTAGCAATAATGCTTTAAAAAACGGGTTATTACCGATAATTGTTGATGTTGATACTCACAACTGGCTGCTTGCCCATCCGGGCACGGAGCTGCGCGTCAATGTTGGCGATTCCCAGGTGGAACTGCCGGATGGCCGCATCATCGAGTACCCCATAGACGCCTTTGCGCGTTACTGCATCACGCAGGGTATCGATCAGCTCGGCTACATACAGCAGCAGTCGGACGCGATCACGACATTCGAGGAGACACGATCATGGAAGCCATGATCACGGTACTTGCGGGTGACGGTATCGGTCCCGAGGTCGCCGCGGCCGGGCGCGCCGTGCTCGAGCGAATCGCGCAGCGTCACGGACATCGTTTCAAGTTCAGCGACCAGTTGATCGGTGGCGCCGCGATTGACGCGATCGGAGATCCCTTACCAGACGGTACGGTAGCCAGCTGCAAGGACAGTTATGCGGTGCTGCTCGGTGCTGTGGGCGGGCCGAAATGGTCCGATCCGAATGCGCCTGTGCGGCCCGAACAGGGACTGCTGGGGCTCCGCTCGGTACTCGGTGTATTCGCAAACCTGCGGCCGGTGAACATCTACCCCGAACTTGCCGGCGCATCCCCGATCCGCGCCGAGCTTCTCGACGGCGTGGATATGATGGTAGTGCGGGAGCTGACTGGAGGCATCTATTTCGGCGCAAAGACCCGCGACGCGTTCTCCGCCAGCGATGTCTGCAAGTACCACACTCACGAGATCGAGCGCATCGTGCGCGTCGCGGCGCAACTCGCGAGCAGCCGTCGCGGCAAACTCTGCTCGGTCGACAAGGCCAATGTTCT
>JAACFJ010000035.1 GCA_009937505.1 Gammaproteobacteria bacterium
GTAGCAACCCCGTACGAGGCGCTTATTCTTGCCTCTATTGTCGAAAAGGAGACCGCCAGGGTCGATGAGCGAAACCGCATTGCTGGCGTATTTGCGAGGCGTCTCGAAAAACGCATGCGCCTGCAGACCGATCCGACCGTCATTTACGGTATCGGGCCTGCTTTCAACGGCAATCTCACGCGCCGCGATCTGAGGACTGATACTTCCTACAATACCTACACGCGGGGCGGGCTGCCGCCGACGCCGATCGCAATGCCGGGCCGCCACGCTATACGTGCGGCGTTGCACCCGGCACCTGGCAACGAACTCTATTTCGTCGCCACGGGCCTCGGCGACGGCAGCCACAAATTCTCCGAGACCAAGGCCGAACACGATGCAGCCGTTGCCGAGTATTTGCGGCAGCTGAGAAGTAACCGCAAAAAAGGGATGTAAGGTGCAGCGCGGCAAATTCATCACGATCGAAGGAATCGAGGGCGTCGGCAAGTCCACGAACATCGACTATCTGGCCGGCATCATCGAGGCAAACGGCTACCCGGTCATGAAGACCCGGGAGCCTGGCGGTACGCCGATCGCCGAAAGAATCCGAAACATCCTCAAGGAGCACGGCGACGAACCGCTGCCGGACGTCGCGGAACTGCTGCTGATGTTTGCGGCGCGCTCGATCAACGTCAATAACGCGATACAGCCCGCGCTCAGCAACGGAACCTGGGTGATCAGCGACCGCTTTACTGACTCGACGCGCGCGTACCAGGGCGGCGGCCGGGGATTTCCGCGTGACAGCATCGAATGGCTGGCCGCGTTCGTGCATGGCGACCTGCAGCCCGACCTGACGATTTTGCTCGATGCGCCGGTCGAAATAGCGATGCAGCGCGCCGACAGGCGCGGTGATCCGGACCGCTTCGAGGTCGAGCGCGCAGAATTCTTTGACCGCATCCGGCAAAGCTATCTTCAGCTCGCGGAAAGTGAACCAGGCCGCTTCGTGGTCGTCGATTGCTCGCTGGACCTCGAGGCTGTCCAGGCGGCCATTAGCGAGATTGCGGCGGCGCTATTGATTACTAATTAACATTAAGAAATACACATAAAAGATTCTTTTTAATGGATATAATTTGGCAGCGAGAATTCGCCCAGGGGTGGCAGGACCGCATCCGTCACGGCAGGACACCGCATGCGGTATTGCTGGCGGGCCCGGCCGGCGTCGGCAAGCGGGCCGCCGCTGCGTGGATGGCCCGCGGTCGGCTCGGCATCGGCGAACAGCCGGCGCTGCCTCAGTTTCCCTTCGAGCGGCCCGAGCACGCGGACCTGCAGTGGCTCGAGCCGCCCGAGGACAAGCAGGGGGTCCTGATCGATCAGGTTCGCGAGCTCGTCAGCAGCCTGCAGCTCACCAGCTACGAAGGTCGCGGCAAAGTCGCCGTGATCGAACCCGCGAATACGCTGACGACCAGCGCCGCGAACAGTCTCCTCAAGACCCTCGAGGAACCACCGGGCGACGCGCTGCTGATACTGGTGGCGGACCGCATCGGGCGCCTCCCGGCAACCGTATTCAGCCGCTGCCAGCGCATTGATTTCGCGCCTCCAAGAGAAAGCGAGGGACTTGCCTGGCTGGACCGGTTGCAGCCCGGGGCTCGTTGGGCCGAAGCGTTGCGCGTCGCCGGCAACGCGCCGCTCGCGGCGATCGCAGCACTCGAGAGCCTCGATACGCTGGCAACCATGAGCCGTGAACTGGCAGCGGTGGGTGCAGGAAAACAGTCGCCCATCGAGGTTGCGGAGCGCTGGAGCAAGCTGGAGCCGGCTTTCGTGCTGGATTGGCTTGCGCGGCAGTTGCGACAAGGGGCGCTGGCGCTTGCCGGCGGTCGCGACAGGGCGCCCGGCCTTGCAATTGACGAATCTGTGCTGAAGCGCATGGACAGGCGAAACCTGTTTTGCTATCTAGACAGGATCAACCGGCTCCGCGGCCAGCCCAAAGGGTCGTACAATGTCCAACTGACGCTGGAAACACTGTTGATCGACTGGGCCGAGGGCCTTGCCGACGCCGGACCGGACAGAGAAATTGGCGGTATGCGACTGATACCGACCCAGAGGGTATGAAATGAGCAAACCAGGCCTGCTGACACTAACGATCAAGGACAAGAGCGCCCTGTACCTCGCGTACATGCCGTTCGTCGTCAACGGCGGTCTGTTCATACCCACCAACAGCTCGTACCGCTTGGGCGACGAGGTATTCATGCTGCTCAACCTGATGGGCGAGGACGAGAAGATCCCGGTGGCCGGCACCGTGATCTGGATGACACCGAAAGGCGCACAGGGCAAGCGCACGGCGGGCATCGGGGTGCAGTTCAGCGACCAGGACCAGGGCAACACCCAGAAGAAGATCGAAAACTACCTTGCCGGCGCCCTCGGGGGCGACAAGCCGACGCACACGATGTAACCACGGGTCCGCTGCAGAAGCGCGCCTCGGCGCGCGATCGCGGTTCGGGAACCGCTCCAAAACCTCACTATCAGCCCTGGTCCTTGTTGATTCCGCCGCGCAGGACGTATGCCTGGAAGCCACGCTCGCTGAGAATGTAGGCGCCGGCAGAGCTGCGTCGCCCGGTGTCGCAACACACCACGTACCTCTTGCTCTGGTCCAGGGTATTGAGCTTCAGGCGTATGAAATACAGTGGGATATTGATGGCGCCATCGAGGTGTTGATTATCGAATTCGCTCGGCAGGCGCACATCGAGCCACTGCCCGCCGCCCTGGATGATCTGCTGCGCCTCTGCAAAGTCTAGCCAGTCCAGCATCGGCTCGTTGAGCAACTTCTTGAAGTCTTCCTTGCCCAACCGCATGACGCCACCATCGGTGAGCATCGTCACGGTGGCATTACGTTTGGCGTCGGAGATCAGGGCTTCTTCGCCGAATGTGTCACCAACCCTCAGTTCCGCGAGCTTGATGCCGTCTTTTGACAGCGGCGTCTCACGAGTGACGAGGGCACTGCCGCGGGTAAGCACGTAGAAATAGTCACCTTCGGCGCCCTGCTTGAGAATAACGTCGCCGGCCTTGTAATTAATCTGCTGCATGCGCATGAAGATGGCCTGGATATTTGCAGGCGGGATCTTGTGGAACGCCTTGGTCTGCAACAGCATCGTCATCCAGTCTTCGGTGCCGCTATCGGATTCGCCCTGCAGCTCTGACACCTCGTAGGTACCCGTCTGGTCCCACGTCAGCATGACATCCAGCAAATCGCTATCGATGGATATGAACTGCACACGATCGCGCGCCTTGGCCGACACCCGCCGTGGAAATATCGGTGATACCGGATTTCGGGCCGAATCGCTGCCGCCGGTTATGGTTTCGACGGTCTTACCCTGATCGAGGAGTTCCAGTACGCCCGAGACAACGTAGATCGTACGTTTTTCGGTATCGCCTTCCTTGAACAACGCCTGGCCAGGGGAGAGCTCACGAACCTGGACCTTGCGCGCGAGCGCGGCCAGATTGTCCCGTTTGAGACCATCCAGCGGCGAGAATTGCTGCAGTTGCTCGGTGCTAACCGGCTCGTGTGTCATTCTGTGTCCTGTTACCGTTCGTCATCGATCGTATGCTCGGTTTCGTCAGATCGGTTTTTCTTGCGCCGCCGCAATCGGCAGCCGCGAGTATTCTACCTTCTATTCAATGACTTCCGATACACCCGGCTGCGTGCAGCGTGAAGCGGCGCACAGTTTGCGGGCGGGCCTGCCGGAAACTGTGATCACAGCTCTGAAAAGCCTTCGTGCGGTGTGAACCGCTCCCCATAACGTTGTGTGAACTCGTTCAAACGGCCCAGAACTGCATCGACCCCTCGTTCGCGCGCGTAATTGACAGGGCCGCCCCGGAATGGCGCAAAACCGGTACCGAAAATGACGCCTGCATCCAGCAGGTCGTCATCGCTGACGACGCCGTCGTGCAGACAGGCGACCGCTTCGTTGACCATGGGCAGTATCAGTCTGTCCTGGATGTCCTCGCTTGCTGCAGGGGCCCGGGCCGCCGGCTTCACCGCCTTGCCGTTCTCCCAGCGGTAAAAGCCCTCGCCGCTCTTTCGGCCCAGCCGTCCGGCCTCGACCATGTCGGCCAGCTTCTCCGGCACCGGCCTGTTCATTGCAGCGCCCAGTACTTTCGACACGTGCAGGGCAACGTCGATACCGACACTGTCGACCAGTTCGACCGGCCCCATGGGCATTCCGAATGCTTCGGCTGCACGGTCGATTTCGGCGAGCGGCACCCCGGACTCAGCGAGCTCCATGGCCTCGGCCATGTAAGGCGCGAGTATGCGATTGACGACGAAGCCCGGTGAGCTCCTGCATTCCAGCGGCAGCTTGCCGATGCCCTTGACGAAGCCGAAGCCGATATCCAGCGCGTCCTGTTCGGTGTCGTCGCAACGAATTACCTCGACGAGCGGCAGCTGCGCGACGGGGTTGAAAAAGTGCAGCCCGATGAAGCGCTGCGGCGCGTCGAGACCCTCTCGCAGGTCCTCGAGACGAATGCTCGACGTGTTGGTGGCGAGCAGCGCCCCGGCCGGCATCTTTTCCTGCAGCGACCTGTAAAGAGCCTGCTTGGCCTCGAGATTCTCGAAAATCGCTTCGATGACGAGGTCCGCCCGGGCGGCGCCGGAACCGTCGACGTCGGATTGCAGCCGCTCTGATGCAGCCGCGCGCTTTGATTCGTCGCGAATTCGTTTTTCGAACAGTTTCGCCGCACGCTCCATGGCCGGATCGATGTACTTTTGCTCGCGGTCCTGAAGCGTCACTGTATGGCCGCGCAGCGCACACCATGCAGCAATGTCGCCACCCATTACACCCGCACCGACGACGTGTACGTGTGAAATTTTCTTCGCCGGTTTGCCGCCCTGTCCCTTGAGCTTGTTCTGCAGGAAAAAGACCCGCACGAGATTGCGCGAGGTGCTGGTGCACATGAGCTCGGCGATCGAGCGCGCCTCGGCTTCGTAGCCCGTTTGCGGCGACGCGCCATGGCGGTACCAGAGCTCGATAATCGCGTAGGGCGCCGGATAATGTTCCTTTCTGGCCTTGCCCGCGACCTGCTTTATCAGCACGTTGCGGATGAAAGGCCTGACGAATGGCCAGTTCAGAACGCGCTCCGCAAATGGCGCTTTCTGTTTCGGCGGCCTGGCGGCAATCATTTCCTGCGCGGCGGCACGCCAGCCATCCGTATCCGTGATCTTGTCGACCAGGCCGAGCTTACGGCCCTTGCCGGCAGTGATCGGCTTGCCGGTGAGCATAAGCTGCATCGCTGGCCGTACGCCCGCGATCTGCACTGCGCGGACCGTGCCGCCAAAACCCGGGTGTATGCCCAGCTGAACCTCGGGCAGGCCGAGGATGCGTTTGCCGGTCTCGAGCGCGACCCGATAGTCGCAGGCCATCGCGAGCTCGAGGCCGCCGCCGAGCGCGAATCCGTTGATCGCCGCCACGGTGGGACAGGGCAGGGCCTCGAGCTTGTCCAGGACCTGTTGTCCGAGCCGGATCAGCTCGTAGGCCTGCTCCGGGTTCTCGATCGTGGTGAATTCGTTGATGTCGGCGCCCATCACGAAGCCGTTGCTCTTGCCCGAATGGATAACCAGACCCTTCGGTGGCTGGCTCGCCAGCGGTTCGATGAGGTGATGCAGCTCTGTGAGAACCTCGCCCGAGAGCACGTTGGCACCGCCGTCGGCCTTGTCGATGCACAACCAGACGATACCGTCATCGCTGGTTTCCGATGTCCAGTGTTTAAGCGTCATGATGTTTTATTCACCTCGAAATCGCATATGAGGGGCAGGTGGTCCGAGAGCCTGACGTCAGGAATCTCGAAGCTGTTCACAGTAATGCCGTCCTGAAACAGTACGAAGTCCAGCTCCTTGCGCGGCGCACGGCTCGGATACGTCGGCAGCCCGTCGCTATTGGCCGACCGCAGGCCCGCCGCCCGCATGAACAGGTAAATCTCGTTCTCGCCCCAGAACGTGTTGAAATCGCCCGCAACGATGACCGGCTTCTCGGTCGCGTCGATCAGATCGTGCAAGTGGCGCAGCTGCAGGTGGCGATGACGGTACTTGAGCGATAGATGCACCAGGAATACCGCGAACTCCGCCATCTCGAGTTCGATGATCAGGCGCTTGATGCCCGTGTCGAAGTAGTGAAATTTCTCACCGTGAACACGCTGCGAGGCCATAAAGGCGTTTCCCTGTTTGCGTACGATCGGCAGGAGCTGGTTGAGCGACTTGGAACCGTACTTGGTCTCGTACGACGTGTTCATTTGCAGGTCGGTGGCGATCTTCTCCGCCTGGTTCACCATGCGACTGCGGATAGAGCCGGTATCCACTTCGATCAGCCCCACGATGTCCGGGTCGACATCCTTTATGAAGCGCGTAATCTCGGGGAGGACGCTTTGATTACCCAGTACGTAGCCCGCACCGGGCAAAGGCATATGCATGCCTGCACCGCCGCCGACGGCGTAACGAATGTTGTAGAGAAGGAGTCGCATGCGCGTCGCTAAGATACCGAAACGCCGCGGGCATGGGAACAGATTACTGCATACGTGACCGCGGTCGCGCGATAGGGTTTCGAATTGGCTAGAATCGTAACTACAGTCCCATGAGCGGAGGCAACGGTGTCCGAAAGCAATCCCATACGCGTGTTTGTGACCCACGCGTTCCAGGAGACGGATGACTACCTGCGGGTATTCGAGTTCCTGGAGAGCGTCGATCGCTTCTTTTACCTCAACGTCAGCAAACCCGACAGCGTTCCCGAGTCGGGGGGCATCGAAGCCATCAAGGAAGAGCTCATCGCCCAGATAAAGGAGGCTGAGGCCGTCATCGTATTACCGAGTCTCTACGAGGAAAAAGAGAGCCTGGCACGATTCCTGATGGACGCCGCAGACGCGAACGGGAAACCGATGATCGCCATCCGGCCTTTCGGCGGATTGCTCGAGACACCGCAGGCCATCGTCGAGCGGACAAAAGAACACATCGAGTGGAACGACCGTGAGATTGCCGATGCCCTGAAACGGCAGGCGCGCGGTGAAGACACGGCGAGGTGGGAGACGCTTGACTTCCCGGGTTGGGATGAGCATGGTGAAATAAACGAAGAAACATAAACTTATGAAGTATTATTGAAGTTATTTATCGTATGCTCGCCGTGATCGCACACCGAGGTGCCTCCGGCTACCTGCCGGAACACACCTTGCCGGCCAAGGCCATGGCCTACGCGATGGGCGCGGACTTCCTGGAACAGGATGTCGTCGCAACGCGCGACGACGAACTCGTGGTACTGCATGACATCCACCTCGACCGAGTAACCGACGTGGCAGCGCGGTATCCGGGGAGAGCGCGGGCGGACGGGCGCTACTACGTACGCGACTTCGACGTCGCCGAGATTCGCACCCTGAGCGTCACCGAACGCCTCGACGAGGACGGGCAGCCCGTTTATCCCGGCCGCTTCCCGCCACACAGCGGGCGCTTTGCCGTGCATACACTGGCCGAGGAACTCGTGCTGGTTGCCGGACTCAACCGTGCCACGGGCGGGAATACCGGCGTCTATCCGGAGATCAAGCGCCCGGCCTGGCACCTGGAGCAGGGCATCGACATTACGGCTGCGATGACAGAGGTACTCGCGGCGCACGGCTACACCGGACCCGAGGACGCGATATTCGTGCAGTGTTTCGATGCGGGCGAACTCGTGCGGGTTCGACACGAGTTGGGCTGCCAGGTGCGTCTCGTCCAGTTGATTGGCGAGAACAGCTGGGGAGAGTCGGACACGGACTATGAGTATCTGCGCACCGAAAGCGGGCTGGCGGAACTGGCCCGCAGCGTCGATGCGATCGGGCCATGGGTCAACCAGCTCTACACGGCTGGAACCGCCGACGGGCTGCCGCGGTCTTCCGGGCTGACCGAGCGCGCTCACAACGCCGGCCTCCTGGTGCACCCCTATACGTTCAGGAGAGACGACCTCGCACCGGGTTTTGGCAGCTTCGAAGAAATGGTGAGGTACTTCTGCGTGGATCTCGCCGTTGACGGCCTGTTTACCGACTTTCCCGACCGGGTCCGGCAGCTGCTCAATGACCGGGCAGACGGAAGGTAACAATACTTATTTCGCCATCGGCGGTGGTTTGCTTACTATCCACGCGTCCGGGCGAACGATTTACCCCATTCACTACTCTAACCGGTAGTAGTCTAGCCACACACGAAAAACGGGACTGGGTTTCGGGTGACGCATTATCGGGCAATACTGTGCTGGTTCAGCACGCTTGGGGTCGCACTGGTCATGGCGGCTTCGGTGCTGCTCGTTTCGGCTTCCGCTCGCGCATCAGAGGCGTTCGACGCGGAGGACTACGCCGGCAAAGTGGTCGTCCTCGATTTCTGGGCGTCGTGGTGCGTTCCCTGCCGGCGGTCCTTCCCCTGGCTCAACGCCATGCACGCAAAATACAGCGGCGAGGGACTCGTCATCGTGGGCGTCAATCTCGACATGGAGCGCGCCGATGCGGCGCGGTTTCTCGAGGAATACCCGGCCGAGTTCGCAATCCTTTACGACGAGAACCAGGAACTCGCCAAGCAGTTCGAAGTCGTCGCCATGCCGAGTTCCTACGTCATCGGCCGTGATGGGAAAATCCTGGCACGACACATGGGCTTCAAGGTCAAACAGCAGGACGAATACGAATCCATCATCGTCGACGCACTGCGGAAACCGGAGAACGAGAATGAATAGGACGCGCATCGTCAGCGTGGGTATCGTGGGCCTTGTGACCCTCGCGAGCGGGTGCTCCTCGATGGGCGTGGAGCCCTGGGAACGTGACATCCTCGCCAAAGAAGAGATGCAGCTGACGACGGACCCGATCGAAGCGGCCATCGACGACCACATCTATTTCAGCACGGCTGTAACTGAGTGCACGAGCATGGCGGATAAGAACCCGAAGTCGGTATCGGCCGCGCTCGCAGCCGCGACGTGCAGCCTGCTCGGTTCCGTGCCGGCGGCGCCTGTGCAGGCCGCGGAAGAGCCGACCTGGGACTTCAACACGGCGCTTCTGTATTACGGCGAGGACAACGATCGCGTCCAGGACCTGAGCCTCAACATCCTCGCCAGGCGCAACTACGTCGACGACCGTTCCCTGACACTAGGCCTTACGGTCGACACCCTGACGGGAGCCACGCCAAACGGCGCAATCCGCCAAAACGTTCCGCAGACCTTCACGAGGCCATCCGGTAGCTCCGCCTACACGGTACCTGGCGGCGAATTGCCGCTGGACGATACATTCAAGGATACGCGCGCAGCCATCACCGTTGGCTGGGAGCAGCCCCTGGGCAGGCTGTGGAAGACCAGCATCGGCTTCAGCGGTTCGAGAGAGTATGACTACACTCACCTCGGCCTGAACGGCAGCCTGTCGCGCGATTTCAACAAGCGCAATACGACGGTATCCGCAGGCCTCGCAGTTGCCCACGACATCTGGGACCCGGTGGGCGGAACGCCTGTTGCATTCGCACCGATGCTCGACGTCGGCGACACCGGCAACAAGACCGGCAGCGAGACCAAGGACATCATTGACGCAGTGATCGGCGTGACGCAGGTCATTTCCCGAAGATTGCTGGTGCAGCTCAATTACTCGTTCAGCAACTCGAGCGGCTACCTCACGGACCCATACAAGTTCCTGAGCCTCGTCGACGGCGCGACGGGCGAAACGATCCCGCGCGTGCCGCCGCCCGGCGCAGAAGGGCCCTCCCACGAGTTCCGTTTCGAGAACCGGCCCGACGAACGAACCAAGCAAAGCCTTTATGGCCAGGCCAAGTACTACATGGGTGGCAAGGTCCTCGACGCCTCCTACCGTTACATGACGGATGACTGGGAGATCGACTCGCACACCGTGGATCTCCGGCTGCGCTGGCCCCTCGGTGAATACAGCTATATCGAACCGCACTTTCGCTTCTACACCCAGTCAGAAGCCGATTTCTACACGATCAGCCTCGTCGATGGTGCCGAGTTGCCCGCGTTTGCATCCGCGGATTACCGCCTCGGGAATTTCGACGCAATTACCGCGGGACTCAAGTACGGCTGGAAAACGCGCAGCGGCAAAGAGATGAGTATTCGTGCCGAGATATACCAGCAAGACGGCACGATCCCCGGCGATTTGCTGATCGGCAACCAGGTGGGGAGGGAAACCTACCCGGATCTCGACGCGATAATCGTGCAGTTCAGCTACCACTTCTCGAGGTAGCCGTTGGGAGCCCCGGATTCGGCGCGCGCGATCTCGGTCGAGGCAGGGCAGGGCTGCTTCGTGGGGCTGTTCGATGCGATGGCCAGCCCCTGTGAAATCCTCATCGAGTCCGAGGACCGGGAGCTGGCCACCCGTCTCACCCGGACGGCTGCCGATGAGGCCTGGCGAATCGAGGACAAGTTCAGCCGGTACCTGCCGGGAAATGTCGTGGGATGCATCAATTCGTGCGACGGAAAACCGGTGGAGGTCGACGAGGAAACCGCCTCTTTGCTGGACTTTGCGGCGACGCTGCACGCCCTGAGTGACGGCCGCTTCGATATTACTTCCGGCGTGCTCCGCGAGGTCTGGAGCTTCGACGGGGGGGACCACATTCCGGACCGGGAAGCCGTGAGCGACGTCCTGCAGCGAGTCGGCTGGAACAGGGTATCGTGGCGCCGTCCCGTCCTCGCACTCCAGCCGGGAATGGAGATCGACCTCGGCGGAATTGGCAAGGAATACGCCGTCGACCGAGTCGCGGGGATACTGAGCGAAGCAGCCGCGTGCAGTGTCGTCGTCAATTTCGGCGGGGACCTCGCCGTCACTCGTCCGCCGCAGCAACGCAGGGCGTGGAGAGTCGGCATAGAGGCGGTCTCTGCGACAGGTGGAAAAGGCGAGACGGTGCTGCAGGTCCGCAGCGGCGCCCTCGCGACGAGTGGCGACTCCAGGCGTTTCCTGCTCAAGGACGGCGTCCGTTACAGCCATATCCTCGACCCCAGGAGCGGCTGGCCGGTCGAAGGCGCGCCAAGGTCCGTAACGGTTGCCGCGGATACCTGCACAGAGTCCGGCATGCTGAGTACGCTGGCTATCCTCGAAGGTTATAATGCCGAAACATTTCTCGACGGCGAAGAGGTCAAGTACTGGTGCCGGCGTTGACTTCACACTCTGGCGCCACTTCGCTAATTTACTCGAATAATAGTATTTAAACTATTGTTTTATAGATAGTTATATTCACTTTTTTTCGAGAATATGTTGCAGTACGACGACCGGTCACGGGGCCGGCGCCTATGCAGACTGAGAACCCCGTCCTTTTCTAATCACGGAAAGCGCATAATCATAGGCCGATGTTTGTCGAGCTTCCGCAGAACCTGATCCTGATGACCGTCGGAGCGTTCCTGCTCGGATGGATTCTGTCGTCAATCAGTTCCCGAATGGGATCAATCACCCGGGCCAAGAAACGGGACCCGCGGGATGATCGAATCCGCTCGCTCGAGGCCGAACTCCGGATCGCCCAGAGCGAACTGGGGCAGCTGAAAGCGAGTGCCGAACAGCTCGAACAGGACCTTGAGACGGTGAATGCCGAAATCGAGAAGCGGGACAAGGTCATCAGCCATCAGCAACGCCGGGTCGAAGAACTCAAGAGTGACCTCAGGGACTCGGTCTTGAAGACCCGCGAGCTGCGGGCCGATTTGTCGAACCGTGCCGAGGAAAGTGTCCGTTCGGAGGCGAAGTTGCGCGAGGTCGAGACCGAACTCTCGGTGGCACAGGCATCCACCGACATGATCGCGACGGGCGTGCTCGATTACTCGCTGGCGCCCGACAAGGACGACGACGAAGATATACCGGCCGCCGGCGCCTCCAAGACTGCCTCCTGAACCGCTTACGTGTCTCCGCGAGGAGCGGCCACGCTCACCGATACGGCAAGCCCCGTCCGCCGCCAGGCAAAAAACACCACCAGGAAATAGACCTGCATCATCAATGACGCGATCCACTCGATGCTGTTTTCGAGGGCGTCCGCGGTTTCATGGGGCAGCAGCGACTTCTGCGCGAGATTCAGTACGCCCAGAGCAAAGGGCATAAGGCACAGTATCAGCATCGCCGCCGCCATGCGGCTAAGAGCGCGATCACCCAGGCCCTTGCAGATGCCCCGCAAAGACACGGCCAGGAAAAGCTGTGCGAGGGCAGTGCCGAGAAAGTAGAAATAAATGCCGAAACGGCGCATGAATTCGTAGAAAGGCTCCTTCGTGCCGAGAAAGGTGACATAGATAATAAGGGCCAGTGCACCAACAGCGCCGCTTAGGAAGATCGACCACACGGCATGGCTGTGCCAGTTCGGATCAAGCGCCCGGAGCCACTTGACCGAGAAATACCAGAAGACCGGCAGCGCGACTGCCATGGCCATTTCGACGGCCTTGAACAGGAAACTGGCGGGCGGGTAACGGCCCGTGCCGCTTATCGACGTGCACCCATCCAGGTAAGGGATGCAAGGCTGCAGGTAAGCGTAGTCCACCGCGATGACGTAGGCGACGTGCACGCCGATGAGCGGCACCAGACCGATGAAAAGTGGCAGCCACCGGATAAGCATGGGACAAGCATAACGGATGGCGCTAAAATGATCTGCTGGTACCTCCGAATAATGCCAACTATAAGAATGAGGCTCCCGTACAGATCGCCTGCCAGCGGCCCGCTGCGCATCCCGGATACCCGCGTCATGCTGGTCATACCTGCGGTATCGGGATGCTGAAACTGAGCCTTATTGGCGCCGGGCTCGTCGCAATCACCGTCGCGATCCATGCGTTGGGCACAACAGGCCTGGTGCGCTATCTCGCCCGCGAATTCCTGGACAGGGAGGGTAACTGGAGTTCGCGGCGCGTGCTCTACGCGCTAACGGTAGCTGCCATCGTGCTCGTGTTCCTGCACACCCTGGAAATCATGCTATGGGCGGGCGTCTACCAGGCACTGGTGCCGGTGGGCGAGCTCGCCGATCTCGAGACGGCCATTTATTTCTCGTTCGTTACTTTTACGACGCTGGGTTACGGCGACATTACCCTGAGCGAAGGCTGGCGTTTGCTGAGTGGCATACAGGCACTGAACGGGATTCTGCTTGTCGGCTGGTCAACGGCGTTGATGTTTGCCGTCGTCCAAAAAACCTGGCAGAGCCATGATTGATAGCGGCCAGAGCGGACGCGCGCAGCATCAAAGAATCAGGAGAACATCATGACGAGTGCAGACAGCTCAAAGGTAGACCAGAAGTTTTTGGCAAATGCCATGGCCTCATTTCTGCAGATCGGTGCCTTGCTGATTCTGCTCGTGATGTGCTTCAGCATCGTGCGGCCATTCATAAGCATCGTGGTTTGGGCCATGATCCTTGCTGTTGCCATTTATCCGCTGCACGTATCGCTGACCGCGCGGATCGGCGGCCGTGAAAAGACGTCCGCATCCCTGTTTGTCCTGATTGGGCTTGCAATCATTCTTGTGCCGACATGGATACTGGGTGAGTCCTCGCTCTCGTCACTACAGTCCCTGGCCCACAATCTCAGAGAGGGAACGCTCAGCGTGCCGGAGCCGGATCCCGGCGTCGCCGACTGGCCGGTTATCGGTAGTAAAACCTATGAAGTCTGGTCAAACGCCGCAAGCAACATCGAGGCGTTTCTCGGCCAGTACGACACGCAACTGCGCGAACTCGCGCAGAAAGTCTTTGGTTTCGCGTCGGGCACCCTCGTCGGCGTACTGCAATTCGTGCTTTCGACAATCATTGCCGGCGCCTTGCTGTTGCAGTCGAAAGGCGGGTACAACGCAACCCGGGAAATCATGGCTAGCCTGGTCGGCACCGAGCGTGGTGCAAGATTTACAGATACCTCCATACTGACCATCCGCAGCGTGGTCAAGGGTGTCCTCGGTGTAGCTGTCGCACAGGCACTGTTGTCCGCGGTCGGACTGGTCCTGATTGGTGTCCCCGCAGCAGGACTCTGGGCCGGAGCGGTACTCGTTCTTGCCATTGTCCAGCTGCCGCCGATCCTGGTGCTGGGTCCGATTGCGTTCTGGGTATTCTCGGTAGCCGAGCCGGTGCCGGCCACAATTTTCCTCGTGTATTCGATTATCGTCAGTGTCAGTGACGCATTCCTAAAGCCGATGTTGCTGGGTCGCGGGCTGGACACGCCGATGCTCGTCATTCTCATCGGTGCCATTGGAGGGGCGATTGCCATGGGCATCGTCGGCCTTTTCATTGGTGCCGTGATATTGGCCCTCGGATACGAACTGCTGGTCACATGGATGGCACCGGATGCACCTGAGCCAGAAGAAGCCGGCTGATTTGCACAAAAATCTTCGTTCGGTACTGCTTACCGCCGCAGTGACGGCGCTGCTCAGTGCATGCGCGCCGGTCGGGCCCGACTTCGTGCGGCCCGAGGTTCCGGTGAACCCGGAATGGCTGGACGCCGAACTCGGGGAATTCGAGACGGACGCGGCGGACCTCGAGGCATGGTGGCAAGTTCTCGAGGACCCGGTACTCGACGAACTCATCGCTACGGCGCGGCGTGAAAACAACAATCTCGAAATCGCCGGACTCCGGGTTCTCGAATCGCAGGCGCGGTTAAACATCGCCATCGGCAACAAGTACCCACAGCAGCAAGTGCTGGCTGGAAATGTTTCCGCAATCGGAGCGAGCGAGACTACCCCCAATACGGGTACGACCGACACGAACTTCACAGAGTTCAATGTCGGCGCCAGCGTAGTCTGGGAGATCGATTTCTGGGGACGCTTTCGTCGCGGCATAGAGTCCGCCGATGCCGGAATGCTGGCATCGATCGCGAGTTACGACGAGGCGCTGCTGTTGTTGACCGCACAGGTTGCCGATGTCTACGCGCTGATACGCGCCACGGAGGAACAGCTGCGGTTGGCCAGGGACAGTTACGCCATCCAGGAACGCAGCTACAAAATAGCCGAGGTACTTTATCGCAACGGCTCGAGCTCCGAACTCGATGCGCTGCAGGCGAAAACCCAACTGCTCGGCACAGCCGCCGTCATTCCCGACCTGGAGACCAGTTTGCGCCAGCTAAAAAATGCGCTGGCTGTTTTGCTCGGGCGCACACCGGGAAATATCGACGATATTCTGAAGGGCGAGGGTGACTTGCCGACAATCCCCGATTCCGTGGCGGTGGGAATTCCCGCCAATGTGCTACGGCAGCGTCCAGACGTGCGCCGGGCGGAATTGCAGGCGCTTGCGCAGAATGCCCTGGTTGGCGTCGCGGAGGCTGATCTTTATCCCAGTTTTACGTTGACGGGCAGCCTCGGCTTGACGGCTGCGGAAGGCACCACGTCTACCAGTTCGGGCGACAGTGGTGCCGACCGGCTTTTCAGCTCGGACAGCCTCGCGTATTCCATCGGGCCGACATTTGTCTGGCCGTTTCTGAATTACGGCCGTATCCGGAACAACGTGAGAGTCCAGGACGCACGTTTGCAGCAGTCATTGATCGCCTATCGCGAAACGGTCATACAAGCCGCCCGCGAAGTCGAGGATGCGATGGCGGCCTATGTCGGCACGCAGGCGCAGGATGTGATTCTCGCGGAAGGTGTTCACACCGCGCGGCGCTCAGCCGAATTGTCGCTGCTGAGGTACCAGGAAGGATTTGCCGACTACCAGCGAGTGCTGCAGGCCCAACAGTCGTTGTTCGGCCAGCAGCAACGTTACGCAGCAAACAGGGGTAACGTACTTCGAAGCTTCGTTGCACTATATCGCGGACTTGGTGGTGGCTGGCAGACAACAGCACCCACTGAGTTCGTTGACGAGGAAACGCGGCAGGAAATGCAGGAGCGCAGCAACTGGGGCGACTTGCTCGACAATCCGCCGGCCAGGCGATGAGACAGGCATATGACTGACGAGACTAAGAAAGACAGCAAGGAAGAGTCTGCCGGAGTGGCAGGCACGCCGTCGATGGATCCCGTACGCAAATGGACGCTGATCATCCTCGCTGTTTGCGGCGTGCTAATGATCTATTACGTCGTCGCCGACCGCATAACCCCCTACACAACGCAGGCCCGTGTCAATGCCCTGGTTGTTCCCGTTGCGGCCGAGGTCTCGGGCCGCGTCACGGAGGTCGCGGTGCAAAGCAACCAGTTCGTAGAAGCCGGCGACCTGCTGTTCCAGATCGATCGCGAGCGATACGAACTCGCGGTTGAGACGGCGGAGGCCAACCTGCAGTCAGCACGGCAGGCGACCGGCGCGTCGACGGCCAACATTGACGCAGCACAGGCTCAGGTCGTTTCGGCGAACGCGAACCTCTTGCGTGCGGAGCAGGACGCGGTTCGCTTGAGACGCATCAAGGAAGAAGACCCGGGTGCGATTTCCGACCGCCGCGTCGAGATGGCAGAAGCGTCCTATACCGCCGCGCGGGCTGCATTACAGGCAGCCGAGGCGAATCTCGAGCGCGCTCGCCAGGATCTCGGCGAGACGGGCGAAGACAATTTTCGCATACTGCAGGCGCAGGCAGGCCTGGAACAGGCGCAACTCGATCTCATGCGGACGTCGGTGCCAGCGCCCGATGACGGGGTGATCACGGACGTGCGTGTTGATCGCGGTAACTTTGCGCAAGCCGGAGCGCCGCTGATGACCTTTCTCGCCTCGCACGACATCTGGGTACAGGCCGACTTTACCGAAAACAACCTGGGCAACATAAAACCTGGCGACGAAGTAGACGTCGTCTTCGACGCATTGCCGGGCAGAGTCGTAAAAGGGACCATCAGGACCACCGGCTTCGGTGTGAACGTCGACTCGGCGCCTCTCGGCAGCCTTCCCACGATTGATAACGACCGCCAGTGGCTGCGCGATGCTCAGCGCTTCTCTGTGCTCATTGACTTCGAACTTCCGGATGCCGAGGACCGCCAGGGCATCCGGGTCGGTGCGCAGGCATCGGTGGTCGTCTACACCGGCGGCGGTTTCCTGTTCAACTCGCTGGCCTGGATCAAGATGCGGCTACTCAGCCTTTTTACCTATTTCTACTAGGCTTCGCCGAATGCAAATCGCTCACGTCAGGATTCTGCGTCTCGCTTTCGGCACGGGGCTGTCGATGTGGGTCTCGCAGGCGGTCGCATGGGACATGTCTTTCATTGCGCCCGTCATCACCATGTTTATCCTTGCGTTGCCGTTTCCTGCGCCAAAACTCAAAGCGGGCATCATGTTCGCTGCGGTCCTGACGCTGTCATTGTATGCCGGCCTGCTGCTGTTGCCGTGGTTAATGGATTACCGGCTCGTCGGGCTGCTGCTGCTCATACTCGCCCTGTACTGGAGTTTCTATTACACGGCCAAAGGTGGTTCGGCGATTCTCGGCACCTTCGCAACGGTCGGCATTGCGCTCAGCACGGCGGTGGGCTCGGTGAACATCGACGCAACGCTCATGCTCATCAGCGGCTTCAGCATGAATGCGGTCATCGGCATCGTGTTCGTCTGGATCGCGCATGCGCTACTGCCGGACTCAATGGCACAGGACGGACCGGTCCAGGCTCCGAAGAAGGGTCCCGGCGCTTCCAGCCCCGACCTCGCAGAAGCGCGATGGAGCGCGTTTCGTTCTCTCGTGATCGTATTCCCTGTCGCCCTGTGGTTTATGTTGTCCAGCGCGAGCACGTCGTACGTACCGGTGATGATCAAGGTAGCCTCGATGGGACAGCAAGCCACGAACGAGGGTGCCCGGCTCGCGGGGCGGTCGCTCATCGTCTCCACGATCATCGGGGGAGTCGGTGCAGTAATCGGCTGGAACGTACTTCGAGTGGTGCCGGCGCTGTCGATGTACGCACTTCTCATCGCCCTCGGGGCACTTGTCTGCGGAACGAGAATATTCCAGGGTAAGGGGATGCATCCTCAGGCGGGCACCTGGTCGTACGGTTACCTCACCATGATAGTAATTCTCGCGCCAGCCGTTATGGACACGACGAGTGGCAGTAGCGCTAACGTAGCCTTCTGGTCACGGTTGCTCATGTTCGCGCTTGCCACACTATATGGCGTTGCTGCCGTCTACGTTGTCGACGCATTTCGCCCGGCGCGCGCAGGTAAGAAAGTTGTGCAAGCGGGAACATCCTGACGACCCGGTAGCAATTTTCCACTTCGTGAACTCCGTTCAGATCCGCACCGCGCGGATAGCTATACTGCCCCAATTACCGGACATAATCGGCTATGGGATACCCGGATCAGCAAACCATTCTCATGATCGCTGGCGCTATCCTCGCAGGCGGCCTCATTGGCTGGCTGCTGGGATCACTTGGCGCTAAGCGGCTGCTGGGAAAGACGGAATCGGACTGGCGTGCACGCTATGACAAAGCCCTGCAACAGATCGAAAAGCTGAAGACCCAATCGCGCGCGCTCGAAACCTCTCTTGAAACGGAACGCGCCGCGGGACTCAAATTCAAACAGGCGACCGTCCACGCCAGGACCGAACTCGACTCGCTGCGCGAAAAAGCCAATACACTCGCCAAGAACGTTTTTACGCTCGGTGCGGAACGCGACCAGCTCAATGGGAAGCTCGAGTCGAACACAAAACTTGTACATGCCGCCAAGCTCCAGATGCGGGAATTGCAGACCGAATTCCAGAAGAGCAAAGACTTCTATACCGCACAACTGAAGTCTGCCGTGGAGCAGAGGCAATTGCTTGAAGGCAAGATCGACGATGCCCGGCACGAGCAGGAATCTCTCAATAATCTGCTCGAGGCTTCACAGGCAGAACACCAATCCGTGAGCAGGCTGCTGGCGTCTGCGCAGGCGCGCGTCGAGGGACTCGAGAAACTCGAAAACAAGGTTGTCGCCCTCGAGGCGAACAACGCGGACTTGCGTCAACAGGCGACGCTCGCGACGCGCGAAGCAGAAGCGCTTCAGCACGACGTGGCGGAGCTCCAGGAACTGAAGATACAGAACAAGGAGCTGGCGCACTGCCTGCAGTCGATGGAAAGCAGCCGCAAGCAGTATGAGGCGGATGCTAAACGGTACCGGAATCAATACGAACAGGCCGAGAAGCAATCCGATACCCTGCGTATGAAACTCGGCAATATCGAGGAAAGCTTCATTGCGATGCGCGAGACAGAAGAAGTTCGCAGCGCAGGGCAGGGGAGCAGTGGCACAACGCCGCCTTTCGGTCTTGCGGAGCCCGACGGCGAGCCGGACGACCTCACGGAGATTGTCGGAATCGGCAAAGTCTTCGAGCAGATGCTGCACGAACTAGGCGTATTTCACTTTCGACAAATTGCAGCTTTCGGACCCGTAGATGTGGCACGCATCAATTCTGAACTGAAGGAATTCCGTGGCCGTATCGAACACGACGACTGGATCGGCCAGGCCAAGGAATTGCACTTCAAAAAATACGGCCAGGCATCGGACGACGACACAGAAGCGAGCTCCTTGCACTAGGCACGCCCTTGTTCCAGTTGCGCTTTGCCGCCCGCGGGGTGAAACTTCTGCGGACCATGAAGCGAGCGCTCCGAACCACACCCGCGATCCTGATCCTTTGCCTATCTGTCTTGCCGGAGGCATTTGCCGCATCGCCGGTCGAGACCTCGGCATCGGAACGCCGGCCCTTGATTCAAGTCGTCACCGTCAGCGGCACGGTCACATCACCGCAGTCGGCGATCCTTTCGCCATCTATCGGCGGACTGGTGGAGAAAACGCTTGTCGATGCCGGGGACCGTGTCGAGCAAGGGTCGATCGTCGTCACGCTGGACAGCGAACTCGGGCGCCTCACGCTGGAGCGCGCGATAGCGGAAGAAACGCAAGCACGAATAGCCCTCGAAGATGCGCAGCGCCGGCTCACCGAAGCGGAAGATGTCGGCCCGCAACGTGGCATTGCTGAGACGGAGATAAAGTCGCTGCGGGCAGAGGTGACGCGTAATCAGGCGGCCTTGAAAGCGGCGGCGGCGGCCACCCGGCAGCAGGACGCCGTGGTCCGACGTCATGACGTCCGTGCACCATTCGCCGGCGTCGTGAGCCGGCGGCTGGCACAGGTCGGCGAATGGGTGAACCCTGGCGATGGGCTGGTGGAACTCGTTGCAACCGAAGGACTGCGTTTCGATTTTCGTGTACCGCAGACGTACTACGCAAGGATCACTAAAGATACACGGGTTGATCTCACGCTTGATGCGGTCCCGGACGAGGTCGTACCGGGGCAAGTCCAGGCGGTTGTTCCGGTGAAAGACCCCGGTGCCAGGACCTTTCTGCTGCGCATTGTAACCGACTCACACCACGCGCTGCCGGTTACGCCCGGCATGTCCGCGCGCGCGTCACTGAGGATCGACACGGGCCGGGAGGCCGTCGTGGTGCCGCGGGATGCGCTGCTTATGTATCCGGACGGCCGCAAGACAGTATGGATCGTCGAGGGCAACGACGGCGAGTTGACCGTTCGTGAGCAGCGCGTGGATGCCGGGATGGAATTCGACGGCTTCGTGGAAATACGCGGCGGCCTCGAAGCTGGCCTGCAGATCGTAACGCGCGGCAACGAATCCCTTCGTGACGGTGAGGTTGTAGTGCCGAGGTGACGCAAACGACGAGCGAAAACGGACTGTTCGAAGTCATCGTTCGCAACGGCTTGCTGATGACAGTTGCGGCACTGATCCTCACCGTGCTGGGCATTCTCGCGGCGCTGAGAATCCCCGTGCAGATGATTCCCGATCTCGAGGTCCGCACAATCTCAGTGCGCACCTCCTGGCCCGGCGCGACGCCGCAGGATATCGAGAAAGAGATCCTGATCGAGCAGGAGGAATACCTGCGCACCGTACCCAACCTGCAGCGGCTCGAAGCAACCGCGTCCAGCGGATCGGCATCGATCGAGCTCGACTTCCCGTTCGGTGTCGATATAACCGAGACCCTCATCCGCGTCAATAACGCCCTGAACCAGGTGCCGTCGTACCCGGTCAACGTCGATGAACCGCGGGTTTTCGCGAGCTCGTTTTCGGCCAATTCGTTCATGTACTTTAACGTCTCGCCGCTGCCGGGCAACCCGCGCGAACTCGACATGGACATGATGCGGGACTTCATCGAAGACAACGTCCGCACGCGCATGTCCAACGTTCCCGGTGTATCCGACGTACAGGTACGCGGCGGCGCGGAGCGGCAGATTCGTATCATCCTCGACCCGGCACGGCTGGCGGATCGCGGCCTTACGATAACCGCCGTTCGTGACGCGATCCGGCGGCGTAACCAGGACGTATCGGGCGGAGAAATCGACGCCGGAAAAAGGCGCTACCTGCTGCGTACGGTCGGCCGTTTCGACGACGTGCAGCAACTGGGCAACCTGATTGTCGAGGCGCGCGGCGACACGCTTATCCGCCTCGGCGAAGTCGCGGAGATAGAGCTGGATCACTTCGAGATCCGCAGCCTGTCGTTTTCCGACGGCGACCCGATCATTTGGCTGGCAGTCAGCCGGGAAACAGGATCCAACGTCATCGATATCAAGTACGCGATGCTCGATGCCGTGGAACGGATCAACGACGAAGTCCTGGAGCCGGCGGGAATGGAGCTCGGGCTGATCGCCGAAGATGCGGGCTACGTCGAAGCCTCGGTGCGCAACGTCTGGTTCAACCTTAGCCTCGGTGCCGGGCTCGCCACGCTCGTCATGTACCTGTTTCTGCGATCGCTCAGGGCCACGGCCATGGGCGTCATCGGCATTCCGATATGCGCGATCGCCGCGTTCCTCGGTCTGCTCGCTGGCGGGCGCACGATCAATGTCATATCCCTGGCCGGCATTGCGTTTGCGATAGGCATGACGCTCGACAACAGCATCGTGGTCATCGAGAGCATCGAACTGGCTCGCCGCAGGGGACTGGACCGTTTCCGGTCAGCCGTCGAGGGTGTGCGGAACGTGTGGCCGGCCGTACTCGCGTCGACACTGACGACGATTCTCGTCTTTGCGCCGGTGCTGTTTATCGTCGAAGAAGCAGGGCAGCTGTACTCGGATATTGCGATCGCAATTTCGGCATCGATCCTCGCCTCCATGCTGGTTGCGATCGCGCTGATACCGACGGCGAGCGCACGTCTCGAATTTGGCGGCTCGGGTGAGCCCGTCGGAAGCCGGCTCCGAGACGCCGTCGTTGCACGGGTCGATACGCTGATCAGTACGCCGCGGCGGCGCGCGACGACCATACTCACGACCGTCTTGCTGAGCCTGGCGGTGATCGTTTTCCTGACGCCGGCCGCCGAGTACCTGCCGGAGGGAGAAGAACCCAAGACGTTCGCAGTGATGAGCGCGCCTCCCGGCTACAACCTCGAGACCATGACGAAAATCGGGCTCGAGGTGCAGGATCACTTCCTGCCGTTCGTCGGTGACGACCCGAAGCGCTTCGACCGCGGCGAGGTAGAGGTTCCCGCGATCCAGTACCTGAATATTCGCATCGACCCGGGTGGCATGCGAATCATCTCCCAGACGATCGACCCGGGGCACATCGATGAGTTGATGGGCGCGATCACGCAGGTGTACGAAACCTATCCGGGGATGCGTGCATTCGCAGCACGCGGTTCGATCATTACCAGCAACGACGGCGGCACTCGCAGCATCAACCTCGATATATCCGGCCCGAATCTCGCAATCATCTACGAGGTCGCGCTGGCCACTTATCGGCGCGCACAGGACGTGTTCGGCAACCCGCGCATCCAGTCCAGCCCGTCGTCTCTGACGCTTGCGCAGCCGCTCATCGAGGTCCGCCCGGACTGGGACCGCGCCGCGGAACTCGGTATGGGCGCAGGCGACATCGGTTACACCGTCGCCGCACTCACCGACGGCGCGTTTGTCGACGAGTTCTTTCTCGCGGACGACAAAATCGATATCTATCTGTTCGGCAGCAAAGGCGCACGGGCAACCCTGGATACACTTGCGCAGCTACCCGTTTACACACCACAGGGGAGCATCCTGCCGCTGTCCGCCGTGGCCACTATCCGGGAGACCGTGGATACCAGCACCGTGCGGCGAATCAACGGCCAGCGCACGGTCACCCTCAATATCATCCCGCCGCCGTCCGTAGCTCTCGAAACCGGCGTTGAAATCGTCAGGCAGGACGTTATCGGTGCCCTCAGGTCGAGCGGCGAGTTGCCGTCCGACGTCAATGTCACGATTTCGGGGGCCAGCGACCAGCTCGACGCGACCAAGGCGGCGCTGGCCGCCAATTACCCCGTCGCACTCATCATCGTGTTCCTGCTGCTGGTGGCCATTTTCCGGCACTGGGGCTATCCGCTGTTGATCATGACCACGATTCCTCTCGGTATCGCGGGCGGCATTGTCGGCCTGGTCCTCATGAACGCCGTGGGCGCCGCTTTGCCGTTGATCGGCCTGGACAGGCTCCACCAGCCGTTCGACATGATTTCGATGCTGGGCTTCCTGATCCTCATGGGTACCGTGGTAAACAACCCCATCCTGATCGTGGACCAGGCAAAGCGGCTTCTCGAAAAGGGCGGGGTGACGCCACATGAGGCCGTGCACGAGGCCGTCGCGCTGCGTTTCCGGCCGATTGCGATGTCCACACTCACGACGATCTGCGGCTTGTCGCCGCTCGTGTTTATGCCGGGCGCTGGTACGGAACTTTACCGGGGCGTCGGTGCCATCGTGCTCTTCGGGATCCTGGGCGCAGCAGTGGTTTCGCTGACGATGCTCCCGGCGCTCACGGTGACGGCGCTCGAGTGGCGCAAATTTCGTCGGCTAACCGATACCACATCCGCAGCCGCGTAAAAGCGCTTCAGTGTCACGATGAGCGAAAGAGGGGGCCATTTCCCGGAACAGTCTCACCGACCCCATACGTTATTTAACATAATATACATTATACGCATATATGGCAGGAGACCTCGCTCCGGCAGGGTTTTGTAATTCGTCCTCAATGACCATTCGAGTTCGTCCACAGGCATAGATGACGGTGCCCGGCGACGCCTGAGCATGTCGATGCAGCGGTTGCGAACCACGCGCAGGAACGCACGGCTTCAAAGGCCCTTTGCGGACATCGTAGGCACCCGGCCTGCCCAGTGCGGTTTCAAAGGCGTCGTGCACGCCATCCTGGGCGTCGTCGGCATCGCCGAGGATCTGAATGACCAGGGCCTGTGCACCGGTGCCGAGTTGAGCCAGTTCGCTTCGCATATCGCCACTACTGCCTGTATCCAGTAAGTATACGCAGCAGGTTTCGCGTTTATTCCCACCGCAATGTCCTGACCCGCGAAAGATTCCGGCTTGCCTGTAAACTGTTTTCGTGAGCTACCGGAGATAGCGCAGCGATTTCTTCATATTTTTGCTTAACATATACTTATAACTCTCTGTTATTCATTATTTTTTATGAACCTCTCTTCTTACCTCAAGCGCATCGATTTCGGCGAGGAGCCGAGCCCGGATAGTGTCACCCTGCACCGGCTCTTGCGCGCGCACGTGTGTTCCGTGCCGTTCGAGAATATCGACGTACAGCTCGGCCGCCCTTTGACGACCGCTGTCGAAGACGCATACCAAAAGATCGTTGTCGATCACCGCGGCGGCTGGTGTTACGAGCAAAACGGGCTGTTCGGCTGGGCGCTCGCGGAGATAGGTTTCGAGGTGACCCGGGTCGCGGCCGCCGTTATGCGGGCCGACCGCGGAGGCGCCTCAACGGCCAACCACCTCGCACTCCTGGTCCGCCTGCCCGACAACCTCGACCGCTGGCTCGCCGATGTCGGTTTCGGCGGTAGCCTGCTCGAGCCGATCCGCCTCGAAGAGGCCGACCATGTGCATGCGCCCTTCCGGCTGGGCCTCAGGGCGCTCGATGACGGTCACTGGCAATTCTGGGAAAACCCCGGCGACGGCGAAATCAGCTACGACTTTTTCCCTGCGGCTGCGAGCGAAAGCGCACTGAGCCGGAAATGCCGTCTACTGCAGACGGATCCCGAGTCGAGCTTCGTACTCAATCTCGTCGCCCAGATTCGCGCTGCCGACCGCCACACCTCGCTACGTGGGCGCGTTTTGAGCGTTCGCGACATTCGCGGCGAGCGCGTCACCAGGCTCGATTCGCCCGAGCAATTACTGGCGACGCTCAGGGATACATTTCGACTCGACGTGCCGGAGATTGGCGACTGCTGGCCGCGGATTAGGGACAGACACGGGCAGCTCTTCGGCGAGTAGAATTTGTATTATTTATTGTTAAATTACATACTCTTATCGACTGATTACGATGTTAGTTGTCATATTACGGATCGTCGAATTTGAGGCAGGTCTCACTTTTCCCGGTACGCCCCCTCCCCCATCCTGAAATTGTGACATCGGGTCAGTCGTCTCGACCCGGTCGCAGGCAAAATTGGGCGCTCTTTTCGTCCAGGATCCCGATAATCTCATGTGGCTACCGACACCGATTTACGAGAGAACCCCGCAACTCTGGATACTGATGGCCGTGCTGTTCGTGGTCCTGGGTCTCTATGTCGGCTTCGACTACAAATTGACGTTCTTTTACCTGGCGCTGGGGCTCTATTGCGGTGGACGGGGCTTCCACATATTGCAAATGCGCAGAAATTACAGGCGCGTCAAGAACGTCGACGCGGAAATTAACGGCAATCCGGCCATTGAGGCGGCAGGCAACAACTAGTACGAGCGGCGGACCGAGGTTATGTGGATACCCAAACCGATTTACGACCATGCACCAGTGTTCTGGTTTCTGCTCGGTGCGCTGTTTCTGGCCGGCGGTATCTATCTGAACTTCGCTGATGGGCTCCGTGCGGCCTATTACGTGTTTGCAACATTCTGTTTTGCCCACGCGGCCTGGACGTTCTTCGCGCGGCGACGTTCTTGCCGGCAGCGCGACATCGAACTCGGCGAACAGCCGCCCGAGCCTGTCGAAAACACCGAGTCTTAGGCAGTTCGGTCAAATTGCGGTACCCTAGTGCCACCAGATGTCGTGGCCTTGCAGCCCGCAGGCCGTATCATGAGCGAACACCAGTCCGAATACTCCCTCGCTGAAGAGCTTTTTCACGCTATCAGCCACGGCGCAGGCGTGATCCTGAGTATCGCGGGGCTATCGTGGATGCTTTACGTTTCTATCGAAGCGGCCGACCCGTGGCGAATCTCCGCCAGCATCGTCTACGGCACCAGCCTGATCGCCCTCTTCCTGGCGTCCACGGTCTATCACGCACTACATATGTCTCGGCACCGGCAGTTGTTCAAGCTACTCGATCACTGTGCGATCTATATCCTGATTGCCGGGACGTATACGCCGTTTCTGCTGGTGGCCATGCGCACGACGACCGGCTGGTGGCTGTTTGGTGCGATCTGGACGCTGGCGACGGCGGGCATCCTTACCAAGCTCTGGTTTCGCAATCGCTTTCCGCGGGTTGCTCTTGCCGGGTATCTCATCATGGGATGGCTGGTCGTCATCGCGCTGCCGCAAGTAGTCGACGCGATCGGCCCCGACGGCATGGTCTGGATGGTCGCCGGCGGACTGAGCTACACGATCGGCGCCGCCTTCTATGCCGCCAAACGTATCGCGTTCGGGCACGCTATCTGGCACGTCTTCGTCTTGCTCGGCGGTATCTGCCACTTCCTGGCGGTAATCTGGCACGTGCTGCCTGTCTCGCCGAAACTGGCCATCACAGGCTAACCAGATATAGCGGTCTTCCACGAGGAGCCGAAGGCCACGACAATATATTATTGGCCGATGCGTTCCAGCCTCCCGCTATTGTTGTGCCTCCTGTCGCCTGCAGCCGCATCGCTTGCGGCGGATGGCGCCGATCCCGATCCGCTGTTTCAAAGCCACGAGACGCTGGATGTCACGCTGTCCGCACCATTGACGACGCTGGTCCGGGACCGGCCCACGGAAGAATATGTCCAGGGCACGTTGGCCCATATCGGCGACGACGGTGAGGTCAAGACGTTCGACGTCAAGGTCCGTGCGCGCGGGCATTCCCGGAACGAGATCTGTGACCTCCCTCCCCTGTGGCTGAATTTCAAGAAGTCGCAGGTCAAGGACACACTGTTCCACAAGCAGAACAAGCTGAAGCTCGCGGTTCACTGCGGCGACGCAGATCGCTACGAACAGACACTACTGCGCGAATACGTGGCCTACCGGATCCTGAACCTGGCCACGCCCTTGAGTTTCCAGCTGCGGCTGTTGCGTATTACCTGGGTGGACACGGAAGGGAAGCGCGAGCAGCAGGTCCGCTACGCGTTCCTGCTGGAACACAAGAATCGTGTCGGCAAGCGTATCGACCGCAAGGACCTCAAGATCGACGAGACGTCCGTGGCAGCGTTAGACCCGGTGCACCTGAACCTGACCTCGGTATTTCAGTTCCTGATCGGCAACACGGACTTTTCACCGATTGCGAAGTCTGAATACAACGAGTGCTGTCATAACTACGTGCTGTTTTCCAATGACAGTGATTTGTTGATCGGTATTCCCTATGACTTCGACCAGGCCGGCATCGTCAGCGCACCATACGCCATCCCGGGCGCGCAATTCGATATCAGGACGGTACGCCACCGGGTCTACAGGGGCCGCTGCGACAACAACGATCATGTCGAGAATTCCATCGAGCGCTTCAAGGCCGTGCGCAATAACATCTTTGCCCTGATCCAGACGCAGGATGGCCTGACTCCGAGAGGCTGACGACCCGCGGCAGATAGAGCGCCGCATGATCGAAAAGTGCGTCTTCTGACGCATCTCGCGGCAGCTCATCCGCCGTCACCTTGTTGTCAGCCGAGGCACGGCACGGGTGCCCCTCGGGTAGCGCTGCAAACGATCCGGTTCTCTGCTGTCCGGCTGTAAACCATCCAGCGTCTCCAGACACGACCGAAAGGGATACGCAGGTCACTCAGCGCCTGGCGGTGATCGAGGAGGACAACAACAGCCGCCGCAAACATCACTGCACGCCAGATGACGGCGAAAACCCGGCGATGCACCGCGGTCCCGAGTTGCGTGCGAAAGAAGTCGCAGTGAAACCGTAGATGGGCTCTTTCGTCGGCGATGATCTCGCGCAAAACGGATTTCAGCTCGCTGTCCGGCAGGCCCTCTGCCAGAGCGTGGTAATAACAGATTCCAACCACCTCGGCCGCGAGCAGCACCATGATCTTGAGCCGTAGTCCGGCGAGCCGCCTGCCGAAGACAAACAGACGGGCCGTCCAGTTGTGCGTAATCAGCTTGCCGTGCAGGGCGCGGACGCAACAGGCCAGCAGTTCCGCGTGCCGGTGTTCCTCGGCGACGAACATTTTCAGCGCGTCTGCGTAGTCCTCGCCCAGCGAGGGAAGCGCGCTGCTCCTGGCCTGGTCCACGACGGTGCCGCCGCCGGACTCGCCGAGTTGAAATATGGCCAGTGAGCGAGCGACCGAAGCGGGAATGCTCGACAGACTCGGATCTTCTGGCAGCAAGCGGACGCCTGGCCGCTGCTTCCTACCGGCGAAAAAAACTTTCCACTGCGCCCAGTTCGGATCTCTTTGCGCCACTCGACCCCTCCGTCTCGATGCCATGAAACGGTTGTAGCCCCTGAAGCTGACGCTCCAGGGGTCACAATGTGTCGAATTGTGGCGAGCTTCAGTCGCAGGCCTTGAGGATCTCGGGGTACTCCGGCTTCCAGCGGTAGTCGTTGATGCATTGTTCCATTGCATCGACGTCTGTAAACGTCGCGACGCCGTCTTGCCGCAGATGTCCCACAGGCTGTTCACCTCGGGCATCAGGCAGCGCTCCTCGATCATCGAGGATTCCAGCGCGTGCGCAAGCGCGGTTGACGAGGCGCCAATCATCGAGCCCGTGATTTCCGTGGCACCACTGACAATCGTGCCGAGACCGATACCCGGGAAGACGAATACGTTATTGGCCTGTCCAATCCGGCGCTTCTCATCACCGATCTCGACCGGGTCGAACGGACTCCCCGTCGCAACCAGAGCCTTACCGTCGGTCCATTTCATGATATCGGCCGGTGTGGCCTCGCTGATATCGGTCGGATTCGACATCGGCAAGATCACCGGGTGCTCCGAATGTCGCGCCACGTTGCGCACGACCTCCTCCGTGAAACTGCCGGCCTGCCCGGACGTCCCGATCAGCACGTTGCCTTTATAAGCGTCAACGACCTCGGCGAGATTCCTGCGGTCCTCAACCGCGAGGCCGATCTCGCCCAGCCATTCGGCCCGCCAGGCAAAATCACGCTTGTTCTTATCGAGATCATCGCGATCGTCAGAAACTACGCCGCGACTATCCAGAGTAATAATGGCGCGATCCAGCGCTTCGCCTTCGACGCCCTCCTGCCGAAGTTGCCGGCGGATCTGTCGTGCGATGCCCACACCGGCAGCCCCGGCGCCGTACACGACGGTACGACTGTTAGCGAAGGGCTCGCCGCTGATACGGGCAGCCGCGTGCATCGCGGCTGCCGCAACTGCGCCCGTACCCTGGATATCGTCGTTGAATGACGGCAGATTATTGCGATGACGATCGAGCACCTGAAAAGCGATGTCCTTGTGAAAATCCTCCCACTGAATCACGACTTTCGGGAATACGGCTCGGGCGGCTTCCACGAACTCGTCGATTATTGCGAGGTAAGCGTCGCCGCGTAGCCGACGCTCCCGCCATCCCAGGTACCAGGGATCGTCAAGCAGTTCCTGGTTGTCGGTTCCGACGTCCAGACTGATCGGCAATGTGCGTGCCGGGTGAATGCCGGCACCCACACAGTACAGCGCCAGTTTGCCGATACTGATCGCCATGCCACCAATTCCCTGGTCACCGATACCAAGGACGGCTTCATTGTCGGTGACCACCATGAGTTCGACGTCGCTGAACGGCGCCGCATCGCGAAGAACCTGCTCGATACGGCCGGCATATCCGGGCGTGATGAACACACCGCGTGCGCGACGATAGACATGGGAAAAGAAATGCGAAGCTGCCCCTACCGTCGGCGTATAGACCACGGGCATCAACTCTTCGAGATGCGTGCTCAAGATCTTGTAAAACAACACCTCATTGCGGTTTTGCAACAGGCCGAGATCGATGTTCCTTCCGACGGGGTCCTTGTTGAAACAGATCGTGTGATAGCTGCGGTCCGCCTGCATCTCGATGTCGTTGTGCTGCGGCGGCAGCATGCCTTCGATACCGAAACGGCGTCGCTCCTCCGGAGTAAAGGCAATGCCTTTGTTGTAGATCGGTGCCCGTAACAACTCGGTACCGCTCAAGTCTACTTTTACTTTGTCGCCTTCAGGCGTTCTGATCAGTTCGAACTTGTCCATGATTGCGCCCGTCATCCTTGTGGATGACGGGCACTACACGCCCTCTGGGTGTGTCTGTCAACCGTGGTGTACCCCTACTCCAAATCGATAGCCCTCGCTGTCGCAGGCATTACTCCCGGCGCTATTCGCGGCTCATCAGGAGCACGCGGCGCCCTCGTATTCAGGACGAAAAGATTGCCCGCAAGCACGAGCAGTGTACCGACGATGATCGTCGCATCGATCTCGAGGTCCTCGAAGAACACCGACAGGATCAGCGCAACAACAGGGAACATCACCATAGCGTAGCCGGCCTTGTGCGCGCCGATGCGGCCGAGCAAAGTCAGGTAGGCGCCGAACGCGACGATCGAGCCGAAGACGGTCAGGTACAACAGCGAACCGAGATAACCCATCGACCAGTCGAACAGGAATTCATGTCCCTGGTAGACAGCAATCAGGGCCGTAATAATTGCGCCGTAAAACATGCCCCAGGCGTTCGACTGTATGACCGGCAGACCGGTCTTTTGCGAGGCCTGGGAAACCATGTTGCCGAACGACGCGACCAGTGCCCCGAGGACGGCGAGCATCGAGCCGTAAAAGGCGGTGTCCGAGAACGTCATCTCGGAGGTCTGCGGTGCGAACAACGTGAAGATCCCTGCCACGCCGAGAAGCGCGCCAAACAGCACCCGCCGCCCTGCCCTGACGCCGAAAAAGACGCGGGCATTGATGATGTTCATCCAGACCATCGTAGAGAACGCAATCGCCGTCAGCGCAGAGGAAATATAGATCTGCGCGCGGTACGCCAGGATGTAATTCAGACCGAAGAGCAGCATTCCCAGGAGGAAGAACGTGCCGTGCTCACGCAGTCGGAACGCCAGCCGCAGGCCGCGGATACGGCTCCATGCAAACAGCAACAGGGAAGCGCTGGCATAGCGATACACAATCGACACTTCCGGCTCAACAACCCCCAGCTGGAATTCGATCGCAAGCCACGTTGAGCCCCATACGAGGACCGTGATGACGTACAGCAATGCGTTGCTCATGACCTGTCTCCACGTTTCGGGCCGCAGTCAAACGCGCGCAGCGCATCTTCGATGACCTCGGCATGCAGGTGCCTGTAATTGTGAAGCCGCAACGGGGCACCAATCAACAGGTCGAGCATCGCCCGCCACTTTGTACGTGACGATCCACCCAAGTGCGCATCAGGCTTGTCGATTACGCCGCGATCAAGGGATTCGCATCCGCTGTAAGAAGGTTCTTGTCTCATGGCTCGCCCCTCCGGTGTTTCAGACCATGGACTTGACTATACGGCGTTTTTGTTGATATAACAGATACAGTTTCTAGAAAATATGACCTATACAGTTATGCTGCAAGTTTCAAAAAGCGACGATACCTTCCTGTATCGGCAAGTCATTGACTTGATAAGCGAAAATATCGATTCAGGGACGCTTCGCCCGGGTGACCGGCTGCCCTCGCTGCGCAAGATGAGCCGCACCGTTGGCGTGAGTATCCCGACCGTGCGCCAGGCCTATGTCGAACTCGAGCGCCAGCGCCGCGTCGAATCGCGCCCCCAATCGGGCTTTTACGTACGATACCGCGGCGGCAACGCCATCGTGCGCCCTACTCCTTCCTATGCGGGAAATCCGATCTCGCTCAACTGCCGCACGCTGATGGAGCGCGTCTACAACGGCATCAACGACCCCGCGCTCGTGCCTCTCGGCATTGCCAACCCGACGATGGCGAAGCCAGCCGCAAAAGCCCTGCACCGGGCGATGAAGCGGGTTATGGCGCGCGCCGAAGAGCGCAGTATCGGCTATTCGGCAACGCTCGGAGAGCCGGCGCTGCGGCGCCAGATTGCCTACCACTATCTCGACACGACCGGTGTGCAAGTCGACCCCGAACACATCGGCATTACCAATGGCGGACAGGAAGCCCTGCTACTCGCTCTGAAGGGTGTGGCATCGGAGGGCGACGTCATCGCCGTGGAAACGCCGACCTATCACGGGCTGCTCGAGCTGATCGACAGCCTCGGCATGTTGGCCATCGAAGTGGAAACCTGCCCCGAGGAAGGCGTGGTGATAGCCGAACTCGAGCGCACTCTGCAGACTCACGACGTCAAGGCGTGCATGTTCTCGACGACTCTCTCCAACCCGCTCGGTGTGACGATGCCGGAGAAGGACCGGCGCCGTCTCGTCGAGGTACTCGAACGATACGACACCGTACTGATCGAGGACGACGTCTACGGCGACCTGCGGTTCGACGGTGTCCGGCCCGTGCCCGCCCAGTTCCTCGGCGGGGGCGCACGCATCATAACCTGCGGCTCGTTCTCCAAGACTGCTGCGCCGGGCTACCGCATCGGCTGGGTGGTGACGGACCGTTACATCGACAAGATCGAGCAGCTGAAAAGATCGTTTTCCTGCAGTTCGGGCCTCCTTCAACAACTCACGCTCGCGGAATTCCTCGCGACCGGTGACTACAGCAGGCATCTCAAGGCCCTGCGGCCGGTGCTAAAGCAGAACGCCGAGCGTATGGCCGCCCTGGTCAGTGAACATTTCCCTGCGGATACTCGCACGTCCAAGCCGGTCGGAGGTGCCGTGTCATGGCTGGAAATGCCGGGCGGAGTGAATGCCGAGGCCCTGTTCGACGAAGCCATCGAGGCCGGTATCAGCATTACGCCCGGGCACATCTTTTCGCCGTGCAGCTGTTACACGAATTTCCTCAGGCTGAGCTACGGCCACCCGTGGACGGAGCGCACTGAAGAAGCCATGCGCTGGCGGCCTTTTTCAGCGGCAACTCGCGCACGCGTTTGCCGGTCGCCGCGAAATACGCATTGACGATAGCGGGCGCGACCGGCGGCACGCCGGGCTCACCGACACCGCCTGGCGGAGCATCGACATCCATGATGTGCACGTTAATCGCCTTCGGCGCCTCGCTCATGCGGATCACCGGGTAGGTGTCGTAGTTACCCTGCTCGATCACGCCGTCTTTCGCAGTGATTTCGCCGTGCAGGGCCAGGCTCATGCCGAAGATCCCGGCACCCTCCATCTGCGCGGCGACTCGATCGGGATTCACGACAAGCCCTGCATCGATCGCAATCCACAGCTCCTCGACGTGAAGCTTGCCCTCGCCGTCGACCCGTACCTCGGCAACCGCGCCGACCGTGCTCAGGAACGAGCGATGCACCGAGATGCCCAGGCCGTGGCCGTCCGGGAGGTTCCTGCCCCAGCCCGCCATATCCGATACTTTCCTGATCACCGCCGCATAGCGCGCAGTATCGATCGGATGCACGTCCAGCGATTGTCCGTAGTTGGAATACTCTGCGCCGTCGTCCGCAGGATTGACCTTCCTGGGCGAGCCTGCCAGGCGCAGGAGGTAGTCGCGCGGATCAGCAGCAGCCTCGTGAGCCAGCTCATCAGCAAAACTGCAAACAGCGAACGCATGATAGATGTTGCAGACGGACCGCAGCCAGCCGATGCGCACGTGCGCTTTGGCGTCGCCAGATTCGAGGCGCATGTTCGGTACCGCATAAGGATTGTCGATCATGCCAAGCCCGAGCTCGAAATTAGCGGGCCCGGTGGCTTCTGCACTGAACGTAGAGCCGATCGACGGGAACACGCTGCGATGCAGCCATGCCGTGGTGTTGCCCTCATCGTCGAGCGCGCCCTTCAGATACTGCGCGCTGACCGTGTGGTAATAACCGTGACGAATATCGTCCTCCCGCGACCATGACACTTTCACGGGCTTGCCGGTCTTCTTCGCGAGCCAGGCCGCCTCGGCGGAGAAATCCGCTTTGGACTTACGGCCGAAGGCACCGCCCAGCAACGTGACGTTGATTTTTACCTGCGTCTTGTCGATGCCCAGCAAGGCGGCAACGGTGCCCTGGATCGACTGCGGATCCTGCGTAGCGGCCCAGATCTCGACGCTGCCATCCTCGTGCATCATCGCCGAAGCGGCCGGCGGCTCCATGGGCGCATGCGACAGGTGCGGGGCGTAGTAATCGGCCTCGATCACCCTGTCCGCCGTCCCGAAGGCAGCATTCACGTCACCACGGTTCATGACCGTCTTGCCTTCTTTGTGTGACGTGTCGACGAGCTGTTGCCGGTAACTTGCCGAGTCGTACTCGGCGTTCAGGCCGGTTTCCCATTCGATTGCGAGCGCTTTGCGCCCCTGCTCCGCCGACCAGGTGTTGCTTGCCAGCACCGCGACGCCGCCGAGCGGGTTGTATCCGGGTGGAGAAGTGCCGTCCGGCATCTGGACAACCTGCTCCACGCCAGCGACCTTCAGTGCCTTGGCATCATCGACTGACTTGACGGTGCCGCCGAAGACCGGGCAACGCTCGACGGAGGCATACAGCATCCCGGGCAGAACCGTGTCGGTGCCGTATATGCCGGCGCCCGTCGTCATGGCAACGCCGTCGATCAGGTCCATCGGTTTGCCGATGTAACGGTAATCTGCCGGGTCCTTGAAGGTTACGTCCTCCGGTACCTCGAGTTCCGCCGCCGACGCAACGAGATCGCCATAGGCAGCGGAACGGCCGCTCGCTTCGTGGTGGATGGCATGGTTGCGCGCCACGAGCTCCGCGGCGGGCATACCCCATTCCATCGCCGCAGCCGCGATCAGCATTTCGCGTGCCGATGCGCCTGCCGTCCGGAGCAGGTCGAAGTGCTTGCGGATACTGGTCGAGCCGTCGGTATTCTGGTCGCCGTACTTGGCATCGCCCGGCGCCTGTAATAACTCGATGCGGTCCCAGTCGGCTTCGAGTTCGTCCGCGATCACCTGCGGCAGCGACGTCCGGATACCCTGCCCCATTTCGGAACGATGGCAATAGATTTCGACGACGTCGTCATCGCGGATATTGACGTATACGCTGGGTGCAACGTTGCTCGCGCCGGCGGCGGACCGCGGATATCCGAGCGTCATGGCGAACACGAGACCGCCGCTCGCGATACCGGTCGTCTGCAGAAACTCCCGCCGACTCAGTTTCTCGAAGCCGCTCATGACTCCCCCCCTGCAGCGCGGTAAATGGCTTTTCGAATGCGCGTGTAGGTGCCACAGCGACAGATGTTGCCACTCATTGCCGTGGCGATCTCCGCTTCGCTGGGATTCGGGTTGCGTTCCAGCAGCGCGGCCGCCGTCATGATCTGTCCCGACTGGCAATACCCGCACTGCGGCACGTTCAACTCACGCCAGGCCTCCTGCACCGGGTGATCGCCATTCGCGGACAGTCCTTCGATCGTGGTCACTGACATGCCGGCAGCGGCGGATACCGGAAATGCGCAGGAACGCACCGGGTTACCGTCCACGTGCACGGTACAGGAACCACAAAGCGCCTTGCCGCAGCCGTACTTTGTACCGGTAAGGCCTGCGATGTCCCGGATGACCCACAGCAGAGGCATCTGCGGATCGACATCGTGTGACTGGGGCTCGCCGTTCAAAGTGAATTCGATTGCCATCGGGATTTCCTCGGGTCACTGTCGGAGCTGGGACGCGCTCAATATTAGCACCGATCAATTACAGCCTGTCGCTGCAAATTGTGACCGGCATGAAGGAACCCGGGGCAATGCCGCCGGATAATGACGCAATGTCTTACGGACTCATGCTATTGCCGGTCCTGCTGCCGATCCTGTTCTGGGGGGGTTACCATTACCACAAGGACCGGCATCTGCCGGAACCGGTGGGCCACCTGGCGCTGGCTTTCGGCCTCGGCCTGTTGTCGGCCGCCATATCCCGGGCGCTCTATGTCGCACTCGGCTGGGCTTCACTGCGCTACGACGCACTCGCCCTCGCGGACGGCAACACACTGGGGCTGTTCGCGTATTCGATGCTCGCGATCGGCCCTGTCGAGGAGCTCGCCAAGATGCTTGTGTTCCTGATCCTCGTCCTGAAACTCCCCGAGATGGACGAACCCATCGACGGGATCATATACGCGTCCTTCGTGGCGCTGGGCTACGCGGCGGTCGAGAACGTCATGTACCTCGACTACCTGACGCCCACCGAAGCCGCCGCACGCGGCTTTGCGGGTCCGGTGGTCCACATCCTGTTTGCATCGATCTGGGGCTACACCATCGGCTGCGCCCACCTGAGGGGCGAGTCGATACTTCGGGGTCTCGTCGGGGGCTTCCTGCTCGCCGCGGGGCTGCACGGCCTCTACGATTTTGTCGTACTGCAGCAATCGCTGAACGCGTTGCCCATCGCTGCGATCATGATTGTCGTGGGGTGGATCTGGCGATTACGGTTACTGCGCGCCCTGCATGAAAAAGCCGTGGGCGGGGGCAACAGCCCTAGCCATGATTGTAGGGATTGAAGCCGCCCTGATCGTCCGGCGCGGATTCGTCACCCTCGAGCGTCAGGCCTTCCAGGCCATCGGGCTCGGTCAACAGGTCCGTGCAGCGCTTCTGAATCTCTGCCAGTCGCAGGGATACATTTGAGGCGGATAACGGTTCGTCTTCGAGGTCCCAGTCCATTCCGGTTGTCCATGTATCACTGTCGGCAAATAGCGACAGTCGTTGAGAATCAGTATAGAGGCCACTCTGAGCCCGGAATGTGAACCAGATCACACAAGTTTCGGCCCGGAGTATCTTTTTCGGGCCTTATGTTTAATTAATGCATCTGGCGGAGGATGGGGCCGTTACGGCGGCGGCTGGCTGAGTACTGCCATCAGCATCACGATGCCCTCGAAGAAATTTGCAAGTCGCAGATTCTCGTTCGGGCTGTGCTGATTATTGTCGATATTAACGCTCGGCACGATTGCTGCGGGGACGTCCAGCGCCTCAATGATCGGCGCTATGGGTATTGATCCACCCATCGTGCGGATCAGGATCGGCTCTTCCCCATACAGTGCCTCGAGTCCAGCCCTCGCCATCCGGCCAGCCGGAGAATCCACGCTGGAACGGAACGCGCCGTAACTAACGTCGTAGGTGAGGCTGACGATACGGTCATGCTGGCGGCGGTCTTCGTCGGTGGGCGCCCGGTCCAGAACCGTGTAGCCAAGCGATTCGATGTGCGCCTGCAGCAAGCCGATGAGCCGCTCCGGATCCGATTCCTTAACGAGGCGTATATCGAGCTCCGCCGTCGCCACAGGTGGAATAATGGTCCTCGCCTGCTCCCCGACCCAGGCGGCAGACATTCCGCGGATGTTCAGCGACGGATACTGGATGGCCTCCTGCAGGGTCGGTGCGACGGACTCGGCACGCGAAACACCCATGTCGGCGAGGATCTGCTCCTCGTCGTCCGGCACCCTCGACAGGACCGCCCGATCGTCTTCCGACAGGCGTACGCCGTCATAGAATCCGGGAATGGTCACGACTCCCTCGGGCGATTTGACAGACGCGAGGATACGCGCCAGATCGAACGCCGGATTCGGCACGAAGTTGCCGTAGTGCCCACTGTGCTGCGCAACGTGCGGCCCGTAGGCGACGAGCGTCGCGCCCATGATGCCGCGGGCGCCAAAGGTTACGGTCGGACGGTTCGAGGCGTGCGGCGGCCCGTCGAAGATCAGCAGCAAATCGGAAGCCAGCAGCTCCCGATGCTCCCGGATTGCCGGGGCCAGGTTCGGCGAACCGAGCTCTTCTTCAGTGTCGATGATGACCTTGAGGTTATAGGGCGGCGCCGCGTCGAGCTCATCGAGCAACTCGATCGCCAGCATGAACTGCGTCATCGGCCCCTTGGAGTCCGACGCCGAGCGCGCAAATACCCGCCAGTCGGGATCGAACCCTTCTTCCATGGCCTGCCAGGGTATCTGTTGCCAGGTGCCCTGGTTATCCCTTGCCTTTAGCACCGGAACAAAGGGGCTCGCTTGCGCCCAGGCCGACGGATCAACCGGCTGGCCATCAGCCTGCAGATACACGAGAACGGTCTTGCTCGCCGAATCGTGGCGCCGCTCCGCGAACAGCGCCGGATTGCCGTTCGTCGGGATACGATGTGTCCGGAAGCCGCGCTCGCCGAAAGCATGCTCCATCCAGCTCACGAGCGCCTCTATATCGTCCGGATGAAGGGCGTCGTTCGGCAACGCGAGAAACTCGCGATACAGCGACACGGCGCGGTCGACGTTACTCTCTACGGCACCGCGCAGCTTATCGGGTGACGGCGGCTCGGCGCGGGCGGCAGCAACCAGGAACAGCGCGGCCGCAATGGCCAGCATGCAGAGTTGCGTCGTCCGGGCGCCCGCCATCCGATCAGAAACGCAGCAGCGTGGAACCCCAGGTGAACCCTGCGCCGAACGCCTCGAACAACAGCAGTTCGCCGCGCTTGATGCGGCCGTCCCGGACGGCGACATCGAAGGCCAGCGGAATCGAGGCCGCGGACGTGTTCGCGTGCTCGTCCACCGTCACGATGACGCGCTCCATGGGCATGTCGAGCTTTTTCGCCGCCGCAGTAATGATCCGCATGTTCGCCTGGTGAGGAACAAACCAGTCGAGGTCATGCTTGTCGATGTTGTTCTTGTCGAGCGTCTCCCTGGCTATCGAGTCCAGCGTCGCAACGGCACGCCGGAAAACCGCATTGCCGTTCATCTGGATGAAAGCCTCACCGGCACGCGTGATGTCGTACCCCTGCGATACGCCCTGAGGCACCTGCAACAGGTCCTCGTACTGACCGTCCGCATGAATGTGTGTCGAGATAATGCCGGGTTCGTCAGTCTCCTGCAGAACCACCGCACCCGCCCCGTCGCCGAACAGCACGGCCGTCGTGCGATCCTCCCAGTTGGTCAGGCGTGACAGCGTCTCTGCGCCGATAACGAGGACATTTTTTCCGCCACCTGTACGAATGTGGCGGTCCGCGAGATCGAGGCCGTAGACGAAACCGCTGCACGCCGCCTGGATATCGAATGCGCCACAACCGCGGATGCCGAGACGTCGCTGCACGATGCAGGCGGTGCCCGGGAACACCTTGTCCGGCGTCGTCGTGGCAATGATGATCAGGTCAATATCTTCAGCTGCAAGGCCGGCCATATCCAGGGCTTCGTTCGCGGCTGCGAGCGCAAGATCGGACGTCGCCTGATCGTCGGCCGCGATGTGTCGCCGCTTGATCCCTGTGCGCTCCTGTATCCATTCGTCCGAGGTATCCATCACCTTTTCGAGATCGCTATTGGTCACGACTTTTTCGGGCAAATAGCTACCGGTGCCGGCGATACGTGAATAGGTCATAGTCTGGATCCGTGTGCGGGGGCTTCTCAACGCCTCATGAATTCGGCGAGTTCACGCAGGGTCGGGTAGTCGAACAAATCGCTGATATCGAGCTTGCCCGGGTGCTTTTCGTCAATAGCGAGAACGATCTCTGTCAGTGTGAGTGAGCTTACACCGACTTCGAAAAGATTGTCGTCCGGCCCGATCTTGCGGTCCTTGGAGAATTCCCGGCAGATCGTCTCGAGCTCCGCGACCAGGGGGTCATCGTCGAGCCCCTCGGCCGTATCAACATGTGGCGTCAGCTTCTGAATGACGTCATCGTATTCACCGTCCAGGTAAGCGTTGAGCAAATGCACCCGCTGCACCTTGCCGCTCGTCGTTTTCGGGATCTTCGGCACGGGCACCACGTGGTCGACTTCCAGTCCGGCGTGCTCGCCGATAACGCTCCTTACCTGCTCCGCGAGCGTTGCAAATGACTCGATGTCCTGGCGGTAGAGAACGAATACCAGCAGTTCTTCCGTCTGGCCACGCGATGGCGTTGCGCCTGCGACGACGACTTTGCCGAGATCGAGGCCGTCGACTTGCGCCACGATTTCTTCGATGTCATGCGGATAATAATTCTGGCCATTGACGATGATGATGTCTTTCTGCCGGCCGGTGATCACGAGATCGCCGTCGACGCACACGCCGCAATCGCCCGTGCGCAGCCAGCCGTCTTCAGTGAACAATGATGCGGTCGCTGCATCATCGCCGTAGATTCGCTCAGTCACGCTCGCGCCGCGCAGCTGGATGTTGCCCACCCGGCCCGGCTCGAGGACCTGGTCCGCGTCGTCAGTCAGGCGCATCTCGCAGTCAAGGATCGGTTGGCCGACTTTCACGAAACTCACGGCATCGGCGTCGCCGGGCTCCGCAACTTCGTAGGGTTCACCAATACGCAGGCTGTGGCGGTGCATGACCACGCGTGAAAAAAGATCGCCCGGCGTCCCGAACGTCACGCCGACTGTCGCCTCCGCAAGACCGTACACCGGGAACATCGCAGTACGCGCAAGACCATACGGCTCGAGTGCCGCGAGAAACTCATCGCACAGATCATACGAGATCGGTTCGGCGCCATTGAGAATCAGCTTCACGCCGGACAGGTTGGTGCCTTCAGGAAGCCCCTTGCGCTCGAACAGTTTCAGGAAGTGCTTGTAACCGAAATTAGGCGAGCACAGCTGCGTCGCGCGCAGCTCGGATGCCTTGAGCATCCAGAGCAGCGGCCGCCGGACAAATACATTGGTGTCCATGACGGCGTGGCTCATGCCGGCGGCCAATACGCTCAGGTGATATCCGATGAGGCCCATGTCGTGCGTAAGCGGCATCCAGCTGAGGCTGCGGTCGTCCTCTGTCCAGTGCAGCCCCTCGACGATCGCGCGGATGTTGGCGCACAGGTTGGCATGCGTCAGGCAAACGCCTTTCGGATCGCTCGTCGAGCCGGAGGAATACTGGATGAATGCGAGGTCGTCCGGCGATGCGTCGTAAACCGCAGCGCTTTCGCCAGGCGTCACATCATTCATCAATACCGATCGCGACTCGAGGATCGCCGTGACCTCGTCCATGCCGCGAGACTTCGAGAAGTCGAGCAGCCGCTGCAACAGCTCCGTTTCCGTGAATAGCGTGCCGCGCTCGAGCTGGCTCAGGATTCGAAACAGCTTGATACGGTGCTCGTCGCTGATGCCGACAGCCACCGGTACGGGCACGATTCCGCCGAGCATGGCAGCCCAGTATGCGACGACGAAGTCCAGGTTCGACCTGCTGAAAATAACCAGCTCGTCTCCGGGCTGCATGCCTCGGCCCTGCAGTGATCCGAGCAATGCCAGGGCGCGGTCCCACAATTCCGGGAAGCGAATGATCGTCTCGTCATCTTCACCATCGATGAAACGAATTTCGCGGTCCCTGCCCCGGGCCTCATCAAGAAGTTCAGTCAATGTTGCGTAGAGTTTCATGCGGTCCTAATTACCGGTTGCAGCCATATGTCCGACGCCGACCGCAGATTCACGGCGAGTTCCAGCCCCGGATCCTTATCATCCAGCCGCATCATACGAAATCTGGGCAGCAAAAGACCCAGGTGCACTTTCATTTCCAGGAACGAGAAATACTCGCCCAGGCAGCGTCGTGGCCCCAGTGAAAACGGGAAATACGGCCGCTCGTTTTTCGCAAACTTGCCTTCCGCAAATCGGGCGGGGTCGAACCGTTCCGGCTCCGGCCAAAATCTTGCCGTGCGATGCAGGATGAACGGCGACAGGTAGATATCCGTGTCTTCGGGCACCTCGAACCCGTCAAGCTCATCGTCCTCCCGGGAACGGCGCGTGAATAACCATACCGGCGGATACATCCTCAGCGTTTCCTCGAGTACCTGTTGCGTGTATTTCATGGCCGCAAGCGAATCAGCGCTGACCGCCGAAACGGTCGGAATCAGGCTGCGGCTCTCTTCGATGACCTTCTCTTCGACATCCGGGTGCCCGGCAAGCAGGTACCACACCCAGTTCAACGTATTGGCCGACGTCTCGAATCCTGCAACGATCAGGGTGATGAGTTCGTCGAGCAGTTCATCGTCCGTAAACGC
>JAACFJ010000150.1 GCA_009937505.1 Gammaproteobacteria bacterium
TTGCGCTCGGCCTCCTCGATGGCCGAGATTTGCTCCGCCTGCTCGAAGCGCAGCTTGTGAAACTGTTCCTCGAGTTCGCAGACTTCGGGGTGAATCGAAGTGCATTCGAACGGCGGTGGCGATCCGGCGTTTTGCCGGGCCGTTGTCGTGCAGGCTGTGAGACAGGTGATTGCCGCCAGCACCAGGGTCGTTGCAGTTTTCATCGTCGTTTTCTCCACCACTTGAGATGGTTAGACGATAAAGAACAAGGATTCCTTCGTATTGTCCCTATGCCGCAGGCGATATTCCGAAATCGCCAGCCTGTAACTTCCTGATTTTATTTAAAAAGCCGCATCGATACCGACGAGGAAGTAATTCTCCTTGCTCAGGTGGCCGGTGTAGTACAGGCCGCTCTGCGGTTCCTCGTCGAGGAAATCGACGTTCAGCTCCAGGACACCCTTGACGTTGCGCATGAAGTAATACGATGCCGCGAACGTCAGCGTCTGCATATCGATGCCTTCGTAAATCGTGTCCGTGTCCGCGAGATCGCCGGCGTCACTGACATTGACCAGTGCGGAAAAGACCCACTTGTCACTATGCACGTAGTCGACGCCAGCGAACCCGGCCGTCCACTGGTAGTCGATCGCCGGATCCAGGAACCCGTCCCAGCTGTTCCACAGAATCTGCCCGAACCAGTACCACCCGTCTGATATCCGGCCGGAAGCGTCGACGCCAATCACCGTCTTGTCCGTGTCGCGATCGCCAGTATCCAGGCCTGCGGGGCCGGTCGCATTGCGTTGCTCGCCGGCCATTCCGAACAGCCCTACCGAAGCTGGTCCCATCGTGGTTCCAATACGGCCGAAAATACTCTTGCCCGTGTCGTTGTCGAACAGGTGATCCGGCCGCCGGTAGCCGGGGCTGGTGACATTGTAGTTCTGCGTTATGCCGTTGCCGTTGACCAGTCCGAGCGACACGTCGACGGGCCCGAAGCCCCTGCCAAACAGCACGCCGCGGTCGTAGGTTATGCCGGCAAACCGGTAAGCCATGAAGTCCTGGAAGGTCATGCGTACCTCGCGCGGGAACATCAGGTCGGACAGCTGGAACTGGCCGAGTTGCAGGCCGACGCCCGAGTTGAAGAGGTCGTCGTAACTGAACCAGGCGTCCTCGACGATCACCTCGGTGTTCGCGCCCTTTTCCGCAAAGATCATGTAGAAGTAGTAGCTGATGTTGTCGGTGAGCGGCGCGCTCGACAGCAGTTTCAGGAGATAGGGGGCCTGGAAGTCGAGGCTCGAGTCGGCAGCGACCTCGCCGCTGACAGGATCGACGGATTCGGCGTCACGTGCCTGCACGAATCCCTGCATGCGAGCTGCCAGCGGCAGCGCTTTCGCGAGCGCCAGCGTTTCGTCCCCGGTCTGCACCGTATGGTCGCGCCAGTTGGCCAGGCGGAAATTCATCTCACCGGCAAAGCGTTCACCGAAGTCGTTGAGGCGCGGATAGGCGGCATGGCAGACGTTGCAGCTGACGCCATAGTCCCGCGCAAAGGCCGGCATCGCGCTTGCCGTGTTGTCGAGCGTGAAAATCCCGGCGATCAGAAATGACGTGACGGTGGCGAGTCGTTTGGCGGCTATACCGGGCATGAGAGCTACTCCATGAGAACCCTGGCAGGGTTCTCATTAGGGCGCAGTCACAGCGGTCGCACCATACGGGCATCCCCGGATGAGCATAGGGAAACACGCAATCCGGTTGTTTGTAGGAGCGCGCCTCGACGCGCCATTATTCGCGGTTCGGGAACCGCTCCTACAGCTACCAGGTCTTGCGCAGGCTCACCATGAGGTTGCGCCCCGCCGCGTCGAGCCCCGAGCCGTGCACGCGGTAGCGTTTGTCGAAGACGTTGTCGATGCCGGCCGCGAAATTCCAGCCGCCGCGGAAATTCCAGCTGCCGCGGGCGCCCATGACACCCCACCCGCTGGTGCCGCTCGGGTCGATGCGAATGTCTCGAACGTCACGAGCACTCAGTCGATCCTGCTCGCCGGCGAAACGCAGCCACGCGTCCAGGCGCAGGTTACCGCCGGCGTCGTAGCTCACGTTCAGCCGGCCGCTCAGGGGTGGTATGCGATCGCCGGGTTCAGCGGGCAATCCGGAGACGCGCTGCTCGGCCCAGGTGTAGTTGAGAACGGCATCAACGGTGATTGTGTCGCCAATGTCGAAACCCGCGCCGCCTTCGAACCCCCGGATCGTCGAGTCGGCCGCGTTCACGCTCTGCACGACATTACGGCCCTCCGGCGTCACCTCGCCCGTCAGGACGGACGTTATGCGATCGTCGTAATCGAGCGCATAAATCATCAGCTCGAAGCGCGCGTGGTCGGCTGAGTACCGCACGCCGGCATCCAACTGCACGATGCGCTCGGATTCGAGATCAGGGCTCGGGATATTGAAGCGGTTGCCCGGCCTGTTGCCCAGCGTGCCGAGATCGAACACGTTCGGCGCACGAATGCCGAACCCGGCGTTCGCTACCAACTGCCAGTCATCGGCCGCATTGAATATCCAGCCAATATCGCCGCTGGTATCGGTCACGCTGATTGATGCCGCAACCGATACAGGCGTCGCCGGCAACGAGACATTTTCGTGGCTGACGCGCAAGCCGCCGCTCAGTATGTTGCGCGTCGTGACATATTGCTCCGTGTTGCCGAACAGGGCGAATCGCTCGATCTCGGAGCCGTCAGGAAAGCGCGGCGTCCGCGCCGTCACCTGTCCATCGACCAGGCTTTCCTCGCTGCGCTGGCTCGAGACCTCGTCGAGATAAGCTTCCGCACCCATGACCCACGACCCGGTGTCCTTCACCCGGCTGCCGCTGACGACGAGACCGTAAAGGTCGCTGCGATTCGACTCAAAACGCCGATCCGTTGCTTCGAATTCGCGCGACACGCTATCGTCGTCGATACGCTGCCAGGCAAGATCGACGTTCCAGTCGAGCCCGAGCGCACCATCTTCGTGGCCGTACTTGCCGTGCACGAATACACGCCGGTTAGGTTTAAAGAAGAACTCCGAAGACGACGGCTCGGTCTGGCCAAAGCCCGGTACCAATTCGTCGACGCGCGGCGTCTCCGGCTGTTCGAGGTAGTGCATGTCGAAGAGCCAGCTGCGGTCCTCGTCGGGGCGGCCGACAAGCACCCAGCGCGCGGCACGCGACTCGTAGCCGCTGGGGCCGATCCGGTCGCCGCTGCCCGTACGGCGGTCGCCCGTGTCGAGAAATTCGGCGCTGAACGAGGTCGCTATGCGGTTGTTGCCGGCGTCGATCGTGCCGCTGAGCATCCTGCCGAGTTCCGCGGTGTCGTAGGCCGCGTAGACCTCACCACGATATTCGGTTTTTCCCGAGTCGAATCGCGGCACGCGCGTCACCAGCTGCACGACGCCGCCGACGGCGTCGCTGCCATAAAGCGATGCAGGTGTTCCTCGCAGGACCTCGATGCGTTCAACCGCGCTCGTGGGCACCAGCGCGAAATACTGCGTCGGTGCACTGCGAAAGATCGCGTTGTTGAGTCGGATCCCGTCGACGAGGTGCAGAATCGATGAGCCCTTGAGTCCGCGAATGATCGCGGCGCCCTGCCCGGGGGTGGTCTGCTGCAGGTAGACACCAACTTCGACGTCGAGCGCGTCCGTTACCAGTTTCTTGTCACGGACAGCAGCACCGTCGACGAGCGTAAGGCCTGACGAGACCTCGGCAATGCTGACGGTCCGGCGCGTGGCCGTGACGAGGATCTCATCGAGTCGATCCTGTTCCGCGCAAACGTCGGCAAAGATCAGGGTTCCCAGCAACGCCGGGATAAGCGTCCGTGCGATGGCCATTTGATCAAATCAGCGTATTGATCATCACGAGCAGTATGGCCAGCGGTGCGACGAACCGGATCAGGAACAACCACGTATTCGCTACCGCCGGGCTCGGGAAAATTAACTGGCTGTCGAGATGCTCTTTCTTTATGCGCCAGCCGACGAACAGGGCGATGAATATTCCGCCGAGCGGCATCAGCAGGTTGTCCGTTACGTAGACGATGAGATCGAAAAAGGTCGAAGCCCCGAATGACTCGAATACTGCCAGTGGGCGCACATTCTCCCAGAGGTTGAACGACAGGACGCTCAACATGCCGATCGCCCAGCCGATGGAACCGAAAATCAGGCAGCCCTTGATGCGCGACATACCCCATTTGTCTTCGGAGTAGCGGATGATCGGTTCGATGATCGCGATGATCGACGTCAGCCCCGCAAATGCGAGCAGCAGGAAGAACAACGCGCCGAAGATCTCGCCCCCGGGCATGGCTGCGAAAGCAGTGGGCAATGTCGTGAAGATCAGCCCGGGTCCCTCTGCAGGATCGAGGCCGTTGGCGAACACGATCGGGAAGATCATGAGTCCGGCCAGGATGGCGATCAGCGTATCCGCGGAGGCGATGATGACGGCCGCTTTCGTCAGCGAAATCTTGCGCGGGACATACGAGCCGTACGCCATCATCAGGCCGATGGCCACGCCGATGGAGAAGAACGCCTGGCCGATGGCGTCCAGTACGGTATCGGCATCGATCTTGCTGAAATCCGTACTAAACAGAAAATCGATACCGGCATTCAGGTCGCCGGCGACCGCCGCGTAGCCGATCATCACCAGCAACATTACGAAAAGCGCAGGCATCAGAATCTTGACGGTGCGCTCGATGCCGCCGTGCAAACCCCGGCCGACGATGAGGAGCGCCATGACCATGAATACGGTGTGCCACAGCGTCATCGTCCCGGGGCTTTGTTTCAGGTCCTCGAATTGCTGCGCAACCTCGGCCATCGTCGTGCCGCCAAAGCCGGTCGCTGCCTTGATGATGTAGGCAAGCGTCCACCCGGCGATGACACTGTAATAGGTGGCAATCAGGAAGCCGGCGATGACTCCCATCCAGCCGACGACGGACCAGTGCTTCGAACGCCCGGAGTCCTCGGCGACCATGCGCGTGGCCACGGGCGGGCTGTGGCCACCCATGCGGCCGATAAGGAGTTCGCCTATCAGGATCGGTATGGCGATGAAAGCGACGCACAACAGGTAGACGAGCACGAACGCACCGCCGCCGCTGACCCCGACCACGTAGGGGAATTTCCAGATGTTGCCCAGCCCGACGGCGGCACCGATCGCCGCCAGGATGAATACGATTTCCGATGACCAGGTATGGGCACTGTCCGACGA
>JAACFJ010000151.1 GCA_009937505.1 Gammaproteobacteria bacterium
AAGGACGGCCAGCGGGCCGCCTGCGCGACGCCGATGCGTGCCGTCTGCGCTGCGAGTTCGGCCTCGGACGCAAGGACGTCCGGGCGACGCTGCAGAAGTTCTGACGGCAGGCCGGACGGGATTCCGGGCGGCAGCGTCTGTTGTTCGAGTGCAAGCCCACGGGGGATGGCGCCAGGATTCCGGCCCAGCAAAACGGCGAGGGCATTCTCGGTCTGGATGACGGTGCGTTCCGCGGTTGCCACTGCAGAGTCCGCGACGGCAAGCTCGATCTCGGCCTGGTTGACGTCCAGGCGTGGCACCGTGCCCTTGTCGAACCGTGCCTGGATGATGCTGAGGCTGTCTGTGCGCGTGTCTTGCGTACGCCGGGCGATCTCGAACTGGGCATCAAGATCGCGCAGCAGCATGTAGGTGCTGGCGACGCTGGCGACGAGGCTGATCGTAATGCTGCGCTGCGCTTCCTCGGTGGCCAGCAGCTGGGCGCGTGCGGCTTCGGTCGAACGGCGCAGCCGACCGAACAGGTCCAGTTCCCAGAATACGTCCGCACTCAGGCGGTAGTTTTCGACCTTGTCATCGCCAAAGCCCGGCACGCTGCCAGGGAACACGTTGTCGCTGCCTTCGGTCTGGGCGCCGCTGGCCGTAATGTCGACGCTCGGATACTGGTCGGCCCGGGTCACGCCGAGCACGGCGCGAAACTCCTCGACCCGCGCCGCCGCGATGCCGAGGTCCTGGTTTTCCTCGAGCGCGATGCGAATCAGTTCCTGCAGCTGTTCGTCCTGGAACAGCTCCCACCAGGGCGTGTTCGCAAAACTCTCGCCTTGCTGGACCGGCTGGATGTAGTTCTCCGGCACATCGAGTTCCGGGCGTTCGTAATCGGGCCCGGCGGCGCAACCGCCCAGCACGAGCAGCAGCGCAGGCGCGACGAAACGGTACCCGGACATCAGCCGTCCGCTCCCTGGCTGGCCGCGGCAGCCGGCTTGCGCTTGCTGATGTATTTCTCGACGAAAACGAACATCGCCGGCACCACGAGCACGCCGATGATGGTCGCCGCCAGCATGCCGCTGAAGACGGTCATGCCCATGACCTTGCGTGCCTCTGCACCAGCCCCCGATGCGACCAGTAGCGGTACCACACCGAGGATGAAGGAGAACGCCGTCATGAGGATCGGCCGGAAGCGCGATTTGGCGGCGTCCATCGCAGCCTGCACGGCGTCCTTCCCTTTCTGCATTTCCTGGCTCGCGAATTCGACGATCAGGATCGCGTTTTTCGCGGCCATGCCGATGAGCATGACGAGGCCGATCTGGGCGAAGACGTTGTTGACGTAACTTTCGCTGAACAGGCGCGCGATCCACAGGCCGCCGATGGCGCCGAACACGGCGATCGGCGTGCCGAGCATGACGCTCAGGGGCAGCGACCAGCTCTCATACTGCGCCGCGAGAATCAGGAACACGAACACGAGCGCCATGACGAACACTACGCTGCCCGTGCCTTCGGCGGCTTTTTCCTGGTAGGACATGTTGGCCCAGGCATAGCCCATATCCGAAGGCAGCGTCTGTTCCGCGACCTCCTCGAGTGCCGCCAGCGCCTGCGCGGAACTGTAACCGGCCGCGGGCTGGCCGGTCAGTTCCGCAGACCGGAACAGGTTGAAGCGGTTAGTGAATTCTGCTCCCTGTGTGCGCTCCGTCGTTACCAGCGTCGATAGCGGCACCATGCCGCCCTCGCTGTTACGCACATGGAACATACGAATGCCATCCTCGCTATCCCGGTACTCGGGTTCAGCCTGCACGTAGACTTTGTACAGCCGGCCGAAGCGGTTGAAGTCGTTGACGTAGGCGCCGCCCAGGAACGCGCCAATCGACGTGTTGATGTCCGACAGCTGGACACCCAGTTTCAGCGCCTTGGGCTTGTCGATGTCTACATACACCTGCGGGACACTCGAGCGAAACAGCGTGCCGGTGCTGGCTATCTCCGGGCGCTCGGTTGCCGCCGCGATGAATTTTTGCGCCTGCTCGGCCAGGTACTCGGGAGGATTGCCGCCGAGATCCTGCAGCATCATCGTAAACCCGGAGCCCGTGCCGAGACCGGGGATTGCAGGCGGCCCGAAAGCGAAAGCAACGCCCTCGGTAACACGCGTCGCAAAATTGTAGTTGAGGCGTCGAACAATATTCTTCGCGTGATCGCGGAGGTGGGTTCGCTCGTCCCAGTCCCTGAGCTGCAGGAAAATGAATCCCGCATTGGACTGGGTCGTCCCGGTCAGCATGCTGTAACCGCTGACGGTGGTATAGCTTTCAACCGCATCGAATTCCGCGATGATGTCTTCGACGTCGGCCATAACGGTCTCGGTCCGCTGCAGCGATGCGGCGTCCGGGAGCTGCAATGCCGCAAGGACGTAACCCTGGTCCTCTTCGGGCACGAAGCCGCCGGGCACCGCGCGGAACAGCAGCACCAGGCCGACAATGAGGATCGCAACCAGTACGCCGGCACGCAGCAGCTTGTTCGTGAAGTAACCCGTGAAGATCATGAACTTCGCCGTTGCCCGCTCGAAGCGCTCGTTGAAGGCGCGGAAAAAGCGATCGAAGGTGCTGGTCGCTTCGCCGGGTGGTTTGAGCAGCGTCGCGGCCAGGGCAGGGCTCAGCGTTAGCGCGTTGATCGACGAAATCGCCACCGATATGGCAATCGTGATTGCGAACTGCTGATAGAGGCGTCCGGTGATTCCGCCCATCGTCGCGACCGGCACGAAGACCGCGATCAAAGACAATGAAGTCGCCACGATCGGTGCCGAGACTTCCCGCATCGCTTCGATCGTCGCTTCCTTCGCCGACATGCCGCGTTCCATCTTCTGTGCGACGGCTTCGACCACGACAATGGCATCGTCGACAACAATGCCGATTGCGAGCACGAGACCCAGCAACGAAAGGGTGTTGATCGAGAACCCGAGCAATGGGAATACGGCAAAGGTGCCGATCAGGGATACCGGCACGGCAAGCGTCGGGATGAGCGTCGAGCGTGTATTCTGCAGGAAGATGTAGACGACCAGGATGACCAGGCCCATGGCCTGGAACAGCGTGATCACGATCTCGCGAATGCCCGCTTCGATCGGGCGCGTGGTATCGAGGGATACAACGTATTCGAGGTCGTCCGGAAAACGCTGCTTGAGACGCTCCATCTGTTCGAAGATCTTGCCGGCGACTTCCAGGCCATTGGCATCGGGCAGCTGGTAGATCGACAGGGCGGCCGACGGCGCCTGGTTCAGGTTCGTGCTGACGACGTAGTTCTGCGTGCCAAGCTCGATGCGTGCCACGTCCTTGAGGAATACCTGCGAGCCGTCGGGATTGGAGCGAACAACGACCTCGCCGAATTCCTCGGCGGTGACAAGGCGGCCGGGCGTCTGCACGGTGTAGGTGAATTCGGTTCCCGGGGGAGCCGGGGGTCCGCCGATCTGGCCCGCCGGGATCAATACGTTCTGCTGACGAATGGCATTGGTGATGTCGGGCACGGTCAGGCCGAGCTTTGCCAGCTGGTCCGGCTTGATCCAGACGCGCATCGCGTACTCGAACACAGAGCCGCCGATCACCGTGGCCTGGCCGACACCGCGGATGCGGGCGAGTTCGTCGAGAATGTTGATCGTGGCGTAGTTCGTCAGGAACTCGGCATCGTAGGTGCCGTTTGGAGAGATCAGCGAGATCAGCAGCAGCGGGAAGGACAGCTGCTTCTTGACCGTTACGCCGAGCCGTTTGACTTCTTCCGGCAACAGCGCCTGAGCTTCGGATACGCGGTTCTGCGTCAGCACGTTTGCCATATCGAGTTCGGTGCCGACCTCGAAGGACACCTGCAGCTGCATCGCGCCGCTGCTGGCATTCGTGGACTTCATGTAGATCATGTTTTCCACGCCGTTGACCTTTTGCTCGATCGGCGTGGCCACAGACTCTTCAACCGCCACGGCATTTGCGCCCGTGTAGTTGGCGGTGACGGAGACCATCGGCGGCGTGATCTCGGGATATTGAGCGATGGGCAGGGAAGAAAGAGCGACGAGTCCCACGATCACGGTGATGATTGCAATCACCATGGCGACGATGGGTCGACGTACGAAAAACTCAGCCATGCCTTAGCTCCGCGGTGCCGCCTCGCCCGTCTTCGGAACGACGGTCATCCCGGGGCGCAGCCGCTGCAGCCCTTCGAGCGCGATCCGCTCGCCGTCCCGCAGCCCGGATTCCACGATCCACTCGCCTTCGATGCGTGGACCCATCTCGACGCGGCGCAGATCGACGGTATTGTCTTCGCCGACCACCACGATCTGGAAAATGCCCTGGGTCTCGATGACCGCCCGCTGCGGCACCGCGATGGCGTCGGTGCGCTCTTCGATCGTTCCGCGGACCCGCGCGAACTGCCCTGGCAGCACAATGCGTTCCGGGTTGGGGAAGTCTGCCTCCAGCGTCAGCGTTCCCGTGGCGGGATCGATGGCGGCGTCGAAACTGATGATCTCGCCGAGGTGATCGTGCATCGAGCCGTCCGACAGTATTAGTATCAGCCCGCCGCCGTTCTCTGCCTGCCGGGTCCTCGCGTCGCGTACTTCATGCGAGAATTTTCGGCTGAAGCGGAGATATTCGCGCTCGTTGATCGAAAAACGCACCCGGATCGGATCGGTCTGTGACACGACGTTGAGGACTACAGGGTTCGGGGAACGGCCGACATATTCACCCACCTTCGCCTTGGTAATACCGATCAGGCCGTCCACCGGTGCGCTAATGCGCGTATAGCCCAGCTGGATGCGGGCTTGCTCGAGCTGTGCCTCGGCCGCTTTCAGTCCACCTTCGGCGGCCTCGAACTGTGCCACGGCGGCGTCGAGGTCCTGCTTGCTGACGGCATCCATTTCGGCCAGCGGACGGATGCGCTGCAGGTCGCTGTCGGCTTTGGCGAGCCTGGTTCTGGCCTCGGCAAGGTGGCCCTCTACTTCGACGACCTTGGATTCAAAAGGCCGCGGGTCGATGACGTACAGCAGCTGGTCCTTCTCGACCTCGCGTCCCTCGAGGAAGTGGATTTCCTCGAGCACGCCGTCGACTCGCGCCCGAATCGGAATATCTACCGAGCCGAGCGTCTGGCCGATCATATCCAGGTGAATAGGGATGTCGCGAGCTTCAACCTCCATCACGGCAACTTCCATCGGCGGCAGAGTCGGTGGTTCCGGCTTGCCAAGATCGTTGCGGTCGGAAAACAGAATCGGGCCATCTACTCATTCCTGCGATAGTGCAGCCCGGACAGCAACTTACGCTCGTAGCGCCACGCTCCCATGGGCCGTGAAAAGGCACCGGCGAGTCGAATCTTGTTCAAGTTTTCCCGACCCGGCGGTCATCGGGTGGCCCCGATTTCAAAATCATGCATCCCGCGACGTTCGACTGCAACCGCCGCAGCCTGAATTCCGTATATGTGTCGCGCTCATTCTGCTATAAGGGGACCCGATCATGAGTACGAATTCCTTCCCACGCAGCAAAAGCATCCTGCTGCTCGCCGCAGCCTCGTTTTGCTTGTGCGCGTGCACAAAGACGATCGTGACCGGTTCGTTCAACCGCGTGCCGAACACCGCGGTCGAGTATGCGTACATCAACGAGCAGGCCGACTTCAGCCAGTATACGAAGCTCATGAGCGGTGGCCTCGAGATCTATTATCCGGAAGGCGAGGATTCCCCCGATCCGGTCGATATCGACCGCATTCGTGGTTATTTCCGCGATGCATTCGCCGCGGCGATCGGCGACGACTACGAGGTCGTCCCGGAGCCGGGCCCCGGGGTTCTCAAGGTCAGCGGCCAGGTCATCGACATGAAGATGACCAGCGGTGGCGCCACTTTCGATGCCAGCGGCCGCCTGCGCGACGTCGTCGCCCACGGCGAGCTGACGTTCCTGATGGAAATGAGCGACTCGGTATCGGGCCAGGTGCTGGCGCGTGCCGGCGACAAGTCCACCGATATCTCGGCGGGCAAGGACGACGCGACCTGGGAAGACGTGCGGCGCGCGGCAGAATACTGGGCCGGCCTGTTCCGCAACTGGCTGGACAATTCCCTGGGTAATCCCGAATGAGCAGAGGAGCTGCCGTGCATTTTCAGAGACGCGCCAGGATTGCGGTGATATTGACGATTGCGGCGACGGTCGTCGCGTGTGCCGGCCCGACCTCGCAGACCTATGTCGATCGCGTAGCGCGGGCAAAGGAGCTGCCGAACGCGCCGTACTCGGACATTCTGATCGTTGCCATAGCAGAGCGAGGGGCTACGGCACGCGAGTACGAGGAAGCACTGGCTGCCGAGCTCACGGATATGGGCGTAAACGCGATCGGTTATCACCGAGCCGCGTCGCGCGCGGACGTGAAAGAAGAAGTGGTTCGCCAGATCGCGGCGGAGCAGGGGGTCGACGCAATTCTTTTCGTCACCGGGAGCCTCGTCAGCGCCCAGCGGGAGGTGACGGATTCACGCACGGATGTCCAGGCCCAGGTCAAGGGCGGTGGACTGGTGGACTTCTTCCGCTACGATTACAAGGAAGCGAAGACGCCGGCAAAGACGGACTACCGGGTCAACGTACAGTTCACGACCGACATGTTCGACGTAGAGAGTGAAGAGCGGATCTACACGGTCGAATCGCGAACGGATCTTGCCGAAACCACGTCCGAGATTATCGTTAGCGAGGCGCGCGAGCTCGCCAAACGGCTCCGCAAGGACGACATGATTCGTTAGGACGAGCGGGCGGCGTCAGTACCGGTTCGGCAACCGCAGGCCCTTTGATGTCACGGCGTTTCCGGGCTGTGATATCGTTCCCGCTGGTCCGATTCGACAGACTGGTTTTGCCCGGTGAGTGCAGCAATGCAGGAACACGATTCGCAGTCGATCGCGGCATTGATTGCGGCACAAAAACCCGGGTACGCGCTCGACCAGCGCTTCTACACCGACCCCGGCATCTACGAGCTCGAACTCGAGAAAATAATCTCGCGTAACTGGTTTCTTGCGGGACACGTGTCCGAGCTTGCCGAGCCGGGCGACTTCAAGGTTCTGAACATAGCGCGAGATTCGGCGATTATCGTGCGCGGCGCCGACGGATCGATAAGAGCGTTTGCAAACGTTTGCCGCCATCGTGGTTCGCTCGTATGCCTCGAAAGCAGCGGCAACACGCGCAGGTTCGCCTGCCCGTATCACGGCTGGACGTACGACACGGACGGCAAGCTGATCGCCGCTCGCAGCATGCCGGATGACTTCGACATGTCCGAATACTCGCTGCGTCCGGTTTCCTATGGCGAGATCCACGGGCTGATGTTCATCTGCTTCTGCGACGAGCCGCCTTCGCTGGACGGCGCCATCCGCGACCTGGCGGAACCCATGGCCCTGTTCGATTTCCCCAATCTCAAGGTCGCCGCGAACAGGACCTACGACATCTCCGCCAACTGGAAGCTCTGCATCGAGAACTACCAGCGCGCATGCATACCCTGATGGTCGAACCGGGGAGGCGGGAGCACCTGCAGCAGAACATGCTCGAAAAGATGGAAGCCTGCGGCCTGAAGAAGATCATGGTCGATTTCCTCGACACCAAGGCACGCCCGGGCGAGATCGGCTACGGCTACAGCCGCAAAGCGCTGTTCGACGGCTACCTGACCGGCAGCCGGGATGGCGGCCCGGTCGCGCCCCTGCTCGGCAAGCTGACGGATTATGATGGCGGCGCGTCCGATTTTTCCTTCGGCGCCTTCTCGTTCCTGCTGGCTTACAGCGATCACGTGGTCTGCTACGTGTTTACGCCCGTGAACCACAGGAACTCGCGGTGCGAGATTTACTGGCTGGTGCGGAACGATGCCGAGGGCGGCAGAGATTACGACGTCGACGAGCTCACCTGGTTATGGGATGTGACCACGCAGGCTGACAAGACCATCATCGTCAATAACTGGAAAGGCGTCCGCTCGCGGAACTACACGCCGGGACCTTTTTCCACCATGGAAGAGGCGGAGGGCCTCTACCTGCAGTGGATCCTGCAGGAGCTGGCGCGGCCTCAGGCCGGAACGGGTAAAGATGCATGAAGACCTATGATGCAATCGTCGTCGGCGCCGGGCACAACGGGCTGACCACCGCGGCATTCCTGGCCAAGGCCGGTCTCGACGTCGTCTGCGTCGAGAAGAACGACTACATCGGCGGGGCGGCCGTCAGCCGCAACCTGCACGAGGACTGGATCTACTCGAACTGCTCCTACGTCTGCAGCCTGCTGCGCCCGGAGATCTTCCGCGCACTCGAGCTGCACCGGCACGGCCTGCAGGTCACGCCCTACGGCGGTTCGCTCACGTTCATGGAAAACGGCGACTACTACGGTTCCTATCACGATCCCGAGGTGGCGTACCGTGAACGCGCAAGGTTCTCGCGCCGGGATGCCGACGCGTACGAACGCTACAGGTCGGACACGATGCGCCAGTGCCGCATCATCCGCGATTTCCTGTTGTCCACGCCGCCGGATCCGACGTCGTTCCGCCCGAAGGACCTCCTCGGTCTCATGCAGATCGGCAGGAAGTTCCTGGAAGTCGGGGAGGACCGTATCTACGAGACGATCCGCTTCTGGACGATGAGCGTCGCCGAGTACCTCGACGAGTACTTCGAGACCGACGTGATCAAGACATCCATGTCCGGCAGCGGCATCATTGGAACGGCGCTCGGCATCCACTCGCCGGGCACGGCGTACGTGCTGCTGCATCACTACATGGGTGACGTGGACGGCAACGTCGGCAGCTGGGGCTTCGCGCGCGGCGGCATGGGCGCGGTCTCCGGCGCGATTGCCGGCGCTTTCCAGTCCTACGGTGGCGAACTCCGCACCGAAGCGGGCGTCGACAAGATCATCGTCAGGAACGGCAAGGCCCGCGGCGTCGGGCTGGAAAACGGCGACGAGATTTCGGCGAACATCGTCGTGTCGGCGATGGACGTCAAGCGCACGTTCCTGAACTGCATGGACAGGAACGACGTGGACGAAGAGTTCTACACTCGGGTCGAGAATTTCAAGATCCGCGGCTCATCCGGGAAGCTGAACATCGCGCTCGACGGGCTGCCGACTTTCCCGGCGTTGCCCAAGGGCAGCAGCCTGAACATCAGCGACATGCATTTCATCGATTCGATGGAGCGCATGGAGCGCGCCTACGACGACTGGAAAGCGGGAACCTGGTCGAAGGACCCGTACATCGACATGGTGATGCCGACGACCGTGGACCCGACGATGGCGCCGCCCGGCAAGCATTTCATGAGCTGTTTCATCCAGTACTGCCCGCACAAGCTCGAGGGGCGCGACTGGACCGATCCCGAACGCGAGGCCTTCGCGCGAACGGTTATCGACCAGATCGCGAGTTACAGCCCGGACTTCAAGGACCTGATCGTCCACTACGAGGTCCGCACGCCCGCCGACATCGAGGAGCAGATCGGCATCACCGAGGGCAACATCTTTCACGGCGAACTGACGATGGACCAGCTGCTGTTCAACCGGCCCGTTCCCGGCTACGCGCAGTACCGGGCGCCGGTTGCCGGCCTGTACATGTGCGGCTCGAGCACGCATCCCGGCGGCGGCGTGATGGCCGCGCCGGGTGCAAACGCGGCGCGCGAAATACTGTCCGACCTGAAACGGCCCAACACCGTGCCGGAGAACTTCGGCGATGACTGACCGCTACGACGCCATTGTTATCGGAGCCGGCCACAACGGCCTTGTCTGTTCGGCACTGCTCGCGAAAGCGGGCAAGAAGGTGCTGGTGCTCGAGGCGAATGAGCAGGTCGGCGGCGCGGCGGTCACCCGCGAGTTCGAAGAAGGCTATTCGGTGTCGGCGTGTGCGCACCTGCTGTACCAGCTGCAGCCCAGGGTGCGCAAGGAGCTCGGCCTGTCGCCGAAACTCGCGAGCGATACGATGCAGACCATCGTGCTGTCGCAAGACGGCAAGCACGTCCGTTACTCAGGTGGTGACGTCAAGGGCGTCGGCGACGGCGACGTGACGTCGTACCGGCAGTTCCACCGGCAGATGACGCGCTTCGCCGACCTGCTGAACACCTACCTCAACACGACGCCGCCGCGACTCGGCACCGGCGAGTTCAGGGACCTGGCGACGCTGGCGCGCCTCGGGTTCGACCTGCGCCGGCTGGGCAGGGACGAGATGCGCACGTTCCTGCGGCTGATCGGCATCAACATTCACGACGAGGTCACCGAGCGATTCGAAAGCCCGCTGCTCCGCGGCGCGGTGAGTTTCGATGCCGTGCTCGGAACCCATCTCGGGCCGCGTTCGCCCAACACGATCATGACCTACCTGTATCGTCTCGCGGCAGGCCATGGCCGGCTGGCCGTTCCGCAAGGTGGCATGGGTGCGCTGGCAGAAGAACTGGCGCAGGCGGCGCGCACGGCCGGCGTGACGATCCGCACGAACATGCCGGTGCAACGGGTAGTGGTCGAGAACGGCCGGGTTGCCGGCGTCGAGACAGCCGGCGGTGAGCGTTTCGACAGCCTGATCGTCGTCTCGAATGCGGACCCGAAGCGCACGATCATGGAGCTGGTTGGCAGCCGCTACGTGGAGACCGGGTTCACGCGAAGGGTCAACAACATCCGCATGCGCGGCAACGCGGCGAAACTGCACCTGGCGCTGGACGGCCTGCCCAGGATCGGAGGGCTTGCGAAAGTGGAGTTCGGCGATCGCCTGGTCATCGCAGCGGACGAACATTACGTCGAACGAGCGTTCAACCCGGCGAAATACGGCGAGTCGTCGCCGGAGCCCGTCATCGAGATGACGGTGCCGAGTTTCCGCGACACGGCGCTCGCACCCACCGGGAAGCACGTGATGTCCTGTGTCGTGCAATACGCCCCGTACGCGCTGAAGGGTGGGTGGACGGACGCCGCCAAACAGGCATTTACGAAAACCTGCATCGAGACGATCGGCCGGTATGCGCCGGACCTCGAGTCGCGCATCACCGCGAGCGAGCTGCTGACGCCTGCGGATATCGAGCGCGAGTTCCATATCACCGGCGGCCACTGGCACCACGGCGAACTGGCGCTGGACCAGTTCATGTTCGTTCGCCCGGTTTGCAGCGCGGCGCAGTACAGGATGCCGCTCGACGGGCTGTACCTCTGCGGCGCAGGTGCGCACCCCGGCGGCGGCGTCAGCGGTGCCGCCGGACGCAACGCGGCGAAGTTCATTCTCAGGGAGCGGGCAGCATGAGCGTGCAGGAAGTACCGCAGGGCCGGTTGCGGACGCCGTTTTATTCGCGGCTCGCGGCGCTCGATACGCTCAATAACTGGCACACGTGGAAAGGCTACACGGTGCCCGACGCGCTTTACTGCGCGGACACCGAGTACTTTGCGATCCGCAACTCCACCGGTGTCTTCGACCTGACGCCGATGACCAAGTACCGCATCACGGGACCGGATGCGCTGGTGTACGTCGATCGACTCGTCACCCGCGACATGCGCAAGATCAGGCCGGGTCGAGTGGCCTACGCCGTCTGGTGCAATGACCAGGGGCAGGTGATCGACGACGGCACAATCTTCCATCTCAGGGAAGGCGAGTACCGGTTGTGTTCGCAGGAGCGCCACGCTGCGTGGCTGATGGATTCGGCGATCGGCCTCGACGTGAGCATCACGGACGAGACCGCGGACGTGGCGGCACTTGCCGTGCAGGGGCCGACCTCGTTTGCGATCCTGAGCCGAATGGGCATCGAGGGCCTCGGCGACCTGAAGCCGTTCGGACTCATGCACGTCGAGTTCGACGGTTTCGAATTGACCGTGTCGCGGACCGGCTTCACCGGCGACCTCGGTTACGAGCTGTGGACGGCCCCGGAGAACGCCGAGTCGCTCTGGGACTACCTGTTCGCCGCCGGCGAGATCACGGGCATCCGTGCGATCGGCACCGACGCCCTGGAGCACGCCCGTATCGAGGCCGGCTACATCGCGGCGTACATCGATTTCCTGCCGGCCCACGCGACCATGCGCACGGGCCGGACCCGCTCGCCGCTCGAACTCGGGCTCGACTGGCTCGTGGATTTCAAGAAGCCGAATTTCAACGGCCGGCGTGCGCTGGCCGAGGAGAAACGCAGCGGCTCGACCTGGCGGTTCGTGAAGCTCGATATCGAGGGCAACAAGCCGGCGCA
>JAACFJ010000152.1 GCA_009937505.1 Gammaproteobacteria bacterium
CGCCCTGATCTCCAACATGTAAGTCGTTAGGGATGGACGAGGAGGCGCACTCACCCGCCGCAGAGTCTGCGATAGCGCAACAACTCGTCGATGCGTTCCTGCGCTATAACGCGGATTTCGGCGAGCTGACGCAACGGGCGGCGCGTTGTTTCGAGGAGCGCGACTGGCAGCAGGGGCGTTCGAACGCCGTCGCGCGTATCGAGCTGTACGACCAGGCCGTTAACCGCGCGCTGGGCGAACTCGGCTCTACCGTCGAGGCATCCGAGAGCGGCAAGGCGTTCTGGATCGCCGTCAAGGAGCGCTATGCCGAACTCATTCGTGAGTACCCGGACAACGCCTTCTTCAAGACATTCTTCAGTTCAATCTCGCGACGCTTATTCAACACCGTCGGCGTCGATCCGCGGGTCGAGTTCATTGCGGCAGACGTGCTGCTGGACGAGAAACCGCTCGACGAAAAGGACGTGCGCACCTATCACAATCGCGGCGCGCTGCACTTCGTTATCGACCAGGTGCTTTCTGACTTCAGCCTCCGGGTACCGTACCGGGACCGCGAACGGACGATTCGCTTCGTGGCGGCCGAAATCGAGGGCTACTGCAAGGAAGGCAACGTGCACCAGGACCTGGAGATTCTCGAGCTACTGGTCCCGGTGTTCTATCGCGCGACGCGCGCGTTCATCGTCGGACGCATCGGCGGGGACGACTGGGTATCGCCATTGGTCATCGCCTTGCGTAATTCCGATGACGGCATCTTCGTCGATGCTGTAATACTTTCCGTCAATGACGTGAGTATGCTGTTCGGTTTCACACGCTCGTATTTTCACGTTGACCTCGAACACGTCGGCGCGACCGTGGGGTTTCTGCAGCGGCTGATGCCGCGGAAGCGGATGGACGAGATCTATACCGTGCTCGGACGCGCCAAACAGGGAAAGACCGAGCGTTATCGGCTGTTCTTCGAGCACTTGCGCAATTCGCACGATTTGTTGGTCAGGGCACAGGGCGTCAAGGGAATGGTCATGGAGGTATTCACCCTCCCCTCTTATGACGTCGTATTCAAAGTCATTCGGGACAGGTTCGACTACCCCAAGACCGGCAGCCGCGCGGACGTCATGGAAAAGTACAAACTCGTGTTCATGCGCGACCGTGCCGGACGCCTCGTCGATGCCCAGGAATTCAGGCAACTGCGGTTTCCTCGAGAGCGGTTCGAGCCCGAGCTATTGAGTGACCTCCTCGAAGAATGCGGATCCACCTGCCGCGTAGAAGACGGCGACTTTGTCATAGAGCATGCTTACATCGAGCGCCGCATGATACCGCTGAACCTGTACCTCGAAACCGCCACCGAGGAACAGGCCGCAGCCGCCGCGATCGAGTACGGTCAGGCGATCAAGGATCTCGCACTCAGCAACATCTTCGCCGGCGACCTGCTGTTGAAGAACTTCGGCGTTTCGCGCCATGGGCGGGTCATTTTCTACGACTACGACGAGCTATGCCTCGTTACCGACTGTAACTTCCGGCGCATGCCCGAACCGCGGGACGACATCGATGAGATGCGCCCCGGCGCCTGGTTCTACGTGGGGCCGCATGACATCTTCCCGGAACAGTTCATCGACTTTCTCGGCTTCAAGGCGCATGCGAAGCAGGCGTTCCTGGAGCATCACGGCGACCTGCTGACGCCCGAGTACTGGACAAACCTGAAGCATCGGCACGAGGCGGGCGAGATTTTCGAGGTCCTGCCCTACGTTGTTGACCAGCGCACGGAGCACCGCGGCCACACCATCGTGCCCATCGCGCGCGGCTGAACAGCCGGCGCACACCCGATCGGGTCAGGGCTACATTCAGCGCAAGCGGGCGGCAATGCCGTCCAGAGTATCGGCGAGTGCCACCCGGCGCCCGGCGGTAATCGCGCTGCCAGTATCCTCACCGAGCGTCGACGCGAGTTGCTCGAGCGTCCGGGCGAGCCCCCGATCGCGCGTCCCGGCGCCTAGCTGCTCATCGGCGCGATCCAGTGCCGTTGAGAGATCATTGATGTAGTTCGCTTCCAGTGCGTTGTCGCGCTTCAGTTGATCGAGATAGGCCCGCGCCACCACGGGCTCGGCCGGCCAGCTCACACGAAACTGCTGTTGCGGGTTGAAGACATCACCCTGGTTGGCGATTTCGGCCGCCGCAATCTCGTTTGCGGACAGGTGCTCGCTCGGCAGAAGTGCCAGAACATCGAGTCCGCGGACGATCTCCGTACCGTAGATGCGGCCACCGTACCAGTAGGCCGACCAGAAACCACCGAGAATCAGGTCTTCGGCATCGAGTGGCCCCCGATCAAAGAATGCGATCTCTACCGGCCTGGCCGAATCGGTGAAGTCGATCACCGAGATGCCGCCCTGGTACCAGGCCTGTACGAAGATGTCACGGCCAGGAACGGGAATGATCGAGCCGTTATGCGCAACGCAATTCTCCTGGTCGACCTGCGGCGCCGGCATTTTGTAGTAGCCGCGAGCCTCCAGCTGCCCGTCAACGATGTCGTAGATAGCATCCGCACCCCAGTCGAGGGGGTCGTAGGCACGGCAGCGCGGCCGCATGCCACCGCCCCACTCGTCCGTGTATATGACCTTGGTGCCGTCGTTGTTGAACGTCGCCGAGTGCCAGTAGGCGAAACCCTGATCGACGACCTCGTCGATACGCTGTGGCTTCAGCGGGTCGGAGATGTCGAACAAAATACCGTTACCGGAGCAAGCCCCGGCTGCAATCTTGCGCTCCGGAAACACCGTGATGTCGTGGCACTGGTCGGTCCGGTAGGTTTCCTGGGTGTCGTCGCCATGGTCGCCGCCGCGCCAGAGGCCGGCCAGTACGCCCGTTTCCGGGTCGGCGAAGACAGTCGGGCTATCGACGATGCGCGCCTTCGCCGGATCGTCGACCGGTATCTCGACGATATCGATACGAAACAACGCAGTACGGTCGTCGCCGGGCGACTCGTCGACGCAGCCTTCGAGTTCGTCCTCCTCGCGTACCGAAGATGTACCGGAGTTGTAGACAATAATCTTGCCGTCATCACCGGGCCCCGCCACAACGGAATGCGTGTGCGAGCCGCGGCACGTCTGCACGGCGCCGACCTGCATTGGCCGCGTCAGGTCGCTGATATCAAAAATGCGAATGCCGCGAAAGCGCTCCGCACTGACATCTTCGCTTATACCCTGGAGTCCGCAGTCTACCCGTCCGCGAGTCTCTTCTACCGACATGATGAGAAGATCACCGACGATGGAAACATCGCCCTGCCCGCCCGGACAGACAATAGAGCTCATCAATTCGGGCACACCGCCATCCTGCAGCCGGTACACATTGAAGCCGTGATAGCTGCCGGCCACAAGGACGTCGCTGGCGAACGCCATGTCGGTATTGGAGAAACTGAGCAGCGGGTAGCGCTCGTATTCCTCCTCGCCCTCCTCCTCGGTTTCCTTGCCGTCCTCGCCCGGCTCTTCCTCAGCCTCGGGGTCTTCCGGCTCGTCCGATTCCGCCTGTAGCCGCATCGGTGGCAGCGCGCCGGGGTTTTTCGGGTCGAAGAAACCCGCCGGCTTGGCGAGCGAGGCCACGAGTTCCATGTTCGAAATCGCCTGGCCAGCGTCGTCGAAGCCGGCAGCCAGCCCCGCGCGGGGATCGGAGGACAGGCCCACCAGCAGCACATTCATGCGCTCGATCTCGGTGCTCTGGCTGTTGGTGACGTCGGTCACGAACTCGAACAATACCGGATCGTAGGCCGCGCCCGGCTGCTCGAGCAGTTCCTCGACCATCGTAACTGCGCCCTCGTGGTGCGTGATCATCAACGTCAGGAACAGGCGGTCGAAATCGGTGCCCGTTGATGCAGCGAGTTCTGCCATCTGCTCCGGTGTGGCCATGCCCGCCATCTTGTGCGAGATATGCATCGCGTCGTGGGCGGTCGGCTCGGGTACGTGCTCGCCGCGCTCGCGCAGCCATTGCTGCATGAACTCGATTTCATCACCCTGAGAGACGTTAATGCGCCCGGCCACATCGATTAGCTCCGGACGGTTCGTGCGATCCGCAACGAGTTCCGCCATCTCGAGTGCCTGGTGGTGATGCGGGATCATGTCGTGCATGAATTGCGCATCCGCTGGCGAATAGCTGGTGTTGGCAATGGCGATCGCCTCGTCGGCGTCGAGTTCGCGAGACGCTTCGCCCGGCACGCCCGGCTGGATGATCGGTGTGTCAGCCGCAGCGAGCGGCAGTGCCAGCATTATCGCGGGCAGAAGGGCGAGGCAAATCGATCGAGTCCTCGAAAAAGTGCTGATGGTCAAGGGCATGCCTCCTCTGGAATGGCTATCTCCGTCAGTCGCGACGACGGCCGGCTGCAGAAATCTACCAGATTGGCAGCCAACCGTAAGCAACTCCCTTATCGTCGCACCCGTGGGCGCCGATTCTATTGAACGTCAGCTTTTCCCGAAAGCTGACGTCCAGATCGCTGAATTACGCTCGAAACAACCGTCTGCTAACGGCCAAAAGCGATTCTTGCTAACAGCCCGCACACACTTCAATCACCCCCTGGAGCCCGCTGAAACGCCCAAACCCTGTCTTATGCCAACGTCTGTGTTTTTCGATCGTGTCCTGTACTCTAGGCAAATGAAAAACTGCAACTCATGCGGCAAGTGTTGCGAGAAGTGGGGCAATGATGGTTTGTCTGCTTCAGCAGAAGAGATCGATTGGTGGGAGACATACCGACCGGACATAGCGCGCTACGTCCAAGATGAGAAGATCTGGATTGACCCTGCAACCGGTGATTATTTTGCTCGTTGTCCCTGGCTGCAGAAATCGACGGACGGCAAGAAATTTACCTGTGATATCTATGACGTCCGTCCCGAAGACTGTCGGCACTATCCGGTCGATATCGCTGAGATGGTCCGCGACGACTGTGAAATGCTTGAGCAGCGTGACCTTGTTGATCTAAGAGGCGCTCAAAGAAAGCTCGACGAAATTATGATCGACAGCCGACCCCCAGCTGGCCGACGTCCTTGAGCGTCCGCTTTCTCCGATGGCGGCCATTCAGAGGCGTTGAGAGAACTTAATAAAAAGGGCTGCTAACGGCCAGAAGCCGCCACCGGCGAGGCATCGAGTGATGCTCGCTATTCGCGAAACTTAAAGTAGATTCTAGGAAATGTTTCCGCGGAAACATTTGACCGGCAGCTAACGGCCAGTAGCAGACGTTAGCGCGCTTTGTAAGCCACCGCCGCGCTGGTTGGGCCGGCGAGAGGAATTACCTCGAAGTCTGAAAAACCGACCTCGGAACACCAATCTTGAAAATCGGCGGCCGTGTAATCGAACGCGTCTCCGAATTCGATCAGCATATTAAGCGACATCAACAAACCAAATGCATTCTCTCTTCGTGCATCATCGATTAGGTTCTCGACGGCAATTAACGCGCCACCGGAAGGTAGCGCGTCGTACGCTTTCTGTATCAAGACCTTCTTTTTCTCGAGGTTCCAGTCGTGCAAGATGTTACCCATTGTTATTACGTCAGCCTTGGGTAGATCGTCCTGGAAGAAGTCACCAGAGATAACAGTGATTCGATCCGTCATACCGGCCGCGTCAATTTGCTTTTGTGCGAGTGGTGCTACTGGCGGCAAATCAAATGTCTTGAACATTAAATGCTCGTGTTCCGTGGCTACCGTTCGAGAAAGCAGCGCCAATGCTCCACCAACGTCGCATACGGAATTGAACTTGGAAAAATCAAATTTTTCGCCAAGTTGCATAAAGTTAGCGAATTGAAAACCAGTCATCGCTTCAAGAAATGTCCCGAGCTTCGATTCACTGGCATACAATTCTTCAAATATCGGCTTGCCATGTATCTTTGCTTCAGATTGAGCCTCTCCCGTTCTGAGGGCGGTTCCCAATTCATTCCAAAACCCGAAGAGGCGCGTGTTTAGCATTTCGGGCAGTCCGCCTATGTATGCAGGATTAGCCTTATTCAGGAAGGCGTCTGTTTCGGGGGTATTTCGATATTGCCCGTCAGGCCCATCGCCATCTCGATCGAGAAAATTCAAGGCGACCAGTGCGTCAAGGAAATCAAATCGGCCGCGGGGGTGTATACCCAAGCATTCACCGAGCTGTACAGCGGTCATAGATTCCTTTCCAAGAGTCGAAAACAGATCAAACTCTACGGCCGTGAGTAATACCTTTGAAGCCCAGAAAGCAGTTGCTGTTTGCATGATGTGACTCGGGTCGAGCGGCTTGTTCATACTTAATGCTCCAAGAGGAACTAGTAAACCTACAAAGAAAAATGACCATTGGGTTAACGACCGCTTCGGGTCACTAGCAGTCGTTCAGGCCAATTCTAGCCCAATGGCAGCTTTCGGGTGGAAAGCGGACATCCAACCTGGGCGAATGTCCGCTCTCACTGATACCGGACGTTCAGAGCCGTCGAAAAGCCTCGTTTTGAACGGCCGCTATCGGCCAGAAGCGGGTCGCTCTTCGTCTCTCACGCCAGGCGACTGAGGCCCGGCCGAGGACCTGCCAGTCCTCGGGAGCCCGATTTGTCGGCCGGGTCTTCGCGCGTATTGGCGCTACTACGGCTGTTGGATATTCAGCACGAATCCGCCGCCGACAGTGATAACGCCGTCAGCCGGTATCGTCCATACACCCTGATCCTCAACGGTCTCCGAGAAGGTGAGGTCGAAAATCACGCCGCCCGGCGCCCCGGCGCCCAGGCCGCCGAAGCCGATGTTGAACAGGACGCCGGTGTTGAAATCTACGGACTCGGTGTAGTCCTCCAGCGTTACCGTACCGTGGAGCAATTCCTCGTCGTCCTGGCTCCAGCAATTGTTGAACGCCCACGTGAAGTCATCACCATCCGAGAGTTCGCCGGAGCCGAGCCAGGTTATCGTGAGCTCGCCCTCCGGGAGGACGCCTTGCGGCGGGCTGCCTGTGAACATATCGCAGGTCTCGATATACGGGTTGTTTAGCGTCACCAGCTCCAGGTCATCGAGAATGCCGGCGACATTGAAGAATTGCTCGACGAGGAATTCGATCACGCCGACGGATAGTGCTGCCTGGCGCCGAAAGCCCGCCGCCTGCTCGTCGTCGAGCAGAGCCGCGAATTCTTCCCACGTATATTGCTCCACTCCGGCAATAGATCGTAACTCTACGCCGTCGGCAAGAACGGCCACCGAGAATTCCAGCACATCGGGAGGACTGAGCATAAGAAGACCGCTTGTGGGCGGCTCGCCGAACGCGCCCTCAATGTCAGTCATGACGCTCACACGAAACGTCCCGTCCAGCTCCGACCCCTCAGGGCTCATGATGGTCAGAGTGAAACTGTTACCAGCGCGGAGGAGATACGACAGAAACGTCACGGTATTATTTGCACCGACATCGAGATCCAGGTTGCCGGCAATCAAGCCATCATCCATGTCGATCGTGACCGTGAACTCACCGCCAACATTTGCCGTCAGTAGCTCACCGTTGGTCAGGTTGCCGAGGAAGAAATTGTAATTATCCAGTATGACTAGTGGCGCCTCGACGGCGTCGGGCTCGTCGTCACCACCACTGCTGCCACAGCCGGCGAGCAGCACGGCGCTGATTCCCAGCAGGAAAAGAACTCTGCTCTTCATGACTCCCTCCTCTTGCAACTGCATTTCATCGTGGGTTGACGGCAGCCCGGCTGTCTTGGGTCCGGAAAGAGGAGACGAGGACCCGTGGCTTTGCGTCCCTGACTTTGGTCAGGTTTGCCTTTTTCAGATCAATTGTGAGTCGTTAGGAAAAACTGTCAATTCTGGGATGTACTTAACGTCCGCTAAGGGTCATTAGCAGTCATTCAGACCGATTCTAGCTCAATGTCTGCTTTAGGGCGGAAAGCGGACACCCGACCTGGGCGAATGTCCGCTCTCACTGATACCGGTCATTCAGACGCGCTGGGAAGGCCGGATCGCGACCATCAGGTGATATCCGCGGCGAATCTCGACCTTGCCGAATCCGCAGCGTTCATAGAGTGGAATAGCCGGATTC
>JAACFJ010000153.1 GCA_009937505.1 Gammaproteobacteria bacterium
CCGGTTACCGTGGGCGAAGATGCCCGCTGGGATATTGAGATCGAGAACAAAGGCCCCGCGGACCTGCTGGATGGCCAGCTCTTCGCCGGCTGGATCACGAGCGGTCCACCGCTGACGGTTACGGCGCCACAGGGCTGCATCGTTACGGATAACGGAACCAGCGCACCGGCCATGAACTGTGCGGTTGATCTCGTCACGACGGGCACGTCGCTCACGATCAGCGTACAAGGCGTGCAGGACGGCGACGGCGACAACTCGCTGATTGGTGTTGTTGCCGCGGACGACCCGAACCCCGACGACAACGAGGACCTCGCAAGCATGGCCGTGGTCGCCGAGTTCAGCGAAGGGCCCACGCAGATCGTCAACGTGCCCGGCACCGCGCTGCAGGCAGGGGACCTCGACGGCGACGGCGCAGTGGACATCGTCACGGCCGGCGCCGAGACCGTGGTCTTTTTCAACAACGGAAACCGCGCGGTGACGACGCCCGGCATCAGCCTCGGTCCCGACAGCGGCGGGTCTACGGTCGCATTACTCGAGTGGAACGGCGACGGCTCGCCGGACATCGCGGTCGGCGGCCTGAACGGCCGGTCAGTCGAAGTCTTCGTCAACGACGGCAGCGGCGGATTCGGAATTGCCGACAGCCTGCAGGGTGGTGGAATAGCAAATGTCAGCGACCTGTTCGCGACGGACCTCGACAACGACGGCGTTTCCGAGCTCCTGGTCACGGGTTCCGGAGGCACGGCGCTGCTGCGCCGCGCCGCGGCGGGCGGAATCGATGTGACGCCACTGGCGGCGGGCGCCGGGCGCGACCTTGCCATCGCGGACTTCGACCAGGATGGCGACCAGGACTTTGTCGTCGTTCTAGCGGCGGATCGCAGGGTTGAACTCAACTACAACAACGGTGACGGAACTGTCGCAAGCGTTACCTCGCTCGACCTTGGCAGCGTTGCCAACGTGAGCGCGAGCGATCTAAATGGGGATGGTGCCGCAGACCTGCTGGTAGCGACTGACGGTGGTGACATGAGCGCACCGCGGAACAAGGTGCTGTATCAGCAGGGCAGCGGCGAGTTCGCAGCGGGTCCGACTTTCGGGGCTTCGCCGGTTACGGCTCTCGTGACGGGCGACGTCGATGCCGATGGCTGGGTAGACATAGTTGCGATCAACGAGGCAGGCGTACACCAGCTGTACAGCGGCTCCCAGAACGGCGATCTGTCGCTGGCACGCGAGCAGATCGTCAGTGCCGGAATGCGCAGCGGCGTCATCATCGATTTCAACAGCGACGAGTCACTGGACCTGATATTGGCCGGGGTGGACGCCGGCGTGCTCGAGATCCATGCGAACAACGGTATCGGCCGGCTCGGCCTGGGTGACCGTATCGGACCGGAGATCGAACTGGTGGGCGAGGCCAGCGTGAACATTCCGGCAGGCCAGGACTACACAGATCCCGGGGCAACGGCGCGGGATGATATCGACGGCGACATCACGGACAGGGTCGAGGTATCCGGCAGCATCAATTCGACCGTCGTGGGCACCCAGACCATCACGTACAGCGTGGCAGATCGCGCGAGTAACCGGAGCAGCGTTACCCGCACCGTCATTGTCGGTGTCAACGAGGGGACCGGCGGTGGAGGTGGTGGACTGCTCGCGCCATTGTTCCTTATGACGCTGATGATCCTGTTTCTTGCGCGTCGTGCGATAAGGCTGAATTGACCGGTATTCCGTTAGCGGCCTCCACCTATTGACAATCCTGCTCGTCTGGGCAAATGTCCGGGCGACGCTCGGGCGTTCCCCGACACCACAAGAAGGAAAGACCGTTGCCAGACACCGATAATCGAGTGCCACGCATTCTTTTGTGCCTGCTGCCCGTGCTCCTCGGCTCGCTGCCGCAGGCCGGCCACGCACAGGCCACTGACGAGACCGATCCGCGCATCGAGGAGATCATCGTCACCTCGCGCTATCGCGCCGAGAAACTCTCCGCGATACCGGACTCGATCACCGCATTCACCCGGGCAGACATCGAGCGCCACCGCATTGAGCGCATCAACGGCGTCGCCGCGCTCACTCCCAACCTGCGGTTCTCGGACGACCAGGAGGTGGGAATCAGCACGCTGGTCATCCGCGGAGTACGGCAGAACCGCGGTACCGGGCAGCCGCCCGTGTCCTACCGCATCGACGGCGTCAGTGCGACGAATAACCTGCTCACCACCCAGGAATTGTTCGATATTGAGAGCGTTGACGTCCTGCGCGGCCCGCAGGGCGCGTTGTACGGGCGTAACGCGATAGGCGGGGCGATACTGATTTCGACGCGGCAGCCCGCCACAGACCCGGAGTTCGGTCTTCGCGTTTCCGCGGCCGAGGGCGACGACTACATTGTTGCCGCAAATGCGTCCGGGCCGCTGGGGAGCGACAAACTCCTGTATCGGGCCGCAATGCGACTCCAGGACCGCGACGGTCAGCTGGAGAACGCCTACCTCGATAACCAGTTAGTGGATTTCAAGGAATCGCAGTCGTTTCGTGGCCGCCTGCTCTACAGGCCCACCGACAGGCTCTCGATCGACCTGCGGGGGCAATACTCCGACCAGCAGGGCGGTTCCGGTTACTTCATGCCGGGCAGCGAGGGCGTGCTGCCGTTGCCGCCGCCCGCAGAGCCGATCTTCTTCGGCAACCCCACGTACGAGATCCAGTCGAATCGCATTGGCGAGTCTTTCGTGGAGTTCTCGGAGCTGTCGGCCAAGATCGACTATGAGTTTTCCTGGGGAACCCTCACCTCGGTCACTTCCTATACCGACGTCGAATCGGGGAACGACCAGGACCTCGACCAGACCCTGGTCGATGCGATCAACATCATCGTGATCGACGATTCGCAGACGCTCGCGCAGGAGTTTCGCCTGACGTCCAATGCCGACCAGCGCTTGCGGTGGGTCGCAGGCGCCTACTTCTTCGACCAGGACCGTTTTCGCTCTCTTGCCACGACGTTTCTCGGCTTCCCCGTCCCGCCGGCAGCACAGGACCTGAAGCTCAGGAATTATGCGACATTCGGCAATATGAGTTACGACCTGACCGGCGACCTCGAGTTGACGCTGGCGTTTCGCTACGACGAGGAGACGCCGGAAGACCTGACTCAGGGTCGCAGCGAAACATTCACGGAGCTGCAGCCGAAGGCCAGTCTTGCGTACAGTTTCCACGAGGGGCTGCTCGGCTATGTGACGGTGGGCAAAGGGTTTCGCGCCGGCGGCTTCAACAACCTTTCGGAAGGCAGCAACTTTGCGCCGGGGTTCGACCAGGAGTCGCTGATCAGCTACGAAACGGGCCTCAAGTGGTCGGCGTACGGTGGCCGCCTTCGCAGCGGCATGTCCGTGTTCTTCACGGACTACACGGACCAGCAGTTTTTCCTGTTCGACCAGACGGGCACGCAGGCCAATATCAACATTCCGAAGAGCGAGCTGTGGGGCGGCGAGCTGGAGGTGACGGCGTTACCGACCGATTCGCTGCAGGTCGATTTTGCGTTCGGCTACACGGACAGCGAAATCAAGGAGTACGAGGACATACAGGGCGTGCTCGTACCGGCGGACGCAATACTCGGCAGCAAGGTGCCGGGCGCGCCGGTGTGGACGCTGAACCTCGGACTGCAGCACACGGCTGCGCTATCGAGTTCGCTCGATCTGGTCAGCCGGCTCGACTACGAGCATCGCGACAAGACCTACTGGACGCTCGACAACCTGGATACCCAGGCGGCCTACGATCTCGTGAACCTGAGCTTCGCGCTGGAGAAGGAAAAGTGGGCGGCCCGGTTGTTCGTCAACAACCTTCTGGATGAGCAGTACATCGAGTGGTTCTTCGCGGCGCGCTTCATCGGCCTGCCGGCCGATATCGCGTGGCCGAGCGCTCCGCGGCAGGTCGGGCTGGAGTTTACGTATCGCTACTGATGCGGCAGCGACAACGGGAAAATTCAACTACGGCAATTACCTACGATCAGGTCGCCGCATGCGCTTGAGTGCACCTGGCGTTCCGCCTAGTATGGGGGTGGAGCTGATAGGAGAGGGTCATGCGACGACAACTAATAGAAGCGCTTACGTATCCCGGCATTCTCGTCAGGCAACTCATCGAGGAAGAAAACTACCCCCACAAGAGTTTCTTCGAGGCCACCGGTGAGCGCTGCCATACCTGTGACGGATCCGGAGGCTGCGGCTGGGACAAGTGCCTGGAAGACTTCGTCCACCGCGACGACAAGACGACTGAAGAACTGGCCGACTCATTGCGCGAAGGCGTAAAACTCGTCGAAGCGCTGCACAGCGAGCTGCGGCACGACGAGACGACCTGCACCTGCGAGACCTGCAGCTGGATTCGCAACGCGGAACATCTTACGGAAGAATTCGAGCATCACCTGCCGCACGTCGAGCCGGACCTGCACCATCACGAGCACGGGGAAACGCCCGCCGAGTAGGGCAGCGCCGATCGGCTACCAGCTGATCTCGAATCCGATGCTGGCCATCAGGCCTTGCGGCAGCTTCTGGCCGTCTATCCTTACGGTGTCCAGCGCTGACGCGATGTCGATGTTCACGTACTTGAAGAGCGTCGCTCCCAGGCTGACGTAGCCGAGCTCGGTACCGGCGAGATTCTGTCGGTAACCGACACGGACGGACGGGATCCACCAGCTGTTGGTGGTTAAGCCACCGCTGAGCGTAAACCACTGGAAGCGGTCACCCATCGGCTCGGTCACCGGGTCCACGTCGTAGCCCAGGTGTGCCGACCAGCGCCGGTCCGTCGTGAATATCGATGCTTCCAGCTTTAGCTGGCGATCCAGCGTGTAGATCGCGTCGCTTTCCAGAAACTGAATGGCCTCGACGCTGTTATACGCCTCGAGATTGACGTCGGGAAACCGAAATACCGGCTCATTGATATTGGTCACCTGCGCGCCGAGCTGGTAATTGTCGGCGACCCAAAGAAGACCCAGGTCGAGACCCGCACCCTCGTCGGTCCGGAAGTCCGCATCCCGGATGGCGTCGAACAGTTCTTCCGAATCGGTGATGTCGCCGAAGCGCACGCTAACGCGCGACAGCTGTTTCAGGTAGATGTTGGCCCTGGCGCCGAAAAACAGGTTGCCGCTCTCGGCAGACATGGCCTCGCGGCTGTAGC
>JAACFJ010000036.1 GCA_009937505.1 Gammaproteobacteria bacterium
CCCGGTGCCGTGATCGGGTCCGACGGATTCGGCAATGCGATGACGCCGGCAGGCTGGATCAAGGTGCCGCAACTCGGCGGCGTGAGCATCGGCGACGACGTTGAGATAGGCGCCAACACGACGGTTGATTGCGGCGCTATCGAAGACACGGTTATCGAGGACGGCGTGCGGATCGACAATCTGTGCCATATTGGGCACAACGCGCACGTTGGCGCACATACCGCGGTGGCAGGGATGAGCGGTATCTCGGGAAGTGCGACGGTCGGAAAACGTTGCATGCTCGCCGGGCAGTCAGGGATCGTCGGCCATATCACGGTTTGCGACGATGTGGTGGTCAGCGGCAAAGCCGTAATATCCAAAAACATCACGGAGCCCGGAGTCTATGCCGGTACCTTCACTGCGGAGCCAGCCAGGGAGTGGGGCCGCAAGGTCGCCCGTTTCCGGCGACTCGACCAGCTTGTCGAGCGCGTGCGTAAACTCGAAAAGGCCGGCAAGTAAATAACGATGAGCAGCACAATTCATCCGACGGCGATTATTTCCAAGGGCGCGAACGTCGACGAGGGCGTCGCAATCGGGGCCTATGCGGTCATAGGCGACGACGTGACCATTGGCAGCGGCACGCGCATCGATAGCCACGTCGTTATCAACGGCCCCACTGCGATCGGGCACGACAACCATATCTACCAGTTCGCATCGATCGGTGACGACCCGCAGGACAAGAAGTACCGCGGCGAACCGACCCGGCTGAAGATCGGCGACCGCAATACAATCCGCGAGTTCTGCACCATCAGCCGCGGGACCACGCAGGACCTCGGCGATACCATCCTCGGCGACGATAACTGGATCATGGCGTACGTGCATATCGCGCACGACTGCGTCGTGGGTAACAAGACGATCATGGCCAACAACGTGACGCTTGCGGGTCACGTGCATGTCGGCGACTGGGTTATTTTCGGCGGCTTTTCAGGCGCGCACCAGTTTACGAAGATAGGTCCACATGCGTTTCTCGGCATGTATTCAGGCGTTAACCGGGACGTGCCGGCCTATACGATGGTCTCCGGCCAGCCCGCGGTCCCGCGCGGAATCAACGGCGAAGGACTGAAGCGTCGCGATTTCAGCGAGGAGCAGATTCGCAATATCAAGAACGCCTATAGGCTCGTGTACCGCAAAGGTCTGAAACTCGCCGATGCAATTGCCGAAATCGAAAAGCTGATCGATTCGCAACCCGAACTCATCGTCTTTCTGGATACGCTGCGCACGTCCGAGCGCGGCATTATCCGCTGAACCTGTGCCCTTGCGCGTCGGACTGGTTGCTGGCGAGTCGTCGGGCGATCTGCTCGGGGCGGGACTGATAGCGGCTGTCCGGCGACGAATACCTGACGCCGTGTTCGAAGGCGTCGCCGGCCCGGAGATGGTTGCAACCGGCTGCGAGCGCTGGGCCGATGCCGAGGAACTCGCGGTCATGGGCGTTGTGGAGCCATTGAAACACCTGCCGCGTTTATTGCGGTTGCGACGCTCGTTGATAGCGCGTTGGCGCGAAACGCCGCCCGACGTCTTTGTCGGAATCGACGCGCCGGACTTCAATCTGGGCCTGGAGGCTGCTCTGAAAACCTCGGGCATTCGCACGATTCACTACGTCAGTCCGTCAATCTGGGCATGGCGTGCAGGGCGCATCCACAAGATCCGCAGGGCGGCCGATCGCGTCATCTGTATCCTCCCGTTCGAGCCGGCGATTTACGCAGAGCAGGGCATGGATGCCGTATTCGTCGGTCACCCGAAAGCGGACGCGCTTTCGCCCTCCGCCGACGTTACGGTCGTGCGCCGCGAGCTGGCTCTGCCGATGGAAGCGAGAATCATAGCGATGCTGCCGGGAAGCCGCAGCAGCGAGGTGACACAGCTTGCGCCGGTTTTCGCCGCGACCGCCGCGACGATAGCAGCCAGGGAGCAAGACGTGCATTTCGTCACGCCGGTCGCCGCACCGAAATTGCGGCCGGTCATCGAGGCATCCCTGCGGCAGCATGCAGTTGCCGACCGCTTCACGATCATTGACGGGCGTTCGATCGAGGCGATGTCGGCGTCGGATTTCGTGCTGCTGGCATCGGGAACGGCAGCGCTGGAGTCGGCATTGCTCGGCAAGCCGACGGTGGCCGCATACCGCGTTTCCGCATTGACGGCGTTGATCACGAAGGTATTCCGGTTGGTAAAGGTCAAGCATTTCACGCTGCCCAACCTGCTGACGGGCGAGTCATTGATTCCCGAGTTCATCCAGGGTGATGCGGACCCTGCCAGAATAGCCGGAGCGGTTATGGACCTGCTCGATGATCCCGAACGTTGCGCGGTCATCAAGGCGAGATTTGCTAAACTGCGGACCGAGTTGGCGATGAATTCGAACGAGCGCGCAGCCGACGCGCTGATAAGCCTTACAGCACAGGGATAGCCGGGCTCACACACCGACAATGCAGCAACTGCAAGCAGATTTCTTACCCGATCTCGTCGCAGGCGTCGATGAGGCAGGACGCGGGCCGCTGGCCGGACCGGTCGTGGCGGCGGCTGTGATTCTGCATGCGCAGCGACCGATTGCCGGTCTGCGTGACTCCAAGAAGTTGTCCGCAGCCCGCAGGGATGCGCTGGAAGCGGTGATCAAGAGCCGCGCCCTTTGCTGGTCGGTGGCCTGGTCGGACCGCGCGGAAATCGACGCCCTGAACATACTATCCGCAACCATGCTTGCGATGCGCCGTGCCATCCTCGGCCTCGCCGTTGTGCCGCGAGCGGTGCACGTCGACGGCAACCGCCTGCCGGACCTCCGCTTTCGCGATGGCAGCATCGACGGACTCGCGATCGTCGGAGGCGATGCCCGGATCGAATCGATCAGCGCGGCCTCGATCATTGCGAAAACCGCGCGCGACAGGATGATGGTTGCGATGCATGCACGTTATCCCAACTACGAGTTTGCGCGTCACAAGGGCTACGGTACCGAGTTGCACCGCGCGCGCCTCAGGGAACACGGGCCGTGCCCCGAGCATCGGCGCAGTTTTTCACCGGTGAGGGCGCTGCGGTGAGCGCTTCGTCGTTCGTGCACCTGCACGTCCACACCGAGTATTCACTCGTGGACAGCACGGTACGCATTCCGGCATTGATGACGAAAGCGGCCGCGGATGGCATGCCAGCGGTTGCCATGACGGACAGGAACAACCTGTTCGGGCTGGTGAAATTCTACAGACGGGCGATAGCGGCGGGCGTCAAGCCCATCATCGGTGCGGACCTGCGAATCGCGAATGAGGACGATCCGGGCCGGGCGTTCACGCTGATCGTGCTTTGCCAGGACAATCACGGCTACCGCAACCTGTGCCGCATCATTTCGCGCGCGTACCTCGAGGGCCGGATTCGCGGTGAGCCGATGATCCGACGCGAGTGGCTGGACAGGGATAGCTGTGAAGGCCTCATCGCATTGTCGGGAGGGTTGCACGGCGACGTCGGCCATTCGCTGCTCGTCGGGCACCTGGATGAAGCGCGGCAGCGGCTCGTCGCCTGGCGTGACATATTCGACGACCGCTATTACCTGGAACTCACCAGGACCGGCCGCGGCGACGAAGAAGGCTGCGTACAGGCGAGTCTGCTGCTGGCAAGCGAGCAGGCCGTACCGGTCGTCGCGAGCAATGACGTGCGTTTCATCGAGCAAGAGGATTTTCATGCGCACGAAGCCCGGGTGTGTATTCACGACGGCCGGGGACTTGCGGACCCGGACCGGCCCCATCACTACAGCAACCAGCAGTACCTGCGATCATCGGCCGAGATGATCGAATTATTTTCCGACGTGCCGGAGGCGGTCGAAAACGGGCTGGAGATCGCCAGACGCTGCAACCTGGACCTGAAACTCGGCGAGAGCGTATTGCCTGCCTTCCCCGTGCCGGAAGGCCAGACGGAAGAGCAGTTCCTGGAGGCCGAGGCAAGACGTGGACTCGAAAAGGCACTTGAGGAGATATGCGCGACGCGCGATATCGCGACCAATGAACGCGACGCCTTCAGGGCCCCGTACCTCGAGCGCCTGGAGACCGAACTCAGGGTCATCCGCGGCATGGGTTTCCCGGGCTACTTCCTGATCGTCGCCGATTTCATTCGCTGGGCGCGCAACAGCGAGATTCCCGTGGGTCCGGGCCGGGGATCCGGTGCAGGCTCGCTGGTGGCCTGGGTGCTCGGCATTACTGATCTTGACCCGCTCGAACACGACCTGCTTTTCGAGCGATTCCTGAACCCGGAGCGCGTCTCGATGCCGGATTTCGACATCGACTTCTGCATGGAAGGGCGCGATCGCGTCATCGAGTATGTCGCCGAGCGCTACGGACGCGATCGCGTCGCGCAAATCATCACGTTCGGCACCATGGCGGCGAGGGCCGTCATCCGCGACACGGGGCGCGTGCTCGGCCAGCCATACGGTTTTGTCGATCGCATCGCCAAGCTGGTGCCTTTCGAAATCGGCATGACGCTCGACAAGGCACTGGAGCAGTCCGATGAACTGGCGACCATGTACCGCGACGACGAGGAGGTGACCGCCATCATCGACCTCGCGAAGTCGCTCGAGGGACTGGTCAGGAACGCGGGCAAACATGCCGGTGGTGTTGTGATTGCACCGGATCAACTCACCGATTTCGCGCCGCTCTATTGTGAAGACGGCGGCAGCAGCCTGGTCACGCAACTCGACAAGGACGATGTCGAAGCGATTGGCCTCGTCAAGTTCGACTTCCTCGGCCTGAAGACGCTCACGGTCATCGATTGGGCGGAACGCATCGTCAATGCGACCTACCCGGACGAATCGCTCGACATCAGCCGCGTGCCGATGGACGATGCCGAGACGTTCAGGTTGCTGCAAAGCACGCAGACTGCCGCGGTGTTCCAGCTCGAGTCGAGCGGTATGCGCGATCTCATCAAGCGCCTGCGGCCCGACCAGTTCGGCGATCTCAGGCATGGTCGACGATTTCATTGCCCGCAAGCACTCGTCCAATCAGGCAGAGATCGACTACCTGCATCCGGACCTCAAACCCGTACTCGAAGAAACCTACGGCGTGATCCTCTACCAGGAGCAGGTCATGCAGATCGCGCAGGTGCTGGCCGGTTACACCCTGGGTGGCGCCGATCTCTTGCGGCGTGCGATGGGCAAGAAGAAGCCCGAGGAGATGGCGAAACAGCGGGAGATCTTCATGTCGGGCGCGACGGAGCGTGGCGTGGCCGAGCCGACAGCGACACGCATTTTCGACCTGATGGAGAAATTTGCAGGTTACGGGTTCAACAAGTCGCATTCTGCTGCTTACGCGGTTCTGTCCTACCAGACCGCGTACCTGAAGGCGCACTATCCGGCCGCATTCATGGCGGCGGTAATGAGCGCAGACCTGGACAACACCGACCGGTTGGTGACGCTCAAGGACGACTGCCGCAAGCTCGGCCTGGAACTCGCAGCGCCGAGCGTCGATCGTTCGACCTACCATTTCAGCGTGGCCGGCGACCGGGCGATTCTCTATGGGCTCGGCGCGATCAAGGGAGTCGGACGATCGGCGGTAGAAGCCCTGATCGCCGAGCGCGAGGCGAACGGTGATTACAGCAGCCTGTCCGAGTTCTGTCGCCGGGTCGATCATGACAGGGTCAATCGGCGTGCGCTCGAGGCAATGATCAAGTCCGGCGCGATGGATGATTTCGGTCAGTCGCGCCGCGCCCTGATGCACCAGGTACCGGAGGCTCTCAAGAGTGCCGATCAGTACGCGCGTGCGGTGGCGGCCGGCCAGAATGATATGTTCGGCCTCGAGGCGCCGCCGGAGCCGGACGACGATAAGGCTTCCCTGGAAATGGACGAATGGCCCGAGCGCCTGCTTCTCAGCAGCGAAAAGGAAGCGCTCGGACTTTACCTGACCGGACACCCGTTCCACGCGGTGCGCGCCGACGCGCGCTGTTTCGTGGATGGCAATCTCGCCGATCTTGCGGCGGAGCCACCGCCGCAGTCGGCTCGTGGCGAGCGAGATTACTCGCAATCACGACGCGAGGTGACGATTGCCGGATTGGTCGTCGACGTTCGCAAACGCGGCAATCGTGTCAGCGTCGTGCTGGATGACGATAGCGGTCGAATGGAAGTCAGCCTGTTCGGCGAAGCTTTCCAGGAGTTCCGGCACCTGCTGGTGAAGGACGAGATCGTGGTCGTGAGCGGCCCTCTGCGCTACGACGACTTTATCGGCGCATGGTCGGTAAACGTGAAGAACGTGCTGCATATCGATCGCGTCATCGAGAGCCGGGCAAAGAGCATGTTGCTGCGGCTGGCGCCGAACGGTCAGGGAGAACAGCTGTTGATGAAACTGCACGACGTGCTGTTGCCGTACCGGGAAGGAAACTGCGAGGTTGCGGTGCAGTATTTCGGCGACGACGCGAAAGCACGGCTCGAACTCGGCGCCGAGTGGTCGGTGCGCCCGAGCCGGGAGCTGCGCGACAAGCTGAGTGAACTCCTCGGCAGTAACAACGTCCGGTTGCTGTACGCACCCGGCCGAGAAATCATGTAGAGTCACTTTGCCGGCTTGAATCCGCCTATACGACGCGCTACCGAAGACTCCGCTATGGATCTGAAATTCCTGGATTTCGAACAGCCGATTGCCGAACTCGAGGCCAAGATCGAGGAATTGCGTTTCGTCGGTGACGACTCCGAAATCAATATCAACGAGGAAGTTTCGCGCTTACGGGCGAAGAGCGAGGCGCTCACGAAGAGCATCTTCTCGAAGCTGAGCGCCTGGCAGATCGCGCAGGTAGCGAGGCATCCCATGCGGCCCTACACGGCCGATTACCTGGAGATCCTGTCGCCGGATTTCCAGGAGCTGCACGGCGATCGCATGTATGCGGACGACCCGGCCATCATCGGCGGTGTCGGCCGTATCGACGGGCGAGCTGTCATGTTCATAGGTCACCAGAAGGGGCGCGATACCAAGGAGCGGGTGCGACGCAATTACGGCATGCCGAAACCGGAGGGTTACCGCAAGGCGCAAAGGCTGATGCGGCTCGCTGAAAAATTTTCGCTGCCGGTGGTGACGTTCATCGACACGCCCGGCGCTTATCCCGGGGTCGGTGCCGAGGAGCGCGGCCAGAGCGAGGCGATCGCGTACAGCCTGTACCTGATGGCGGGCCTGAAGACGCCTATCATCAGCGTCGTCATCGGCGAGGGCGGTTCCGGCGGCGCGCTTGCGATCGGCGTCGCCGACAAGCTGCTGATGCTGCAATACGGCATCTATTCCGTTATTTCGCCCGAGGGCTGCGCATCCATCCTCTGGAAAAGCGCGGAGAAAGCACAGGAGGCGGCCGAAGCCATGCGCATCACCGCTTCCAGCCTCAACAACTTCGGTCTCGTCGACGAGGTGCTGCGGGAGCCGCTCGGCGGCGCGCACCGCAATCCGGCCGAGGCCGCGGAAGTTATCCGCAACGCGCTGATCAAGGCGCTGGACGAACTCGACTCCGTATCGGCCGACCAGCTACTCGAGAACCGCCAGAGACGGCTCGCCGGATTCGGCGAATTCAAAGAGGCGTGACGTTCGGCCCCGAGGTTCTCCTGGAGCGTCTCGATGCGCTCGAGACCGCCGGCAACAGGCCCGATCGATATGTAATCGCATTGAGCGGCGGGCTCGATTCCGCCGTGCTCGCGCACGCCCTGGCGGTTTCGCGGGAGCGTCATGGCAAGTCGCTGCTGGCGGTGCACGTCGATCATCAGCTGCACCCCGAGTCCGCCAGCTGGAACGATTACTGCCGAAAGCTTGCCGGCACACTCGGCATCGAATACGTTGCGGAGACGGTATCGGTTGACCCGGCCGGCGGCGGTGGCCTCGAGGCTGCTGCGCGCTCGGCACGCTACAGTGCGCTCGCGCGGCACACAGCTGATGGGGACTGGTTGTTGAGCGCGCATCATCGCAACGACCAGGCCGAGACATTGTTGTTGAACCTCATGCGGGGCAGCGGTCCCGCCGGCCTCGCCGGCATCGGGCTGCTGACGCGATTTGCGGCAGGCTGGCTGGTGCGGCCGCTCATCGACGTCTCGCGCGACGCGCTGCAAGCCTACGCGGCGGAGCACGAGCTGTGCTGGATTGACGACCCCTCCAATGAGGATCTGCGCTTTGATCGCAATTACCTGCGGCATGAAGTACTGCCGGAGCTCGATCAGCGCTGGCCGGGCGTCGTCGAACGGCTCGCCCGCAGTGCGGGCCTTGCCGCCGAAGCAGCGCTCATGCTCGATGAACTTGCTGCGATCGACCTGCAGGGTGTCGGCGGCCGGGCTGCCCGAATCGATATCGCAGGATTGCTGGCGCTCTCCGACGCCCGGCAACGCAACCTGCTGCGATACGCCGTCCGACAAGCAGGCTTGCCCGCGCCGGGCGCCGCCCGACTCGCCACCGTGCTGGACAGCGTGCCAAGAGCCCGAGAGGATGCTCAGCCCCTGGTTGAGTGGGAGGGCGCGGCAGTTCGACGCTATCGCGGCAATCTCTACCTGCTGCCGCCGCTTTCTGAGCCAATCTTGCCGCCTGAGGGGCAGCCGTTTGTCGCTGCGCCGGTCTCGCTGGGCCCGGGCATGGGCGTCTTGCGTCTTGCGCCGGGGGCCCCCCGGGGAATGTCCGGCGCGATTGTCGAGCGCGGACTCTCCGTGCGCACGCGCAGAGGGGGAGAGGAAATAAAGCTTGCAGGTCAAAAACATACGAAGAAAATCAAGAAACTGCTTCAAGAAGAAGGCGTGGTTCCCTGGATGCGGGAGCGCCTGCCGCTCGTCTACGCCGGCGAGCAGCTGGTAGCCGTCGCAGACCTCTGGATCGCGGCCGACGCGGTAAGCGAGCCCGGTACGGCGGTATGCTGGGATGAACGACCTGAACTGCACTGAACAGGGAGCCGTTGTCGTTGTTTCGCCAGAGGCGATCTGTTAACTTTTAAAACCGTCTTTTATCCAACGACGGCGCGACATCCAGAGGGTTGGAAAGAAGCACCCAGACATGTGCTTTGTATCCAGCCCTTATCTTTTCCCGCCGCAGGAGCAACCGGGCTCACACATGACATCGTATGTATTCATCACCGGCGGGGTGGTGTCGTCCCTCGGCAAGGGCATTACCTCGGCGTGCCTGGGTGCGATTCTCGAAGCGCGCGGCCTGTCGATCAGCATGATAAAGCTGGATCCTTACCTGAATGTCGATCCCGGCACCATGAGCCCGTTCCAGCACGGCGAGGTCTTCGTTACCCATGACGGTACGGAAGCCGATCTCGACCTTGGCCACTACGAGCGCTTCGTGCGCACGGTTACGGGCCGCAACAGCAACTTTACGACCGGCAGGATCTACGAGAGCGTGATCGCCAAGGAGCGGCGCGGCGAATATCTCGGCGCGACCGTGCAGGTGATCCCGCACATCACGGACGAAATCAAGGAAAGCGTGCGGCGCGGAGCTGGTGACGCCGACATCTGCCTCGTCGAGATCGGCGGCACGGTGGGCGATATCGAGTCATTGCCATTTCTCGAGGCGATACGCCAGATGGGCGTGGAACTCGGTCACGATCGTGTCGTATACGTGCACCTCACTCTCGTGCCGTACATCGCGACGTCGTCTGAGATCAAGACCAAGCCGACGCAGCACTCGGTGAAGGAGCTGCGCTCGATCGGTATCCAGCCCGACATCCTGGTCTGCCGCTCGGAGCAGCCGTTACCCGATGAGCAGCGCAAGAAGATCGCGTTGTTTACAAACGTGCAGGAAGCCGCCGTCATCTCGGCCTACGACGTCGACGATCTTTACAAGATCCCCGAGATGATGCACGAGCAAGCTCTCGACGACATCGTCGCAAGGCAGCTGCGACTGGACCTGCCGCCGGCCAATCTCAGTGAATGGCAGGCGATCGTCGACGCAAAGCGCAACCCGACGGGCGTGGTCGACGTCGCGATGGTGGGCAAGTATGTCGACCTAAAGGACTCATACATCTCGCTTTCCGAGGCGCTGCTGCATGGCGGCATCCACACCGAGACACGCGTTAATGTCCATTACATCGAGGCGCAGGACATCCTCGAGCACGGGACCGACTGCCTGAGCGCGATGGACGGTATCGTGGTGCCAGGCGGATTCGGCGACCGGGGCATAGAAGGCAAGATCCGCGCCGTTCAGTTCGCGCGTGAGAATGGTATCCCGTATCTGGGTATCTGCCTCGGCATGCAGGTGGCCGTTATCGAAGCTGCCCGCAATCTCGCCGGGCTGGGCGGTGCCATGAGTACGGAATTCGACAGGTCCACGCCGCATCCGGTCGTTGGCCTGATCACGGAATGGCAGACCGCGAGCGGTGATGTGGAACAGCGTGACGAACAGTCCGAACTGGGCGGCACGATGCGACTCGGAGCGCAGGAGATACTGTTGACGGAGGGCTCGCTGGCGGCGCGGACCTATGGCGACAGTTCAATCCAGGAGCGTCACAGGCACCGCTACGAAGTCAACAACAATTACCGTGCGCAGCTGGAGGAGGCCGGCATCCGCTTCTCCGGACTGTCCGTAGACAATCTGGTCGAGATGGTCGAGATTCCAGGGCATCCCTGGTTTCTGGCCAGCCAGTTCCACCCCGAATTTACGTCCAATCCGCGTGACGGCCACCCGCTGTTCAAGGGGTTCATCACGGCGGCGCGACGGCACCACGAAGGGGAGCTACCCAGGGTCGCCGAGGCATGAAGCTGACGCATTTCGAGGCCGGCAACGACCGGCCGATTTTCCTGATCGCGGGAACCTGTGTCGTCGAGAGCGAGGCCATGGCGATCGACACTGCCGGCGCGTTGAAGGAGATCTGCGCGAAGCTGGACGTGCCGTTCATTTACAAGTCGTCCTTCGACAAGGCGAACCGCAGCTCGGCCGGCAGCTTCCGCGGCCCGGGCATGGACGAAGGGCTCCGCATCCTCGGGGCAGTGCGCGACCAGGTCGGCGTGCCGGTGCTGACGGACGTGCACGAGGATACGCCCATGGATGAGGTTGCCGAGGTCGTGGACGTATTGCAGACACCGGCGTTCCTGTGCCGGCAAACGAATTTCATCCTGCGCGTCGCGGGCACGGGCAAGCCTGTCAATATCAAGAAGGGCCAGTTCCTGTCGCCGTGGGAGATGCAGAACGTCGTCGAAAAGGCGAAATCGACCGGCAACGACAGCATCATGGTTTGTGAGCGCGGCTTCTCGTTCGGCTATAACAACCTCGTCTCGGATATGCGCAGCCTTGCCGTGATGCGCGGCACCGGTTGTCCGGTGGTATTCGATGCGACGCACTCCGTGCAGTTGCCCGGTGGCATGGGATCGGCGTCCGGTGGACAGCGGGAATTCATCCCCGTGCTCGCGCGCGCGGCGACCGCCGTGGGTATCGCGGGGCTGTTCATGGAGACGCATCCGAATCCCGAGGAAGCGCTGTCGGACGGACCGAACGCCATGCCGCTCGCGCATATGGCCAACCTGCTCGAGGCTCTCGTCTCGATCGACACGAATGTAAAACAACGCGGTTATCTCGAAACGGAGCTCGGGCTGGCCGAGTAATTGTCCAGGGACACAGAAATGATCAGGATCAGCGAAATTCGCGGTCGGGAGATTCTCGATTCGCGCGGCAACCCCACGGTCGAGGCGGACGTTACCCTTGAAGACGGCACCATGGCGCGAGCGGCGGTGCCGTCCGGCGCTTCGACAGGAACACGCGAAGCGGTCGAACTGCGCGACGGAGACAAGTCGCGCTATCTCGGCAAAGGTGTCAAGAACGCCGTTGCAAACGTCAACGGGGAGATTCGCAACGCGCTGGTCGGAAAAGACTTCGAGAATCAGCGCGGCCTCGACGAATGCATGATCGAACTCGACGGTACCGAGAACAAAGGGCGCCTCGGCGCCAACGCATTGCTCGCGGTGTCGCTGGGCACGGCCCGGGCTGCGGCTCAGTCGAGCGGCACGCCACTGTTCCGTCATCTCGGCGGCGATACGACCATGCCGGTGCCGATGATGAACATCATCAACGGCGGTGCGCACGCCGACAACAGTGTGGATATCCAGGAGTTCATGATCCTTCCCGTCGGTGCACCCGGGTTTTCCGAAGCATTGCGTTATGGAGTCGAGATCTTCCACGCGCTGAAGGCGGTGCTGCGCGGTAAAGGGCTCAACACGGCGGTTGGCGACGAGGGCGGCTTCGCGCCCGATCTGCCGTCGAATCGTGCCGCGCTCGACACCATCATGGAGGCGATCGAAAAGGCCGGTTTTAGCGCCGGCGACGATATCCTGCTCGGCCTCGATGTCGCCAGTTCCGAGTTCTACGAGCACGGTCAATACAATCTCGCGTCCGAAGGACGCAAGTTCGATGCTGCCGGTTTCAGCGAGTTTCTCACCGAACTCGCAGACGGTTACCCGATCATCAGCATCGAGGACGGCATGGACGAGAGCGACTGGGAAGGCTGGCGCGTGCTGACCGACGCCCTGGGCGAGCGGGTACAGCTTGTCGGCGATGACCTGTTTGTCACCAATACCGCGATACTGTCGCGAGGCATCGACGAAAAAATTGCAAATGCGATATTGATAAAACCCAACCAGATCGGTACCTTATCTGAAACTCTTGATGCCATTACTATGGCAGTGGATGCAAAGTACGCTGCGGTGATCTCGCACCGGTCCGGGGAGACTTCGGACAGCACGATCGCCGATATAGCGGTGGGCACGCAGGCAACGCAGATCAAGACGGGCTCGTTGTCGCGATCGGACCGCATCGCCAAGTACAACCAGCTGCTGCGCATCGAGGAGCAATTGGGCGGGAACGCGCGCTACGCTGGTCGTAATGCGTTCTCCGTGAAGGCGCAATAACTTAAAGATCGGGGATATCACTTGTCGAACCTGCGCTGGCTGCTGATAGTGCTCGGCACCGTTGCCGTGCTGATGCAGGCGCAGCTGTGGCTGTCTGAGGGCGGCTACCGCAAGACGATGAAGCTCCGCGCCGCGGTAGCGGAACAGCGAGCCATGAATGAGGGTCTGCGCGACCGCAACGCGGCGCTCGACGCGGAGGTGGTGAATCTCAAGCAGGGTCTCGAAGCGGCTGAAGAACGTGCCCGCACCGATCTCGGGCTGATAGGACGCAGTGAAACTTTCTACCAGGTCGTTCCCGACGCCGGTAGCGGCGACTGAGGCCCCCTTGTCAATAAACACAGGCGCACTTCCGGAGTGGGCCCGCGCGCATGGCGCGCCGCTGTTTGCCGCGACGATTCGCGACCGGCCGTCCGATTTCCAGGTTGTCGAAAATCTCGGTTTCGAGTTCAGCGGCTCGGGCGAGCACGACTACCTGTGGGTGGAAAAGACGGCCGCCAACACGGACTGGGTGGCGCGTCAGCTCGCGAGGCATGCCGGTGTGCGACCGGCGGATGTCGGCTATGCGGGCATGAAAGATCGCCACGCCGTCACCCGGCAGTGGTTCAGCGTGCCCGGCCACGGGGCCGCCGACTGGGCGTCATTCGCTGCCGACGGTGCCGTGATTCTCGGCATTCACCGCCATCAACGGAAGCTGCGGCGCGGTGCTCACAAGAGCAACGCGTTTCGCATCGCGCTCCGCACGCCTGACGCGGGCGGGATGCGGCAGACTGTCGACGAGCGCCTCGCGAGCATAGCCGCTCGCGGCCTGCCCAATTATTTCGGTCCGCAGCGATTCGGCCGCGACGGGGCCAACCTCGATCTCGCGCGGCGGCTGTTTGCGGGGGCGCGCCTCAAGCGCGACAAGCGCAGTATTGCAATCTCAGCGGCGCGGTCTTTCCTGTTCAACCAGATCCTCTCCGCACGGGTTGCTGACGGTAGCTGGGAACGTATCCTGCCCGGCGAAGTGGTGAACCTCGATGGCTCGGGCAGCGTATTTCGTGCCGATGCGGTGGACGAATCGCTCGAACGCCGCGTCGCGGACATGGACATCCACCCGACCGCAACGCTGTGGGGACTGCGCAGTGAGATTTCGCCAGGAGTGATCGAATCCCTTGAACGACGGGTGGCTGAAGCCCACAGCGACCTGAGCGTTGGCCTCGAGCAGCTGGGCGTCAAAGCCGCCCACCGCCCGCTTCGGCTGCGTGTTTCGGACCTGTCCTGGGATGTCGAGGACGACGCCCTGTGGCTCGACTTCACCCTCCCCGCGGGCGGCTTTGCAACCGCAGTCCTGCGCGAGATCGCCAGGACGTAGGAGCGCGCCTCGGCGCGCGATCGACGACCTTCGTCAGGCGTCCGGGTCATTTGTCTCCCTCATGGCTCGCCGCGCTGTGCGCGGCTGCGCTTTACTTCGGTCGACAAACGCCCCGGCACGCCTGCTGTAGGAGCGATTCTTGAACCACGATTCCGGTTGATTCGATCGCGCGCCGAGGCGCGCTTCTACTGCACGGGGTGCTACTGCAAGGGCGGGCTGAGGGATGCTTGTTCGGGGAAGTAAATCGCAGCGAAGCGAGCCATGACGAGAACAAGTATCGCGAAGACCGCCAATTAATCTTGCCTGAGCAGCACGTAGACCGCGCCGGTGCCGCCGTGCACCTGGCGCGTGGAGACGAACGCGAGTACGGCATCCCATTGCCGCAGCCAGCGGTTGACCTTCTGTTTCAGAATGGGCCCGCGCGCCCCGGAGCCCAGGCCTTTGCCGTGTACAACGCGGATACACAACTTGCCGTCGCGCGCGCAGGATTCGATGAACTCCAGGAGCCGCGGTTTTGCCTCGGCGACCGTCATTCCATGCAGGTCGATTTCCGCCTGCACGCTGAAGCTGCCCCGGGCGAGTTTACGCATGGTGCGTCTGCCGACCGTGGGCCGGCGAAAACGCAGGCTCTCGCCGCCATGGCCTTCCGTGTCGTCGATGTCTGCCTCGAGGCTCTCGTTCAGAGCAGCCATCTCATCCGCTCGGGAGAAGCGGGCTTTCGGTACCGGCTTGCGTATGGCTTCCTCGGCCCGTTTGGTCGTACGCAGCGGTTTCGCGTCGGCAAGGGCGCGGCGGAACAGATCTGCCTCGTCGTCAGTCACGGTATCCTTTCCTGAAAGCTATGGTGCAGGGGGAACATTGAGTATAGTGAGCGCGTCGCGAGCAGCCAAACGATCACGTCCGACCCAGCAATAATGAAAATCCTCGTAAGTAATGACGACGGCTATCTTGCGACAGGCATCAACGTACTTACTGAGGCGCTTGCTGCGGTCGCTGACGTCGTGGTGGTCGCTCCCGACCGCAACCGGTCGGCAGCCAGCAACTCGCTCAGCGTGCATACGCCGTTACGCGTTCAGAAAATTGCGGCGAACCGCTACAGCGTGGACGGCACGCCGTCGGATTGCGTGCACCTGGCGCTCACCGGCTTTCTCGATTACGAACCTGACCTGGTCGTGTCCGGGATCAATCATGGAGCGAACCTCGGCGACGACGTTATCTACTCGGGCACCGTGGCGGCAGCCATGGAGGGGCGTTTTCTCGGTCTCCCCGCAATCGCCGTGTCTCTGGCCGGCTACGGGCGCCTGGAACATTTCGAAACGGCCGCGCGCGTGGTTACCGATATGGTGAAAAATCTCGAGCGCGCGTCGTTCGCATCCGACATTACGCTGAACGTGAACGTACCGGACAGGCCCTTCGAAGAGCTCAACGGGGTCGTCGCAGCGCGTCTCGGGTTTCGTCACAAGTCCGAGCCCGTGGTGCGCGAAAAGGACCCCCACGGACGCACGATCTACTGGGTAGGTCCGGCCGGCCGCGGAGCGGATTCGGGCGAAGGCACTGATTTTCACGCGATCGAGCAGGGCGCGGTGGCGGTAACGCCATTGAAGGTCGATCTCACGCGGCATGAGTCCCTGCCGCAAATAACGGACTGGCTGTCGGATGAGTAGCACACGGGGCGGCATCGCCGGCATCGGTATGACGTCGGCACGGACGCGCGACCGGCTCGTCGAGCGCTTGCGTGCCCACGGCATCCGGTCGGAGGCGGTGCTGAGCCAGATACGTAACGTGCCGCGGCACCTGTTCGTGGACGAGGCGCTGGCAAGCCGCGCGTACGAGGACACCGCGCTGCCGATCGGCCGCGGCCAGACGATCAGCCAGCCGTACGTCGTGGCGAAGATGACCGAGGCCCTGCTCGACGGATTCGAGGGCGAAAAGGTGCTCGAGATAGGCACGGGCTGCGGATACCAGACGGCGGTGCTCGCATCCCTCGTAAAGAAGATCTATTCCGTGGAGCGTATCCCCGAATTATTGAGAAGGGCCAAGCAGCGGCTGCGTGACCTCGACATCTACAATGTGCAGTTTCGGCCGGGCGACGGTTGGGAGGGGTGGCCCAAGTATGCACTCTACGACGGTATCATCGTGGCCGCTGCGGCGTCGGTCGTGCCGGAGAAACTCCTGGACCAGCTGGCACCCGGGGGCCGCCTGGTCATGCCGGTGGGAGCGCCGGGCTACCAGGAGCTGATGCTGGTCACGCGACAACGTGACCACTTCGAGAAGAAATCGCTCGGGGGCGTGAGTTTCGTGCCGCTTGTTCACAATTGAATTCATAATTATTAATATGTTACGACATATTTATAATGTTGATTCTGTATCTTGGTCAGCAAAGGAAAGGTAGCCAGGATGGCTTTATTCGGACCACTTTACGAGCGCGTCATGCGCTGGTCGCGACATCCGCACGCCGAGTGGTACCTCGGCGCGATGAGTTTTGCGGAGTCGTCATTCTTCCCCATTCCGGTCGACGTCATGCTCGCGCCGATGTGCATGGCGATGCCAGAGCGCTCGTGGCGCTATGCATTGAACGCCGCGTTGTTGTCGGTCGCCGGCGGTATCGCCGGCTACGCTATCGGCTATCTCGCGTTCGAAGCCATCGAACCCTGGCTACGTGAGTCACACTACTGGAGCGCCTATCAAACGGCGCAGGCCTGGTTCGACCGCTACGGCTTCTGGACAGTATTCGTCGCCGGCTTCTCGCCGATTCCCTACAAGGTGTTCACGATCGCTGCCGGTGTTGCAGTGTTGAATTTTCCCGCGTTCGTCCTCGCATCGATCATCGGCCGCGGTGCCCGCTTCTTTCTCGTGGCGGGTGTCGTGAAGTACGCTGGCGTACGGCTCGAGGCCACGCTGCTCAGGTATATCGAGCGTATCGGCTGGGCGGTAGTCGTGGTCAGCGCCGCCGTCATTGCCTATCTCATGGCGCGGGGGTGATGCGCGCGCGTGCCGTCCCGGGCGTGATCGTCATGCTAATGCTCGCGGCCTGCGGTTCGGGCAGCAGCTGGCAAGCAAAGCCGGAGCAGCACATCGTCCGCAAGGGAGAGACCCTGTTTTCGATTGCCTGGCGCTACGGCAAGGACCCGGTCGACGTCGCGCGCTGGAACCGGCTTGGCGATGGTTCGCTGATCTATCCCGGGCAGGTCATCCGCCTGACGCCGCCGTCCGGGACCAGCCGGTCCGGCGCATCGGCGCGCAGCAGCAGCCGGCAACCCCTGCCGTCGATTCCGGCACAGCCGCCGCCGGCCTGGACCTGGCCGACCCGCGGGCAGATCGGGGTGGAATTTGGCGGGAAACCGGGGAGCGGAACCGGCATCCTGATCGATGGTCGCGCCGGACAGGCTATTGTTGCCGCGGCCTCCGGCCGGGTTGTGTATGCGGGCGGTGGACTGATCGGCTACGGTCAGCTTATTATTCTTAAACATAACGACACCTACCTCAGTGCCTACGGGCACAACGCCAAGTTGCTGGTCAAGGAGGGGCACGCCGTTCGCAAGGGCCAGCAGATTGCGACGATGGGGGAGGGGCCGGAACGGAAGCCGCGACTGCATTTCGAAATCAGGCGCAATGGCGAGCCGGTTAACCCGCGACGGTATTTGCCCGCGAGATAATTCGACTTTTACCTGATTCTCCGCATCGTGGTTGCAGCGAGGGGGTATCGGCGAGTGCAAAAAGCGCGATCGCAAAACGGTAAGTCGAAGCATGCAACCGGGAGCAATCCTGTTTCCCGTGGTACTTCACGCACGGTGGGAAACGGCAGCGCAGCTAAGTCCGACACGGTCGCCGTCCGTTCACACGATCCCACACGCCTCTATCTTTCCGAAATAGGCGTCTCGCCGTTGCTGACGGCCGATGAGGAAAAGAAGTTTTCGCGCCTGGCGCAAGGCGGCGACGAGGCAGCCCGGCATCGGATGATCGAGAGCAACCTGCGTCTCGTCGTGAAAATCGCCCGCCGTTATATCAATCGCGGCTTGCCGCTCCTGGACCTGATCGAAGAGGGCAATCTCGGTCTCATCCACGCCGTGGAGAAGTTCGATCCGGAGCGTGGGTTCCGCTTCTCGACTTACGCCACGTGGTGGATTCGCCAGACCATCGAGAGGGCGATCATGAATCAGTCGGGATCGGTAAGGCTGCCGATCCACGTCATCAAGGACATCAATACCTGCCTGCGTGCGGCCCGCAGTATCCGACAGCAGCAGGAGAGGGAACCGACCACCGCGGATATCGCCGGGTATTTGCAGCGCGATGTTGCCGACATCGAGCGCCTGATGGCGCTGCATGAGCGCGTTACGCTGGGGTCGGGCAATGTCGACGAGACCGGCTCCGGTCCCGTGGACCGCCTGCGTGCCAGGCGAGAATCGGAACCGCCCCGCTGCGCGCAAAGGGAGGTCGTCAACGACATCGTCGATCGTTGGGTCTGCGAACTGAATGAAAAGCAGCGCGAAGTCGTGGAGCGTCGTTTCGGCCTGCACGGCTACCGCCGGGAGACGCTCGAACGTATCGGCGAGGAGATCGGCGTGACACGCGAGCGGGTCCGGCAGATCCAGCTGGAGGCACTCAGGAACCTGCGCGCAATGATGGAGAGTAACGGCATCTCCGGAGATGCCATCCTCGATTGAGTCAGATGTAGAAGACCGCGGCCAGGCGGCGGCCTTCGCCAGCCAGAACGTTGAAGGTGCGTGCGGCAGCCGCCGTATTCATGACCTCCAGGCCGATGTTGCGCCTTGCAAACGCGAACGTCAGTTCGCGCGGCGGGAACACCGTGCGATCGCCGGTGCCCAGGATCACGAGTTCGGGTTCATCCTCGAGCAGCATTTCGAAATGTGACAAGCCCAGTTCCTCGAGGGGCGGTGGTGCGAAGTCCTCGACCAGGCCGTCGGGCGTCAGCGCTATCGTCTCGGTATACCTGTTCTCGCCGATCACGATTGCCTTGCCGGACACCCGGCGGATCGTCGTTACCGATGAGATTTCCCGCGTGAACTTCAAAACCCGTTTCCGTTACCATCGTCCGCTCCCGCGTAATCATAGCGAACAGCGAGATCGGACCCAAAAGCGTGCCACTATCTTACGACAGTATGGCTGCCGTCGTACTCCTGCCGCCGCTGCGCGGCCGGCTCGGCGACCACAAGTTGCTGCGCTGGTTGTCGCAGTCGCAGCTCGAGCAAGTGCCGGTGCCGGTAGATCCGCTCGCACAGGTGCTCGGCGCGCTGGGACTGGAACGGCCTGTCGAAGGCCTGGCCGCGCTGCGCATGTGGGGACAGACGGGCGACCGTCCGGGCACCTGGGTCGCTGCTGCGGACCCGGTTTACATGGAGCCACAGCTCGATCGACTCTTGCTGCATGTACTCGGTCCCGGTGATGTGAGCAGGCCGGAGATGCGGCGGCTGTTCGACGGTCTTCAGGAGACCCTCGGCGCCGACGGTGCGTTCGGTTTTGCAAGACTCGGCGGCTGTGGTTATATCCGCTCCGGGCGACCGATGGTCACGGCCCGGGTGCCGACCGTATTGCTGGACAGACAGAGTCCGGAGGGTTCACTGCCGCCGGCGGCCGCGGCCGCGGATACCCTCAAGCTGATTTCGGAGATCGAGATGACGCTGCACGAGCAGCCGGTCAATATGGAGCGCCAGGCGCGCGGGCAGCCGCCGGTTAATTCGCTGTGGATCTGGGGAGGGGGATACGCACCGGCACAGCACGCGGCCCCGGTGCCCCCGCTTTATGCCGACGATCCGTTGTTGCGCGGTTACTGGGTGAGTGTTTCCGGAACCGCTCAGGCATGGCCTGGCACGATCGGTGCGTGTCTCGACGCAACACCCGGCGGTTTCGTTGCCGAGATTCCGTCCGAACCGGACGATGGGGCCGCGCTCAATGGTGAATTGCTGGTCCTTCGCGACGCGCTGCGATCGGGGAGGCTGCGCCATGCGGTAGTGATTTCGGCCGACGGACTGCGTGCAACGCTGCGGCGGTCGGACCGTTATCGTGTATGGCGCAGGACGTCAGCCATGCTGGATGGGGCTCCGGCGTGAGCACGAGTCGTCCCATCGTTCCGCGCTCCGCCCCCGATCCGCGGATACTCTCCGGTCTGTCGGAACTGGATCCGATAACAGCGAGACTTTTTGCGGCGCGAGGCGTTTCAGATCCCGGGCAGCTGGACTACGCTCTGTCGCGCCTCGCACCTGTAGGCCTCCTCGAAAACGTCGACGCTGCGGTCGATCTCCTGATAGCGAAGCGTAGCTCAAGGATTACGGTAGTCGGGGACTTCGACGTCGACGGTGCGACGAGTACCGTGCTGCTGCTGCGCTGCCTGCGAGAGTTCGGGTTTGCAGACGTCGGCTATCTTGTGCCGAACCGCTTCGAGTTCGGCTACGGACTGACGCCGGAAATCGTCCGCATCGCAGCCGAACGTTCGCCCGCCTTGCTGGTCACCGTCGACAACGGTATCTCGAGTCTCACGGGCGTCCTGCCCGGCAGCGAGATGCCCGATGCGGCGGTGATCGTGAATCCGAACCTCCCTGGCAGCCGCTTCCCCAGCCGCAACCTTGCCGGCGTGGGTGTGGCTTTCTACCTCATGGCGGCGCTCGGACGCAGGCTCGAGCGCGAGGGACTGAAGGACGCTGCCCGCGTGCCTTCGCGATACCTCGACCTGGTTGCGCTGGGCACCGTTGCAGACGTAGTGCCCCTCGATCACAACAACCGGGTACTTGTCGACCAGGGCCTGCGGCGCATCCGCGCAGGAAAGACGGTAGCGGGCATCGAGGCGCTATTGCGTCAGTCCGGTCGCCAGCTCGCAAGGACGGCCAGTGCCGATCTCGGCTTTGTGGCTGGTCCGAGAATCAACGCCGCCGGGCGCCTCGAGGATATTTCGATCGGCATTGAGTGCCTGCTCACGGACGACATGAACACGGCGCTTCATCACGCGGCAATCCTGGACCGGATCAACGGCGAGCGCCGCGATATCGAGTCGACGATGCGCGAACAGGCATTCGTGTACGTCGACAGGATGGACGCAAGTAATCTGCCGGCGTGCGTCTGTGTCTATGATGAATCCTGGCACCAGGGCGTGGTCGGCCTGATCGCGGCGCGGGTAAGGGAGCGTTGCCATCGTCCGTCGATCGCATTTGCGCGGGAATCGGATGCATTGCTCAAGGGCTCGGCGCGCTCGATACAGGGCGTGCATGCACGCGACCTCCTGGAGGCGGTGCACGCGGTCGATCCCGACGTGATAGTGAAATTCGGCGGCCATGCGATGGCGGCCGGCCTGACGATCGAGGAGAGTCGTTACGAAACGTTCAGGCGCCTTGTTTCCGAGCAGCTCGAACGCCTGTACCCGTCGGCGGATTTCAGCGGCGCGATCCTGAGCGATGGTGTACTGCCGGACCGGGTTCTGAACCTCGATTTTGCGCGCAAGTTGCGCGCGGCCGGGCCGTGGGGCGCGGGCTTTCCCGAACCCGTCTGGAGCGGCGATTTCGAGGTTGTCGACCAGCGCACGGTTGGCGAGAAACATCTGAAGCTGCGGGTGAGGCCGGCGGATGGCGGTAACGCGCTCGACGCAATCGCGTTCAACCAGGCAGGACCTGCCTATCGCGGGACCGTACAGCTTGTGTATCGGCTCGACGTCAACGAGTACCGCGGCTTCGAATCGGCGCAGCTGGTCGTGGAACAAATCGCGCCCATACAGGTGCGCGGCGCATGATAATATCGCGCGTTTTCCGCGCCCCGGAGCGCCCTGGATCAGATCAACATGGAAACCAGTCAGATCAGACAGTCGATAGCGGACCTCACTGAACGCGCGGATGCGTTGAGGAGGTATCTTTGACTACGACCAGAAGGCGGAGCGTCTGACCGAAGTCCAGCGAGAGCTGGAGCAGCCGGACGTATGGGAAAAGCCCGAGCGGGCGCAAGCGCTCGGCCAGGAGCGGGCGAAGCTGGAGCAGATCGTCGTCGGGCTGGACGAGATCACGAACGGGCTGCGGGACGCGAATGAATTACTCGCTCTCGCGATTGATGAAGACGATGCCGCCACGGTGGCCGAAGTCGAGCGCGACCTGAAGGGATTCGGAACGCGCGTCGAGGGGCTCGAATTCCGGCGCATGTTCTCGGGCGAGATGGACGCCAACAGTGCGTACGTCGACATCCAGTCGGGCGCGGGCGGCACCGAGGCGCAGGACTGGGCGGAGATGCTCCTCCGCATGTACCTGCGATGGGCGGAGGCGCATGACTTCAAGGCCGAAGTGATCGAGGCATCGGCCGGCGAGGTCGCGGGCGTCAAGAGCGCGACCGTCCACATCGTCGGCGACTACGCCTATGGCTGGTTGCGAACCGAAACCGGCGTGCACCGGCTCGTTCGCAAGTCGCCCTTCGACTCGGGCAATCGCCGCCACACCTCCTTCGCATCCGTGTTCGTGTCTCCCGAGGTTGACGATGACATAGATATTGAAGTGGATCCTTCGGACCTTCGGATCGACGTTTACCGCGCGAGCGGTGCGGGGGGGCAGCACGTCAACCGGACCGAATCCGCGGTGCGAATCACGCATCTGCCCACGAACATCGTCGTGCAGTGCCAGAACGATCGTTCGCAACACAAGAACAAGGCCACGGCGATGAACCAGCTCAAGGCAAAACTCTACGAGCTGGAATTGCAGAAGCGGCGCGCAGAGGCGTCCGCTGTCGAGGAAACCAAGGCCGATGTCGGCTGGGGTAGCCAGATTCGTTCCTACGTACTGGATCAAAGTCGCATCAAGGATTTGCGAACTGGCGTCGAAACCGGTAACACTCAGGCCGTGCTCGATGGCGGCCTGGACAGTTTCATCGAGGCGAGCCTGAAACAAGGACTCTGATACGCGTGGCTGACGAAAAAACACAAGACGAGAACAGGCTTATTGCCGAACGGCGCCAGAAGCTAGGGGCGCTGCGCGAGCGCGGCAATCCGTTCCCCAATGAATTTCATCGCAATGCGCTCGCGGACGAGCTGCACCATATGTACGGCGCGCACGACAATGAAACGCTCGCTGAGGAACATGTCGATGTCGCGGTCGCAGGCCGGATGATGGTGAAACGCGTTATGGGCAAGGCGAGTTTCATCAAGCTCGCCGATCGCTCGGGGCAGATACAGGTTCGCCTCGAACGGGACCGCCTGCCCGAGGGTGTCTACCAGGACTTCAAGAAATGGGACGTCGGCGACATCGTGGGTGCCCGCGGTACGCTGTTCCATACCAAGACCGGCGAGTTGACGGTGATGGCGGACGAGGCACTGCTGCTGACCAAGTCGCTGCGTCCCCTTCCCGAGAAGTGGGCCGGCCTGACCGATCAGGAGACACGCTATCGCCAGCGCTATGTCGATCTGATCATCAACGAGTCGAGTCGCGAGGTCTTCCGCAAGCGCTCACAGATCATCACGTACATGCGCGCGTTCCTCGAGTCGCTCGACTTTCTCGAGGTCGAGACACCGATGATGCAGGTCACGCCGGGCGGCGCAATCGCACGGCCGTTCAAGACGCATCACAATGCGTTGGACATGGCTCTTTACCTGCGCATCGCGCCCGAGCTGAACCTGAAACGACTCGTCGTTGGTGGATTCGAACGCGTTTACGAGATCAATCGTAACTTCCGTAACGAGGGTGTTTCCACACAGCACAATCCCGAGTTCACCATGATGGAGGCGTACCGGGCGTACGCGGACTACAACGACTGGATGGATTCCACCGAGGCGATGTTGCATGGCATGGCGGACGCCGTGAACGGGACGACAATCATCAGCTACCAGGGTGAAGCGTACGATTTCGGCAAACCATTCGCGCGCCTGACGGTCGAGGAGGCGATTGCGAGGCACAACCCCGATTTCGACACGTCAAGAATCCGCGATCGCGATTACCTGGCTGACTGGTGCGAAAAACTCGGCGCGCCGGTCAAGGACGGTTACGGCGCCGGCAAGCTGCAGACGGAAATCTTCGACGAAACCTGCGAGGCGAAGCTGCGTGAACCGACCTTCATCACGCAGTATCCCGCCGAGGTATCGCCGCTGGCGCGCAAGAACGACGACGATCCATTCGTTACGGATCGATTCGAGCTCTTCATTGCCGGCCGCGAGATCGCGAACGGTTTTTCGGAGCTGAATGATCCCGAGGACCAGGCCGAGCGGTTTCGCGCACAGGCCGCGAACCGTGATGCCGGCGACGACGAGGCGATGGCGTTCGATCACGACTACATCCGGGCGCTCGAATACGGCATGCCGCCGACGGCCGGCATCGGCGTCGGCATCGACCGGCTGGTCATGCTGTTTACCGATTCGCCTTCGATCCGCGACGTACTGCTGTTCCCGCACATGCGGCCTGAAGTCTTCGAATAATTTTTCCTGGAGTGCCGATCACAGGCGCACCGCGCCATTTCTCTCCCTCATGGCTCGCCGCGCCTGGCGCGGCTGCGCTTTACTTCGGTCGAGAAACACCCCGGTGCCGCGAAAGATGGTCTTGCTACAGGAGTCAGCCGAAGAAGAGGGTGCCGACCCCGAACAGCATGGCCCAGATGGCGAGGCTGAAGATCAGGCCGCTGCGCAGACCCCGGATGACATCCCCGTCGGGTACGTGAGCAGGCGCGGCACTGGAAGGGCTGTTCGGTGCCGGAGCCTTGTCCCCGGCGGCAAACCCGTATTTTCCCCCGCGACCGGGTCCGTCAGCCCGAAAGTTGTCCATAGAGCGCCCCCTACTGCGAGCTGACCTTAGCAATGAGGCGCAGCTCATTAATTTTTAAACATTTTAGCTACGCACCGGGATCAAAATCAAGTTATGTCAAAGAACACGCCGGCCGGGCAGGGATGCTGCCGCAATTTCGATCCGCCGGTGGTTACGGGGCTATAGGTAGTCGAGGGGAATATGCCGCAGCTTTACACCATTGACCGAGAGCGCGCTTTCGGCCTTCTCCGACGGTATGACCGCCAGCAGGTCGGTGCCGATCGCGTTTACTACCTCACCGACGTCGCGTTCGCCGTCGGCGATCTTGTCTCCGGGTGACAGCGCCTGCGCGGATTCGAACCGGTGCGTGCGGCGCTTTGTCGCTCCACGGTAGTGGGTCCGTGCGACGATTTCCTGCCCCGGGTAGCAGCCCTTGTCGAAGCTGACGGCGCCCAGCAGATCGAGATTCAGCATGTGCGGCGTGAATTCCTCGGACTGCGCACGCCAGACTTCCGCCCGGCCCGCCCGCAGGTTGTTGAGCAGCCAGTCCTCTGTCGTGCCCGATATGCCCAGATCGTCGGCCGTTGCGGGCGCGGATTCCAGATCGACTCTCGATCGAAAGCGGAACATCGTTAGCCGCTTCAGAACGGATTCTGCGAGTTCCGCCGGCAGTACCATTTGGTAACCCGTGTCGCTCTGCTTGAGACGCATGATGCAGATCACGCGGCCCTTGGGATTGCACCACGCGGACAGGAGTTGCGCCTGTTCCTGCAGTAACCGCAGGTCGTTGGTCAGCTGTGCCTGCAGGAAGTCGAACGCGTCCGCACCGGACGCGAGGATGCTCGAATAGGGGAATGTAGCCATAGGAGACCGATTGTAACGACTTGTATGCAATTTACATCGGCTTATGCAGGTGCGGATTTGTCTGGCATACTTCGCCCATGAACGAGACCGACCCGTCTGCCAACGATGAAATGACCGGGTCCGTGCCCGAGGAAACTGCCGACAAAGAGAATACTCCCGAGGCCCGGCCGCGGGAGATCGGTGGTCGCAAAGGCCCGGACCCGACGCGCTACGGCGACTGGGAGAAGGACGGTCGTTGCATTGATTTCTGAATAACAAGAAGCTACGCGAATGAGTAACTCCGGCAGACCCCTGTCGCCGCACCTGTCGATCTACCGCTGGCCGATCACCATGGTGCTCTCGATTTTGCACCGCGCGACCGGCGTCGCAATGTCCGTCGGCCTCGTCGTGCTGGCCGCATGGCTGATGCAGACCGCCGCGGGGCCCGAAGCCTACCTGAGATTCACATCGACCCTATCTACCTTCGTCGGCATGCTGTTCCTGGTGGGATGGAGCTTCGCTTTCTTCTTTCACGCTGCGAACGGCGTGCGTCATCTCGTGTGGGATACCGGGCGTGGCTTCGACAAACGGGACGCCGATCGATCGGCATGGATCGTGGTCGGATTTGCGGCGATAGCCACCGCGGTCTTTTGGTGGGTAGCGGCATGAGCCTCAAGACTCCACTCGGCCGAGTGCTCGGCCTGGGAAGCGCGAAAGAGGGAACCGATCACTGGTGGGGACAGCGCGTCTCCGCCATCGCGCTGGTCCTTCTCGGTAGCTGGTTCGTCTATTCATTGCTGCGGCTGGACAGCCTCACATACCTGGATGTCATTCGATTCATCGGCATGCCGCTGAACGCGGTCTTGCTGTCGCTGCTTTCGTTGACGCTCGCCTATCATTCCTACCTTGGCGTGCAGGTCGTCATCGAAGACTACGTGCACGCGCCGGGGACCAAAGTCGTATCGCTGTTGCTGTCGCGTTTTGCGCATATCTTTGTCGCGATCGCGGCCGTATACGCGATCCTCGTTATCGGAATCGGGTCATGAGCGATTACGAATTTATCGACCATAGTTATGACGTCGTCGTCATCGGCGCCGGCGGCGCCGGCCTGCGGGCGACATTCGGCCTCGCCAATGCCGGCTTCAAGACAGCCTGTGTCACCAAGGTCTTCCCGACGCGCAGCCACACGGTAGCGGCGCAGGGCGGCATCAGCGCCGCGCTCGGCAACATGGGCGAGGACGACTGGCGTTGGCACATGTACGACACGATCAAGGGTTCCGACTGGCTCGGCGACCAGGACGCAATCGAATACATGTGCAAGGAAGCGCCGGACGCGATCATCGAGCTCGAGCATTACGGGGTGCCTTTTTCGCGCACCGAAGATGGCCGCATCTACCAGCGCCCGTTCGGCGGCATGACGACGCACTACGGCGAGGGCACGGCGCAGCGAACCTGTGCGGCGGCTGACCGCACCGGGCATGCGATGTTGCACACTCTGTACCAGCAGTCGCTCAAGCACGATGCGGAGTTCTACATCGAGTATTTCGCCGTCGACCTGATCATGGAGGACGGGGTCTGCCGCGGCGTGGTAGCGATCGACCTCGCCACCGGCCGGCTGCACCGTTTCCGGTCACACCAGGTCATCCTGGCAACCGGCGGTTATGGCAGAGCCTATTTCTCCTGCACGTCGGCCCACACGTGCACGGGTGACGGCAGCGCGATGGTCATCCGCGCCGGACTGCCGGTGCAGGACATGGAGTTCGTGCAGTTCCACCCGACGGGGATCTATGGCGCTGGTTGCCTGATCACCGAGGGCGTGCGCGGCGAAGGCGGCTACCTGACCAACTCGGACGGCGAGCGCTTTATGGAGCGCTATGCCCCGAACGCCAAGGATCTTGCGTCGCGCGATGTTGTCAGCCGCTCGATGACCGTGGAAATTCGCGAAGGCCGCGGCGTCGGAAAGGAGCAGGATCACATCCACCTGCACCTCGAGCACCTCGGGCCCGAGGTCATCGAGGAACGCCTGCCGGGCATCGCTGAATCGGCGCGCATCTTCGCCGGCGTTGACGTGACGAAAGAGCCGATCCCGGTTCTGCCGACGGTGCACTACAACATGGGCGGCATCCCGGCCAACTTCCATGGCCAGGTTCTCACCAGGAAGGACGGCGATCCCGAGACGATTGTGCCGGGCCTGATGGCCGTCGGAGAGGCGGCCTGCGTGTCCGTCCACGGCGCAAACCGCCTGGGTTCGAACTCGTTGCTCGACCTCGTCGTGTTCGGCCGCGCGGCGGCGCACTTCTGCAAGGAATCGATGATGCCGGATGCGCGCCACAAACCGCTGGCGCCGGACGCCGGGCAGAACAGCGTCGAACGCATCGACAGGTTGCGCAATGCTGACGGCAGCCGGTCTACGGCCGAGATCCGCCTCGAGATGCAGAAGGTCATGCAGAACCACGCGGCGGTATTCCGCACCGGTGAGTCGCTGGCAGAGGGTGTCGAGCTCCTCCGGAAGACGTTCGCGTCATTCTCGGATGTCCGGGTTTCCGACCGCTCATTGATCTGGAACACGGATCTCGTCGAGACAATGGAACTCGAGAACCTGCTGCTCAATGCAGCGGCAACCATCGAATCTGCCGCCAATCGCCTCGAGAGTCGAGGCGCGCAGGCGCGTGAGGACTATCCGGAACGCGATGACGAAAACTGGATGAAACACACCCTTGCATGGGTGAGCGACAAGGGCGAGGTAAGTTTCGATTACCGCCCGGTTCACCAGGATACGCTGACCGACGAAGTCGAGGCAGTGCCGCCCAAGGCACGCGTGTACTAGGAGTAGGAGATCCCCTTGGCCGAGTTCAGACTGCCACCCAATTCGAGAATCAGGAAGGGCAAGCACTTTCCGGCGCCGGCCGGCGCCGGCGCCATAAAGCGCTTCGCCGTCTATCGCTACGATCCGGACAGCGGCCAGAACCCGCGCATCGATACCTACGAAGTCGATCTCGACAGCTGCGGACCCATGGTGCTCGACGCCCTGATCAAGATAAAGAACGAGATTGATCCGACGCTGACATTTCGGCGCTCCTGTCGCGAGGGCATTTGCGGCTCCTGCGCCATGAACATCGACGGCGGCAATACGCTGGCGTGTACGCGGGCGATCGACGGCGTGAAGGGCGACGTTAGAATCTATCCTCTGCCGCACATGCCGGTCGTAAAGGACCTGGTGCCGGACCTCACCAATTTCTATGCGCAGTACGCCTCGATCAAGCCCTGGCTGCAGACGCGTACGCCGCCGCCCCCGGATCGCGAGCGGTTACAGAGCAAGGAAGACCAGGAACTCATCAACGAGCCGGCGGCCTGCATACTCTGTGCCTGCTGCTCGACGAGTTGCCCGAGCTACTGGTGGAACAGTGATCGCTATCTCGGGCCGGCTGCGCTGCTGGCCGCATACCGTTGGCTCGTCGACAGCCGTGACGAGGCGACCGGCGAGCGCCTCGACCAGCTCGAGGATCCGTTTCGTCTGTATCGCTGCCACACGATCATGAACTGCACACAGACTTGCCCGAAGGAATTGAATCCGGCAAAAGCCATTGCCGAGACCAAGAAGATGCTCGCGGAGCGGCGGCATTAACAAGGCGCGGCTGCGCTGGCAGTGCCGGCGGGGCATGAAGGAGCTCGATCAGCTGCTGACGAGCTATCTCGACGACGGCTACGATGCGGCTCCTGAGGACGATAAAGCCTCGTTTTGTGCGCTTTTGGAGCTTTCCGACCCGGAACTCGTAGGGTATCTGTTGCAACACAGGGAGCCCGGGTCGGAGATCATTGCACGCGGCATCGACATCATACTCGGCCGAGATCGCGCCTGATCCGCGATTGCGCCGCCTCGTGCTGCTGGTCGGTGCAGTGCTGTGCCTGGCCGGTCTCGGTTTCGTGCCCTTGCTGCCCGTTTCCGTCGAGCTGAAGGCTGTGCTTGCCGCGGCATGGCTCGGCCTGTGTGGCTATGAGTGGCACGCACTGTTGCGGGGTTATGCCCGCAGCGGCAGCCTGCGCATCGCCGCAGGCGGTCACGTCGAGCGCCAACGCCGCGACGGTTCCTGGCAGCCGGCCAGGCTGTGCGCGGGGAGTATGGTTCTGCCGCGCTTCGCGTGGCTGCGTATCGATTCCCCGGATATGCGACCCTATGCGGAACCCGTCTGCGGCGATTGTGGCAAAAGCGAGGACTGGCGCCGCCTCCAGGTGATCTGGCGGCACATTGGAGCTGTCTGACGAAGCTGCTACCATGCCGAAGCTGTGGAATCGACGAGCGACAATCGCCGGTGGCAGCGGACCGGCATCACATATTCAAATAAATTCGCAATATGACCGCTGAAATATCAGAACTTTTGAGGGCCCTGCCGGTCTATCCGGACATCGAACAGCTACGCCCCGAGACCCACAGGACGCGACCGAATGTCGAGTGAATCGACGGACGCCAAACTGGTCAAACGGGTCCAGAAAGGCGACAAAGGCGCGTTCGACCTGCTGGTCCTCAAGTACCAGCACAAGATTGTAAACCTGGTGATGCGGTATGTGCGTGACCCGGAGCAGGCGCTGGACATAACCCAGGAGGCTTTTATAAAGGCCTACCGGGCTCTGCCGCGGTTTCGCGGCGACAGCGCGTTTTATACCTGGCTGTACCGGATTGCAGTAAATACCGCCAAAAATCACCTGGCAGCGCAGCGTCGGCGGCCGATGGACGTCGAGCTGGATCTGCAGGATCCGGAGCAGTACGACCTGCACGCGCGCCTGAAGGAGACGGACACTCCGGAAGGTGTCACGCAGAGCCAGGAGCTGCAGCGGGCGGTAGAAAAGGCTATCGCAGCGCTTCCGGATGATCTGCGGACTGCGATCATCCTGCGAGAACTGGATGGTATGAGTTATGAAGAAATCGCACAGACGATGGAGTGTCCCGTCGGAACCGTGCGGTCGAGAATATTCAGGGCGCGCGACGCCATTAGCAAGAAAGTCGGTGCGCTGATACGTTAATGCGAGGGGCTTTGTCCCGGCGGGTGAAAAATGAATGAAGCAATAAGAATGCAGGTTTCGGCCTTCGTCGACGGAGAACTGCCGGATAACGAGGCAGATCTGCTGGTACGACGCCTGAGCCAGGATGCCGACCTGCGCCAGCAGGTTTCGGAATACCTGGCGATCGGCCGCGTCATGCGAGGTGAATACACCGTGCAGGGCGGCAATGCTCTGCGTGAGCGAGTCGCGGCGGAGCTCGAGGAGAGGCCGCTGCAGGAACCTGCGGATACAGTGGTTGCCAAACAGCCGTCGCGGTATGTTCGCCCGGTCGCGGGTGCTGCAATCGCCGCGACCGTCGCGCTTGCCGCAATTTTCGGCCTCGGCCAGGTTGCAGACGTTGACAACGCGATGCCGGAAACGGCTATCGTTGCCGACGAGACCGTGTCGGAAACGGTCCCGACTATGAATGATGACGACCTGCACCAGTACCTAATTTTGCACGGCTATGATTCCAACAGTTTCTCGACACGTGTGACATCGCTGCAGATCCGGGCAGATGAACTCTCCGGGGAGGCTGCCGCCGAGGACCCGGAGGCAGAAGATGAGGTTGAAGTGACCGAGCCGGTGACCAGTCAGCCCTGATGCTCACTCATATGCACACAAACAAAGCCGCAGCATGCCTGGTGTTCTGCGGCTTTTTCACTGCTTCGCAGGTTCTCGCCGACGCTGCGGCGACACCGCAGGACTGGATCGATCGCATGGGAAACGCGGTCCAGGCCACCAGTTACGAAGGCACGGTCGTCCGCGTGCGCGAGGGCAAAGTCGAAACTTTCAAAGTCGTGCACACGATGACGGACGGCATCGTCCGGGAGAAGGTCATCATCCAGGACGGCAACGGACTCGAAATCATCCGCAACGGCAACGAGGTGCACTGCATTCTGCCGGACCGGGAGTCGGTGCTGGTCGAGGAGTGGAACAACCAGAGCACGCTGTTTTCGACGTTACCTTCGAGCGACATACGTTTCGGCAGCGAATACGACGTACTCATCAAGGACTTCGAACGCGTCGCCGGCCGGAAGGCAGCGATGCTTGCAATCCTGCCGCATGATAATTACCGCTATGGATACCGCATCTGGCTCGATACGGAAACCGGGTTTCCGCTGCAGACCCAGTTGATCGGCGAAGACAACAATCCGCTCGAGCACGTCAAGTTCGCCGACATCAGTATTCAGGAGAACATCTTGGCCAGCACGCTGGCGCCGTCGTACAGCACGGACAACTGGAAGTGGTATACCGAACCCCGCCAGACGGTGAAGCACGAGGTCGAGAGCGACTGGATAGCCGACAAGGTCCCACCCGGATTCCGCGTGGTGTCGACGCTGCAGAAAACTCTGCCGGATGCCGCCGATCCGCTGACCCACATCATCTACAGCGACGGGCTGGTGACTGTGTCGGTATTCGTAGCGCCGGTTACGGACGAGAAAAAGGCCGGTCGTTCCAGTGTCGGTGCTTCGAACTCCTACAGCACGGTCATCGATGATTACCGCGTGACGGTGGTTGGGCAGGTACCGCAGATCACCGTGGAACAGATCGCAAAATCGATGCGGCGCAGCCGCTAGGCAAGTCGAGTCGTCGAGTCATGACCCGGTTGGGTCGCTAATTCGTCATGAATAATCCACAGGGCACCATTGTCGCAATAGTCCGGGATGCCGGCGGCGCTCGTGCGATCGTCGAGGTCGAGGCCGCGGCCGTGTGCGCGCGCTGCGCTGCCGGGCGCGGTTGCGGAGCGGGAACCTTCTCGAGCCGGGCGGGCAACACGCGCCTGGAAGTGGCGCTCGGACCGGACCTCGAACTGGCCGAGGGCGATGCTGTGGGCATTGAAATGGCGCCGGGGAATGTCCTGCGGGCTGCGCTGATCGTCTACGGCCTGCCGTTGGCCGGTGCTGCATGCGGTGCGGCGCTTGCCTATCTGAATGCTCTTGGTGATGGCGGCGCGGCGGCGCTGGCGATCGCCGGGCTCTGCGCCGGTGCATTGATCAGCCGGCGCCGGCTCAGGGGCGATGCCTGCCTTGCCCGCTTTACACCCGCCATCTCACGTTGCGTCGCGCCGGACCTGTGACCCCGACCCTGTACGTGTACAGTCGCCGCGGCTGCCATCTCTGCGATGTTCTCGTCGAGGCATTGCTGCCGCTCGTGCGCGGCCGACTCGTGGTCGAGGTGCGCGACATCGACAGCCGGGACGACTGGAGAGAACGATATGACGTGCAGGTCCCGGTCGTGGAGTTCGACGGCGAGGTCGTCTGCCGGTACCGGCTGGACCGGCCGTCCATCGAAGCCCTGCTGGCGAAACTGGGCGGTACAGGCGACGGGCAATAATACGGGCCCATCAACCGGAAACCGGTATACTTCGCCGGTTTACGTGGCGGCCACGAAGCCAGCAATTCATGGATCAGATTCGAAATTTCTCAATAATCGCCCATATCGATCACGGCAAGTCGACGCTTGCGGACCGGTTTATCCAATTCTGTGGCGGGCTTGAGGAACGCGAGATGGCCGAACAGGTGCTCGACTCGATGGATCTCGAGCGGGAACGGGGCATCACTATCAAGGCCCAGAGCGTCTCGCTCGACTACACGGCTGCCGACGGCAAGATCTACCAGCTGAATTTCATCGATACACCCGGGCACGTGGATTTCTCCTACGAGGTTTCCCGGTCACTCGCGGCATGCGAGGGCGCGCTGCTCGTCGTTGACGCTGCGCAGGGCGTCGAGGCGCAGAGCGTTGCCAACTGCGTGACCGCCATCGACCAGGGACTCGAGGTACTGCCGGTACTCAACAAGATCGACCTGCCAGCGGCCGAACCCGATCGCGTCATGGCGGAGATCGAGGACATCATCGGCATCGATGCGCAGGATTCGGTCCGGACGAGCGCCAAGACCGGCGAAGGTGTCGCCGAGTTGCTCGAGGCAATCGTGCAGCGGGTACCTCCGCCTCAGGGTAATCCGGAGGCACCGCTGCAGGCACTGATCATCGATTCCTGGTTCGACAATTATGTCGGCGTCGTCTCGCTCGTGCGCGTGATGAACGGCACCCTGCCCAAGGGTGGCAAGATAACGGTGATGTCGACGGGTGCATCCTACAATGCTGATCGCGTCGGCAGCTTCACTCCCAAGATGAAAGACAAGGATGCACTCCGCACCGGGGAAGTGGGTTTCGTTATCGCCGGCATCAAGGATATCTTCGGTGCGCCGGTCGGCGATACGCTGACGATGATGCGAAACCCGTGCGACGAGCCATTGCCGGGATTCAAGCAGGTTCAGCCACGCGTATTTGCGGGGCTGTTTCCGATACAGTCGGACGACTATGAAAATTTTCGCGAAGCGCTGCACAAACTCCGGCTCAATGACGCCGCACTGCATTTCGAGCCTGAAACTTCGGCAGCACTGGGTTTCGGGTTTCGCTGCGGATTTCTCGGAATGCTGCATATGGAGATCGTCCAGGAACGGCTCGAGCGTGAGTACAACCTGGAACTGATTACCACAGCGCCGACCGTGGTATTTGAAGTTGTCGATACGTCGAACAACGTGACCATGGTCGACAACCCGTCCAGGCTCCCGCCGCAGAACGAAATCGAGGAACTGCGCGAGCCTATAATCACGGCGAACATCCTGGTTCCCGACGAGCATGTCGGCTCGGTCATCAAACTGTGTGTCGAGAAGCGCGGCGTGCAAAAGCACATCCGCTATCTCGGCAGCCAGGTCTCCATCGAATACGAGATGCCGCTCGCCGAGGTGGTAATGGATTTCTTCGATCGGCTGAAGTCGGTAAGCCGGGGATATGCGTCTTTCGATTATCATTTCGAACGATTCGAGGCGGCGCAGCTCGCGCGGCTCGACATCCTGATCAACAAGGAGCGTGTCGATGCGTTATCGATTATCGTACATCGCGACAAGGCGACCGTTCGGGGCCGAGAGCTCGTCGAAAAAATGCGGGAACTTATTCCGCGGCAGATGTTCGACGTTGCTATTCAGGCCGCGGTGGGCAGCCAGGTCATTGCGCGCAGCAACGTCAAGGCGCTGCGCAAGAACGTGACGGCGAAATGCTACGGCGGCGACGTATCGCGAAAACGCAAGTTGCTGGAGAAGCAAAAGGCCGGTAAAAGACGTATGAAGCAACTGGGCTCGGTCGAGATACCCCAGGAAGCGTTTCTTGCCGTTCTGAAAGTAGAAAAGTAATCCGAGGTTCCATTGAGCATTAACCTGGCATTGATTCTGACGCTGTTGACGGCACTTACCGGCATCGTCTACCTGCTCGACGTTTTCGTCTGGCACGACTCGAAGCGCGGTAGCGAGGAGCCGCGAGGCGGCCGGCAGACGCTGGTCGAATACTCGCGCTCTTTTTTCCCAGTGCTGCTTATTGTGCTCGTAATACGATCGTTCGTGTTCGAGCCTTTTCGCATTCCTTCGGGTTCGATGATGCCGACCCTGCTGCAGGGCGATTTTATTTTCGTGAAGAAGTTTTCCTATGGCTTGCGTTTGCCGGTCACGGAAACCAAGCTCCTCGAGACCGGTTCGCCCGAGCGCGGCGACGTTGTCGTATTTCGGTTGCCACAGGACCCGAGTATCAATTACATCAAGCGAGTGGTTGGACTCCCCGGTGATACCGTGGTCTATGAAGAGCACCGCCTTACGATCAATGGCGAGCTGATAGAACTCGAAAGAAGCCCGGACGCAATGCCCAGCGAGCCCGTGTATATTGAATATCTCGACGGCCGCAGGCACGAGATCCTGATAACGAACTCCTATTCTGTACGCGACGACGTTTACACGGTGCCTGAGGGCCACTACTTCGTCATGGGAGACAACCGCGATAACAGCAAGGACAGCCGTTTCATCGAGGCAATTCCGGAGTCACATCTCGTCGGCGAAGCAGTCCGCGTCTGGATGCACATGGATGGCCTGAGCTGGCCTCGCTGGGACCGAATCGGCACGAAGATTCAATAATGTGGTGCCAGTCACTGATTTGGCCGCTAGAATCGCGCTAGCCTTATGTAAATCGCGCTAATGCGGCGCGATGTAGTTGCTTGAGCAGAAATCGCGGAGTTTTGGTGATGTGCGCCAGTTCACACATTCAGGGTAGTAAGGTCTTCCGGCCGGCCGGCGGCCGATCGGCATTGCGACGCGAGGGCGGCATGACGACCGTTGGCCTGATAATCCTCGTCGCGTTCGTCGGTCTTTTCGCATTCGCCGGACTTCGGCTGACGCCCGTCTACCTCAATTACATGAAAGTCCTGGGCGTGATCAATGGCGTACAGGAGGAATTCGACGGCGCCAATGCATCGCGCGCCGCGATTCGCAGTTCCATATCTCGTCGTTTTGACGTCGAAAGCGTGGGCGAAATTACGGCACGCGAGATAACCGTGACCTCAGTGGACGGTGGCTTCGAGGTTCGCGCGCAGTACCCCCACGTGGCGCCGTTCATCGCTAACGTCTCATTCTACGTCGAGTTTGACAAAGCGGTGCTGGTGCGGCGATAACAACAAGCCGTTGAGTACGGCAGGAGACGTTGCGTCACGAGGTGGCGCGACGATGCAGAGCGATCATTTTGGACAATGCCGAACGCTGGCTGAGCGAAACCCTGGGTTACAGTTTCAGTGACGTCGCCCTGCTGCGGCAGGCGCTGACGCACAGGAGTGCGCCCGGCCGCAGCAACGAACGCCTGGAGTTTCTCGGCGACGCGGTACTCGACATTGTGGTTTCCGAGGCACTGTTCCATTCGTTACCCGACGCGCCCGAGGGCGACCTGAGCCGTTTGCGTGCATCGCTCGTGCGCGACACGTCTCTGGCCGATATCGCGGCGGGTCTCGGGCTTGGCGAGCACCTGATCCTCGGCAGCGGCGAACGCAAGACAGGCGGGCACAGGCGCCAGTCGATACTCGCGGATGGGCTGGAAGCGCTGTTTGGTGCCGTGTATCTCGACAGCGATTTCGAAACGGCGGCAGATCTGATTCGGCGCGTTCTCGGGGAGAAACTCGAAGACCTTCCGCATGCTGATGAACTACGCGATCCCAAGACTCGGCTGCAGGAATGGCTGCAGGCCAGAGGCGCGGCGCCGCCGGATTACGAGCTTGTCAACGTGACCGGTAAGGCTCACCAACAGCGCTTCGAAGTGCGCTGCCTCGTGCCGGAGCAGGATCCGACCACGGGCGAAGGCCATTCTCGGCGCAGCGCCGAGCAGCAATCCGCCCGGCGCATGCTGGAGCGGCTGACGGAAGATGACAGGCATGGCTGACGAAACGTTTCGTTGCGGCTTCGTTGCAGTCGTAGGCAGGCCGAATGTCGGCAAGTCGACGTTTGTAAACGCGGTCATGGGCAGGAAGGTGAGTATCGTCACTTCGAAGCCACAGACGACCCGGCACAGGATTCTTGCCGTGCAGACGGGAGACAACGAGCAGATTGTATTTGTCGACACACCGGGCCTTCACCGCAATGCCGGCCGCGCGATGAACCGGCTCATGAACCGGGCCGCGATAAGTGCTCTTGCCGATGCAGATCTCGCGTTGTTCGTCGTCGAGGCGGCACGCTGGACCGAGGAAGACGAGGACGTTCTCGAACGCATCAAGTCGTCGCAGGTCCCGTGTATCGCATTGCTCAACAAGATCGATGCGGTACATCCGAAGCAACGCCTGCTTGCGGCGATCGACGCGATGTCGAGGCGCCATGACTTCATCGAAATCATCCCGGTATCGGCGCGCAAGCGGGACAACCTGGACGTCGTTACAGCCAGTATTCGAGGTCGCCTGCCGGAGTCGCCACCGCTGTTCCCGGCCGATATGCAGACCGATCGCAGCCCGGAATTTCACGCAGCAGAGGTAATACGCGAACGTCTCACGGTGCATTTGCGCGAAGAATTGCCTTACGGCCTTACCGTCCAGGTCGAGCAGTACTCGCAAGACCGCGATCGGCTGACCATACATGCGGTCATCTGGGTGGAACGCGATAGCCAGAAAGGCATCGTCGTCGGCAAGGGCGGTCAGATGCTCAAAAAGATCGGCCAGGAAGCTCGCCTCGCGCTGGTGAAGCAACTGCACCAGCCCGTCCACCTCGAATTGTGGGTCAAGGTCAAGGACAACTGGGCGGACAGCGAACAGGATCTCATGAACCTCGGCTACGAATCACCGTGAAGCAATGACAGCAACGCGTCGAGTTCAGCAGCAGCTCGCCTACATACTGCATCACCGGCCGTTCCGTGACACCAGCCAGCTGCTTGACGTGATCAGCCGCGAGCACGGCAAGGTCACGCTCGTCGCACGTGGAAGCCGCTCGGCGAAATCGAAGCTCCGCGGCATACTGCGGCCGTTCCAGCCGCTGCGCCTCTCATGGTTCGCGCGATCCGACCTCGGTACGCTGACCGGGGCGGAGACAGACTCGGCACCGTTGTCACTCGGCGGGGATGCGCTTATTTCAGCGTACTACGTCAATGAGCTGGTACTTAGCTTCCTGCACCGTCACGATCCACAGCCGGAGATCTTCGACGCTTACGCGCAAACCCTGTCGGCACTCGCGGGCAGTGAAGAACTTGCCGCCAATCTGCGCGTTTTCGAAATGGAGTTGCTGAGGCTGCTCGGCTACGCACTGAATCTGGAATATGACGCAAACGTGCACGAGCCCATCGATGAGCAACGACATTACGAATACAGGGTCGAGCAGGGTCCTGTGGGCGTGACGCGCAGCGAGGGTCCCATGGTCTTCCAGGGAGCACGTTTGCGCGGCATTGCGGGCGCAGCGTTCGATGATCCGGCGGTACTGCGTGATGCAGGACGCTTGTTGCGCGAAGTGATACGGCATCACCTCGACGGCAGGGAGCTGAAGAGCCGCAAGGTGCTGCTGGATCTGCATCGCGCTAGAATGCCGAAAAACAGTCCAGCGGAATGAGGCCGAATGCCGGATACCAGACCCATACATCTAGGCGTGAATATCGATCACGTCGCGACGCTGAGGCAGGCGCGCGGAACTCCGTACCCGCGGCCAGCCGATGCGGTGGTGATTGCCGAGGGTGCGGGAGCAGACAGCATCACCGTGCATCTGCGTGAGGATCGCCGCCATATCCAGGATGCCGACCTGGCCGAGATTGCGACGGTGATGCAAACTCACATGAACCTGGAACTCGCGGTCACGGACGAAATGCTCGATATCGCGTGTGAGTTTGCGCCGAGCGATTGCTGCCTCGTACCCGAGCGACGCGAGGAACTGACCACGGAAGGTGGTCTGGACGTGGCCGGCCAGGCGGATCGCGTGCAG
>JAACFJ010000037.1 GCA_009937505.1 Gammaproteobacteria bacterium
TCATCCGAAGGAATAGCGAAAGGACGATAAAGACGAGCAATGCGCCGAGCAGCATATTGTCGAGCATCATGTCCAGGCGATCCTGCAGGTAAGCAGCGCGATCCGCCCAGATGTCCATCTGGATGCCCTCGGGTAAATCCACTGACTTACGGGCAACGTATTCGCGCACGGCCGCCGCGGTCGCGAGCTCGTTTTGCTCTCCCACCGTAAGGACCTGGAGAATCGCCGACGGAGAGCCATTGAAACGACTGTAATCGTTGCTCTCGACGAAACCGTCCCTGATCGTCGCGATGTCCCCGAGCGTCAGGCGCGTGCCGTCGCCGAACGTGCGAAGCACGAGCTCCGAATACTCGATGCCGGTGTATACCTGGCCTTCCGTACGAAGCAGGATATCGCCGCCCTGAGACTTTATCGTGCCGCCCGGCAGGTCCGCCGATGAATTCTTGATCGCCTGCGAGATCTCGCTCATCGTGAGGCCATACTGCCGCAGCGTTTGTTCTGAGACCTCGACACTGATCTCGTACGGCCGGTCTCCGAGAAACCGGACCTTATTCACGGCAGGCAACTCCATGAGTTCATCACGCACATTCTGTGCGATCGACTTGCGCGTCACCGGGTCCATGTCGCCGTAAATAGCGATGAAAGCGACCGCAAACGGAATCTCCTGCTTGCTGATAACCGGCTTCTCGGTCAAGGCCGGGAAAGTCGATATTGCATCGACACGTGTCTTGATCTCGCTCAGCGCTTCATTGAGATCGGCATCCCTTGACACCTCGGCAGTCACGGTGCCAACACCTTCAGATGCCGTGGAACTCAGCTTCACGATACCGTCGACATCCTGGATCGCTTCCTCGACCTTGATGACCACGCCCTCCTCGACTTCCTGGGGCGCGGCGCCGAGATACTGAACCTGGACCTGGACGTTATTCAGTTCGAAGTCAGGCTGTGTCTGCTTGCGGATTGTCGCGGCCGAGAGGAGGCCCGCGACGATGATCAGGTACATCAGCAGATTCGCCGCAACGTGGTTGGATGCAAACCACGCAATGATCCCCGTGCGTTCGGTAACTCCGCGTGGATTCACGGCTGTTCCTCGTCTCCCTTGGCGGCAACCGTGTCCTCACGGGACTCGTTTGCATCATCCGCGGTTCGAACAGCCATACCGTTGATCGGCGATTCCAGCGCGGTCAGGATTACCCGCTCACCGGCTTCAGCCCCGCTACTGATATAAGCGTACTCGGAATCGGCGCGAACGATGCTCACGCTGCGTATCCGAAGCCGGTTCTCGCTATCGACGAACAGCAGCTGATCAGAGCCATGCAATGCATGCCGGGGTACGCGAAGCAGTCCCTGCATGGCCACACCGTCGATGCTTGCCGTCACGAAAGTGCCCATCGGTATCGGCACTTGATCGCTGTCCAGCGCGTAAGGGTCGTCTATTCTTGCAACGGCGTAGGTCACGCGGCTGCTTTCGTCGACGACGCCCTCGCTGCGGACGATTAGTGCCGGCCATTCCACGAGCCGGCCGCGCTGTAACGCCGACAGAACAACGTCGGGACCACGCGATTCTCCGGTGACCGTGATCTCTGCCGCGTATGGAAGATCGACAAAGGCAAGATCCCGGTCGGTCAGCGGCAAGCGAATTTCGGCGTAGTCGGTGGCAAACGTCACGCCCAGCCGGGTTCCCTGATTTACGAACTGACCCAGGTCGACCTCCTTGGTTCTTACCATGCCCTCGTAGGGCAGGCGAATAAACGTGCGCTCGAAATTACGCTTCGCGCGCACCACGTCCGCCTGCGCGGTCGCGAGCGCCGCGGCAGCCGATGCAAGCTCCGACTCCGCCCTGTATCCCTGGCTCCGCAGCTTCTTTGCACCGGAATACTCGATCTGGCGCTGTCGCAACAGCGCTTCGGCCTGGGAAACCGCAACCTCGTAGTTGCTCGGGTCGATGCGCATCAGAATCTCGTTCGCCCCGAACACCCCGCCCGCGACAAACTTCTGAGAGATCTCGACGATAGCGCCTGAAATCTCGGCACTCAGTACGGTCTCGGTTCGAGGCTGTACTGTCCCCTGGCTGCGAACCGGAAAACGCGCATCGACCGGCTCGAGTTCCACCACCTCGACCAGCATAGCAATGCTCTCTACGGGCTTCTTCGGCGGTTCCTTGCGGCTCATCGACAACAGCACGGACAGCGCGACTGCCGCGCCCAAAATACCGGCGATGAGAACGATGCGCCTGACTTTGCGCGACATGGATTACCTTTTGGCGGACAGACGGTTCGTATTGTGAGTGATTTGGCAAAGAAAACCAGTTGTTTGTTCGCTCACAGCCAGACGCCCGGATGCGCTTTTTGTGACATAAACCCAAGTAATTTGGCCGAATAGACCGCAAAATTTCAGCTGCTGTCCATATTTGTGCATTGCAACAAAATACACAGAAACGGGAACCTATGTACAAGACGCATTTCGGGCTGGAACGACGTATTTTTCGCGGCAACGCGGCGGGCGCCGACGTGTTCGTCGGGCCGCAAACGGCAAGCATCCTGACGGGTATCAAGAAGGCTTTGTCGAGCGCCGACGCCGTCGTGACACTGACCGGCCCTGTCGGATGCGGAAAATCCACGGCGGTGTCCCACTCGCTGAGCGCAATAAGCGGCAAGAACGCGATTGTCAGGGTCGGTCGGTTTCCGTTGCAGCGCGGCGAACTCCTGGACCTCCTGTTTGACCACATGCGCATCCAGCAGCGCCCGCAGCGCGGCAACCAGAAGCTCGCGTTGTTCCGCCAGCTGCTGTTCAACCTCGCACAGAATGACTCGCGCATGTTCATCCTCGTCGAGGACGCTCCTTTCCTCGGCCCGGACATGCTCGCTGAACTCGAGGTCGTGACGGCGGCTGACACCGGTCCTTCCGACGGCGCCGCCATCGTCCTGATGGGCGACGACTACCTCAAGGAACTGCTCGCTTCCAAGTCCCTCGCCCGGCTGAGGCAAAGAGTCAGGTTGCGGCGCAAACTCGAGGCCGCTGGCGTCGAGGAACTGGGTGGTTATCTTCGCCATTGCTTCCGGCAGGCCGGCGGCGACTTCGACAAGATTTTTGCGAGCGGTGCGGCAGAACTTCTGCACGAGCTGAGTGGCGGCATCCTCAGAGTTGTAAACAACCTGGTCGAATCGTCGATGGAGGCCGCCGCCGATGCGAAGGCCGACGTGGTCGATCTCGAAGTCGTCAGCCGGATCGCTGACGAGCAATTCGGCCTGACCGGCAAATTTACGCGGCTGCCGGAAATCGGCAGCAAGCAGCCGGAACCCCGGCATACCGACGACGCAACTGCCGAACTGGTTGCGTTGTCCATGCCTGACCCGGAGCCGGCGGCTGTTCCGACGGTGACCGAGAGGGTGCCAGCGGAAAAAGAGGACAACATACCCGAGCTGATCCAGGACACGCAGCCCGCCCTCGCGATACTCAATGACGCGCGGCCGCCGGCAAAAGCCCCGCCAAAGGAGCTGATCCACGATACCCTGCCGGACATCGAAGCACTGTCCGCGGAACTCGCCGAGACGGCAAAACCGGAGCCGGAGGCGAAGCGGCCCTCGACGCCGGAGCCGAAACCACAGCCGAAAGCGCAGCCGAGGCCCACTACCGATTCGAAAACGAATCTCCTCGGAAAACCCGATACGGCGCAGCCGGAGACGCCCACGGCCAGTGCGAAACCCGCGCAACCGGCCAGGACAGACACCAGGCCCGAGAGCCCGGTCAAAGCAGACACCAGGCCCGAGCAACCGGTCAAAGCAGACACCAGGCCCGAGCAACCGGCCAGGACAGAGACGACGCCCGAAACAGGACCCGAACGGGCACCAGAGCCAAGGGAAGAACCGCCCTCTCTCAAGGAGGCCGAATTCGAACTGGAACTCGAGTTGGAGCCGGAAACAGAGCCCGGCGCCGATGCACCCATTCCGACGCTGTCGGATGCCACGGGCACCGTCGCGGCGCCGCGGAAAGTTGCAGCGAGAGACGACGATACGCCGGACTGGGATCGCGACCCCACGTTGGCCGAGCTTCGTCCCGATCTCGATGCGCTGGAAAGAGCCATGGCAGTTGCCCAGGGCCGGGATCCCGACTCCGGAGACGAACCGGCACAGGCCTCGGAACCGCGCGCGAAAGAAGAGCCGACGGAAGAGGTCGAGGAAATTCCCGAGATCACGCTGGACGACTCGATCAACAGGAAGGTGGACAGGGCCGCACTGGAACAGAAGAAACGCCTCGAAGAGGAAGGCATCCTCGAAGAAGACGAATCCGATGAAAAGGAGGTCCCTGCGGAGAACCAGGCTCGCGAGGAGAAGGCCCAAGCAGAACTCGAGCAGATTGCGGTCGGCCTCGCGAATGCGAAGACCATCGAGGACGTCGATGACAAGATGGCGGAAACGTTGTTCGGCGAAGAACTAAGCGTCGCCGCAGCCGCCGTCGCTGCGAGGGTAGCGGAAGAAGCCGCGGCAGCATCGGCCGAACAGGGTTCGAGCCCGGACGATTCGGCCGGGAAATCGGAGTTGGAGAAAGAATTCGAGACCGTGTGGGGCGAGACGCCTGGCGTCGAGGTCTCTATCGAATCGCAGATCGAAGATCAGAAAGGGGGGCTCGATATTTCGGCCTCACAACGACTTGCGACGGTTCGCGCATTGAATACCGGCAAACCCGAGGTCGCCCCGCAGAAGGTTGCCAATGCGCCGCCTCCTCCAACCGCGAGCCCGGATCCGATCGAGGAACAGATCACGACGTCACTGACACAGACAATGAAGGCGCTGAAGGTTGCCCCTGCACCAACCGCAGTCAATGACGACGATGACGATGATGATGACGAGCGCAAAGGCGGATTTTTCAGCCGCTTCCGGCGTTCCTGACTGAAAGCCGCAATCAACACGAAAAAAGCCGGGCGAAAGCCCGGCTTTTTTCGTTCGCAATGACGGCGATTACTTCTCGTGAGTCAATTCCCACACGTAGTCGACATGAGGTCCGCAGATCTCCGAAAATTCTGTACCGGCCGCATTATCCTCCTCATAGATCGTATCGATCGCTGCCTGCCGCGCGCTCAGCAGGGTGCCTATATCCGGTGCTGTCATTGTCTGCAACCGCCGGACACGGCCACCGATGACGTGGGATTGCCAGCCCCAGCTTGAGAGTTTGCCGTCTTCGACCATCTTGTTGAGGATGGGAGAGACATGCTCCGCCACGATTTCGTCGGCCCGATCTTCACGGTTGATGTCACAGAAGTGGTAAACGGAAAAGCCGACCTGACCGCGTGTTTCTCCGGACGAACCTTGTTCAACCTGCCACAGATAATCATCATGGCGAGGGCAAGCCGCGGAAAATTCGGCGGCGGCCGGATCATCCTCGCCGTGCACTTTGGCTATAGCCTCACTCATGGTTCCCAGCGCCGCCATCGCAGCTTCGGGCGAAGCCGCCTGGTGGTATCGAATCCGACGCCAGTCGCCGCCCGTATGGTGCTTCAGCCATCCCCAGGCCAGAATACTGCCGTCTTCGACGAGACCATCGAGTATTGGCGAATTACGTTTCATGAATGCATCAGCCTGGTCTTCCAGCCCTACATTGCAATGGAAGTATGTCGCATAGGTAAACCGCTGTGCGTCCTCATCCTGTGCGTGCGCGGCAACTGTCAGCAAATTGAAAGCAAGAAATGCACCTATAGATATCGCTCTTGTCATTTTTCTCTCCCTTGGCATCGCAAATAGTGCCTTCGCCTGGATCGCCTGTTGTTGTGTTTATACGGCGGGCTTCGGCAGCGAGCCGGCATTGTACACCTAATATATTGACAGATAGGGGAATTTTCCGCGCAGGTTAATTCGAGGAACGCGCGCGATGGAGAGGCTCGAGCGAAGCAGCCTAAGTAGTCCCCGAAATTTGTCGCGTCGCATACGGATTTTGCCCATTGTGCAATCCCCCTATCCTAGGCAACGCGGCGGCGGGGTGCCGTTGTTCTATTGGATTCCAGGGAGAATCGAATGAGCGAGACTGTTCTTACAATTATCGAACTCGACAACTATCCGGAAGAAGTTGTCGCTCGAGCCACCTGGCTGGCCAAGCTCATGAACTGCGATCTTGAGCTCCTGCTGTGCGACCCGACTACGAGCTTCCTGAGTGAGGTATTCATCATATCGAGTGAGATTCGGGACCTGGCCCAGGACATCGAGGACGCGCAGGATAAAGCATTGCTCGATCTCGCAAAGATCGCCGAGGCAGCCGGTGTGGCGGTCACCACCGGCACCAGCCACGAGAGACCTGTTGCCGATGCCGTAATCTCCCGTGCGATGGAAGTCGACCCGATGTTCGTCGTCAAGGGAACGCATTACCATTCACCCGCCGAACGCGCGACGTTCGCCGATACGGACTGGCAGCTGATGAAGAAGCTGGACTATCCGCTGTGGTTCGTGAAGCCCGTGGGGTGGAACGACGACCCGCTTATCGTTGCCGCTATCGATCCAACGCACGAAAAAGACAAGGAAGCACGCCTCGACCGCCTCATTGTCGAGACCGCACAGTCGCTTGCTTCAGCCAGTAACGGGCACGTCGAACTCGTGCACACGTATCAACGGCTCGTCGAGATCGGGTCGCTGGCGATGAAGACCTTCAAACCGGTCAAGCTGCCGATCGACGAACTGGACAAGAAGATACGCGACGAGCACCGCAAGGCGCTGGATACATTTGCCAGGGAGACCGGCATTGCAGACGAGAACGTACACCAGCTGCCCGGCCGGGCGCACGAACTGCTGCCGATGTTCGCGAAGACCCATGGCGCCAGCCTGATGGTCATGGGCGCGCTGTCCCGCGGCGGGATCGCGAGACGCTACATTGGCAACACCGCGGCAAGGGTACTCGACCACCTGCCTTGCGACATCCTCGTGGTGCCGGCCGCAGCCAATTGAATGGCAGACGGTGCCCCGCGACATGCGGGGCACCCCTACTCTACTCGTCTACCTCTATGATCGCCTTCAGGCGCGCCGCCTCGAACTCGTCACCGGGATTCCACGCGGGCATCTCGTCGGCGTTGGCGATCGCCAGCCCTGTCCAGTAACCGAGTAACGCATCCTCGATCAGTCCCGAGAAATCCCAGCTGTCGTTGTACTCGTCGGACGGCTGGTGATAGTGCACGTTGGTATAATGATCTTGCTGTTCACGCCCCCAGCCTGGCGGCCTGTCGACGTACTCGGTACCCGGCTTCAGGTACATCGCCGGCACGCCGATCTTCGCCAGGCTGAACTGGTCGGAGCGGTAGAAATAGCCCTTGTCGGCAAACTGGTCCGGCTTGACCTCTCTGCCCTGCTCTTCGGCGATCAGTTCGAGAATCCGGTCGATCGACGACTTGCCGAGCCCGACGAATGTCACGTCATGCGTGTCGCCGAGGATGTTCGGGTTGTCGTAATTGATATTTGCCGCGATGCGCCCCGGCGCGAACGTCGGATTGTTCGCATAGTACAGCGAGCCGAGCAGCCCCTGCTCTTCGGCACCCACAAGCGCAAACAGCGACGAGCGACGCGGTGCTTCCGGCAGCGCGTTCAGCGCCTTCGCAATCGCCAGCACGACGGAGACGCCGGAAGCGTTGTCCCGCGCACCATTGTAAATCGTGTCGCCCGCTTCATTCGGCTCACCGATACCGAGGTGATCGTGGTGCGCCGTATAAATGACGACCTCGTCCTTGAGCGCCGGGTCGCTGCCCGGAATAAGCCCGAGCACATTCGCACTCTCCGCGCGGTTCAGTTCCACCTCCATCGCAATTGAGGTCGTGATACCGAGCGGTACCGGCTCGAAATCGCGGTTGAACGCCGCCTCGCGCAGTGCATCGAGGTCCTTCCCCGCGAACGCGACAAGTTCGCGCGCTGCGTCCTCGGTCATCCACGCGTTTACCTGGCTGCGTGGCTCGTCGCCTGCCGGCAACTCGAACTGCTCGCCCGCCCACGAAGTCTGAACGACCTGGAACGGGTAACCGGCCGACGGCGTCGTATGGATGATAATTGCCCCGGCCGCGCCCTGCCTGGCGGCGCTGAGGTACTTGTAGTCCCAGCGCCCATACCAGAGGCGGGTCTCGCCCTCGAAAAGTTCCGGATCCCAATCCGGATCGTTGTTCATGATGAGCAGCACCTTGCCGTCGAGATCGGCGCCCTTGAAGTCGTCCCAGTCATATTCCGGCGCCTGGATGCCGTAGCCAACGAACACGATCTCCGCATCGCTGAACTCGGCGCGTTCCTCCTGCACGCCGCTGGAGACGATGAAATCGTCCCACTGTTTGAGCGTTTTCTTCTCGCCGCGCCCTTCGAAGGTCCAGGTCTCCGGCTGCATGGTGTTGACGCCGACCAGGTCGAATTTCTGTTCCCAGCCACCGTTTGCCGCACCCGGTTGCAGGCCCAGCCGCTGCATTTCCGCCGCCAGGTACTCGCGCGCCTTCACGTCACCGCGACTTCCCGGGCCCCGGCCTTCGTACGCGTCGCTGGCAATCTCGACGATGATGTCACGCATGTAGTCCGCGGTGACCAGTTCGGATGCATCCTCTGCCGCCGGGTTTCCGCCGCTTACCTCGACCGCGACCGGCGAGGACAGCTCCGGCAGGACCTCCACCGCGGTTGGCTGCGGCTGCTCCTTGCTGCAGGCTATCGCGATGAACGGTGCAACGATGAACACAAACAGGTTTTTCAATCTCACGCTTGACCTCCGGGAAAACATGCGCCACACCGCGAGGAGCAACGCGATTGTTTCCGATCGAGACTCAGGTATCGAACAATTCTGAAAGAAAGTTTTTTGCCGCTGCCCAGGAGCGGCGATCGGCTGACTCATTGTATAGGGTTACGCCTGTGCTCGCGTCGGCTGCTGGATTCGTGAATGCGTGGCGCACATTTCCATAGCAGTGGAGTTGCCAATCGGCACCCATGCTGCTGAGTTCCTCCCCCAATGCGACGGCCTGATCGGGCGTCGCCAACGGATCATCCCAGCCATGCAGCGCGAGTACGCGGGCCTCGATGCGATTTCCCGCCGTATTGCCGGGCGGCTCGAACAGCCCGTGAAAACTGACGACGCCGGCAACCGGCTCGCCGGTGCGTGCGATGTCGAGCACGCAGAGACCACCGAAGCAGTAGCCGATGGCTGCAACACGCGCTGCGTCGACTTCCGGCTGGTCCCGCATCGCGTTCAAAGCAAGCAACAGGCGCCGCTGCAATGCCGGCCGCTCGCCCCTGAGGGCGTCCATCATTGCACGGCATTCCTCGATTTCGCTGCCGATCGTATCCTTGCCGTATACATCGATCGCGAAGCCTACATACCCCTGCTCGGCCAGTATCTTTGCCCTGCCTTCCTCGAACTCGCTGCGACCGCGGATCGTGTGCGCAACGAGCACGCCAGGACGCGGACCACCGGCGTCATCATCCCAGGCCAGCATGCCCTGGAATTCCAGGTCGCCATCTCGATAGTCGACCGGGCGCGTCTTGATACTCACGCTGGTCGTCGTTTCCGATCAGCGGCGAGTAACGACGATGACGTCGACGCGCCCGTCAGGACCGATGTACCAGGACGCTATAGTGCTCGTGATGCTCACGATAATTGCGCCGAACAGCGCCGACCAGAAGCCGGACACAACGAAATTATCGAGCAGTGAGGCGACGAGCCCGAACATGGCCGCATTCAGCACCAGGATAAAAAGCCCCAGCGTGAGCAGGGTAATCGGCAATGTCAGCACGAAGGCGATAGGCCGAACGATAGCGTTAACGAGCCCCAGCAATATGGCCGCAAAGATAAAGGTCCAGGCTCCGGAAATAGCGACACCCGGCACGAGGGCGGACGCCGCGAAAAGGCCCAGTATTGTTATGAGCGTACGTAATACGATGCCTTGCATGGCCCGATTATGCGACGAGAATGACTTCGAAGAAAGCCTTGCTAAATCCCTGGGCTCGCAGGTCGGGCATCGGGACGCATCATCAGCATCTGCACGTTGCCGATTGCCCCCTCCATGAAACCACCCTGGCAATAGCACAGGTAGTACTGCCACATGCGGATAAATTCCTCGGAGAACCCCATGTCGCGAACATCGTCGAGCTTGCCGAAGAACCGGTCGTGCCAGTGGCGCAATGTTGTTGCATAGTGCGGCCCGATGTCTTCAAGATTGACGATCCGCATGTCGGTGACGCGGGTCAGGGTGTCCGACATCGCGGTTACCGACGTCAGGCACCCGCCCGGGAAGATGTAGCGCTTGATGAAGTCAACCGTATTCTTGGCACGCTCATAGTGTTGGTCCGCAATCGTGATCGCCTGCAGAAGCATCAGGCCATCCTTCTTGATGAGGTCGCAGCACTTCCTGAAGTACGTGTCGTGAAACTCGTGACCGACCGCCTCGATCATCTCGATGGACACGAGCTTGTCATACTGGCCGTCGAGATCCCGGTAATCGCTCTGCAGCAATGTGATCCGATCATCCAGCCCTGCTTTCGCTATCGCGTCTTGCGCGTAGTCGTACTGCTGTTTCGAGATCGTCGTGCTTGTCACGCGGCAGCCGTAGTTTTCAGCCGCATAAATTGCGAAGCCGCCCCAACCGGTACCGATCTCGAGAACGTGATCGTCCGGTGACAAATTCAGTTTCCGGCATATGCGATCGAGCTTCGCAACCGACGCCGCTTCGAGCGACATATCCGCGTGCTCGAATATCGCACTCGAATACATCATCCGCTGGTCCAGCCACAGGGCGTAGAATTCGTTGCCAAGATCGTAATGAGCGGAAATATTTCGCCGGCTGCCGCTGCGCGTGTTGCGGTTGAACCGGTGGAACATCTTCTGCAACGGTCTTGTCAGGCGGGCCGTGCCGGAATCCATGTCCAGCAACACGTCCCTGTTTTTCACAAGTATCCGAACCAGGGTGGTCAATTCATCGCACGACCAGTAGCCGTGGATATAAGACTCCCCGGCCCCGACCGCACCGCCGAACGCAATGTCGTAGTAAAACCGGGGATCGTGGATCGTCAGCTGCACCGTGAGCGGCAAATCGTCGGTCACCGCACCGAAGATCTCGTGGCAGCCGTTTTCGCTGATGACGATCTGCCCGTTGCGCAAGGACTCCAGCCGTGCACGCACGACACGCCTCGCAAGGGCCTCCAGGCTCGTCGGTTTTCTAGCGGCCTCCAGGAATTTCGGGGCATTGATGGAAACCGGCTTCACTGTGCCTCCGCCGCGATTTTCTGCCGCTTGTCGGGATGTGGGTACAACGGGCAACCCTTTATCCACAGCCTCAGCGCTTGCCAGTAGATGCCCGCAACGATCTTTACCGTCATCAACGGGAAACGCGCCAGGACGCTCGCCAGGGCAGCGCCCGTTATCTCCGTCCGTGTCAAAGTAATCGACGCGTCGAACATTCGCTTGCCGGCGCTCGAATTCGCCATGTAAACCGAAAGCCGCTCAGCAGGTTCGGTAAAACACCAATCGTATTCAACCTCCATCGGCATGAAAGGCGACACGTGCATCTTTTTCTGCGGCCTGAAGCGCTTCACGCCGCGCTGACCGACATCCATCGAGTCAGGCAAGACATAGGTATCACGCTCGCCCCAGGGCGTATTGTTCACTTCGGCGACAATCGTCTGCAAAGTCTCGCCATCCGCGTCGAAACAGTAGTAAAAACTCACCGGATTGAAACAGTATCCAAAGTAGCTCAGATTCGTCAGGAGACGGATTGGGCCCGCCGGACGGCTACCCGTCTGGCGCTCGACCAGCTTGCGAATCGACTCCGAGAGCATCTCGTCGCGCGCTCCGAGGTGATCCTGCCGGCGAAAACGCGCCAGCGCCGGTCTGGTCGCCGACCACAACCAGCGCTTCCTGAACAGGTTCGGAAGCTCATCCAAATCCAGGTACATCATGAACATCCGGTATCCGAACCGGTGCAGCACGGGCGCAGTGCGAGTGTGCCTAACCCGCCCTTCGTAGATGCAGCTCTCCACGACTCTGCCTCCCCTCGAAATGGGCGACGGCGTGCAGTGCGCTAACGACACCGTCTTCATGGAATCCGTTGCGCCAGTACGCGCCGCAAAAGTAGGTCCGCTCAGAATTCAGTTCCTCCTGGCGCCGCTGCGCAACGACCGCGTCACGCGAGAAGACGGGATGCTGATACTGAATCCTCTTTATCATCTTCGCCGGATCGATCTGACGGTCGTTGTTGAGCGTGACGCAGTATTGCTCGTCGCAGTCCAGGCCCTGCAGCATGTTCATGTTGTAGGTAACCGCGACGTGGCGGTGCGGATCTTTCGGAATGTGATAGTTCCATGCGGCCCACGCACGGCGACGTTTCGGAAGGACGCTTTCGTCCGTGTGCAGCACCGCTTCATTGTCCTGGTAATGGATAGCTCCAAGCACCTCCCGTTCGACGGGCGTGGGCTTGTCGAGCATCGTCAGAGCCTGGTCGCTGTGGCACGCAAGGAATACGGCGTCATACCATTCGGTACCGTGTCGGTCGGTGACGATCTCCACGCCGGTTGAGTGCCGAATGATGCGTCTGACCGGAGAATCGAGCCTGATACGATCGCGGTGCCCGGCAACCAGCTTCTTCACGTACTCACGTGACCCGCCTTTGATGACGCGCCATACCGGGCGGTCTTTCAACTGCAGCAAGCCGTGATGATCGAAAAAGCGCACGAGGAATTGTAAGGGCATATCCTTGATGGCCACGGGCTCGGACGACCAGATGGCCGCAGCCATGGGAACGAGATAGTCGTTCATGAATTCCCGGCCGTAGCCGTGCCTGAGAAGGTACTCTCCGACGGTCTGGCCGTCGTCTTCGAGCGGCGCCGCCGCCATCGCCTCACGATTGAAGCGCAATATGTCTCGAATCATGCGGAAAAACGGCGGCCGCAGGATATTGCGACGCTGCGCAAACAACGCGTTGAGGCCTGCGCCGTTGTATTCGAGGCCGCCATCACCCGAGCTCACGCTGAAGCTCATTACGCTCGCCTGGGACTCCTGCCCGATCTCGTCCAGCAGCCCGATGAAATTGGGGTACGTCCGGTCGTTGAAGACGATGAAGCCCGTGTCGATCGCGATCGTCCTGTCGTGTTCCGCAACGTCTACGGTGTTCGTATGTCCGCCAACATAAGACGATGCTTCATAGACGGTGATGTCATGTTCCTTTCGAAGCTTATAGGCGGCAACGTTTCCCGCTATGCCTGTTCCGACGATCGCGATTCTCATGGCTCTCACCTCACCATCTCTGCGGAACGCGCTCGACCTTGGACATGTCGTAGCCCAGTGACTCGACGATGCCCAACAGCATCTCGTAATCGCTTTCGGATATGTTCGGTTCGCGAGCCATTACCCAGACAAAATCGCGCTTCTGGCGGCCGATGATCGTCTGCGAGTAGTCGTCATCCAGGTATACGATGCGGTAGTCGGCCTTGATCGGCCAGATGAAGCGCATACCCCAGAGCGCGTTCGACCCGGTATCGCGAACGAAGCCCTTGGGGTTGTATTGCTTTTCCTTACCGTCGAACCCACTATCGCGAAACGTGAACGTCGTCGCGATGGTGCCATCGTCGTTCAGTTGGTAATTCTCGACTGCGTTGTGCGCGCCTTTTTCCAGGAATGTCGGAATGTTGGCGATTACATACCAGTCGCCCATGAATCGTTCCAGGTCGACGTAATCTACGGTTTCCATCTCGGGTCCACTGCTCGCACAAGAGGCAAGGGTCAATGTAGCGGCTACGACAAGCGCCGATTTGCGGATGAACATCATGTCAGCTCAGCTCGTAACGGATGATTCGGCCACCCTTCGCGACCGATTCGAGCGCCAGCCATTCCGAGGTCTCCGAGTACCAAAGCGTAATATCCATTTGCCGGGCGGTAACCCTGACCAACCGGGCCGGAATTTCCCGGCCGTCTATCGTCACCAGGTCATTGCCAAGTTCTTCGACCTCGACTGCGAGGTACTCCCCGGTTTGAGGATTGAGGAGACGCGGTTGTTCCAGGAACCCGGGGTTCCAGTAGGCAAAGGTCATGATGCAGGCCGGAAGCTCCGCCTCGCGCTCGCCGGTATCGATGACAAAGCCGTCGTCGGTACGGGCGCCGATGACGTTAAGCTTCTTACCGTTGGAATCTGTGCGTGCCTCGATCTCGTTGAGACAGCCACCCGCCCAGTTTTCCTGGGCGCTATGCCTGTAGCTGAACGCCGTAACGAACAGGAACTTGACGTCGAAACTCGCCTCGCTGCGAACGGCTGCATTGCTCCTCGGGCCATCAATCTCGAAACGGTGATAGCCAATCTTCTTGCCATCGAGGAACACCTCGAACATCAAGGTCTCGTTCAGCGAGTCATTGGCGGCCGCAACCGCCCACGACATCGCGAACAGCAAACATACGGCAAGAAGTCGATTTAACTGGCTCATGATCTCTATCTCCCTCACGTCGCTGACGCGCTTTTCGGTGTTCCGGGAAAAAACGCATTGGTTCGCCGAATGTAGTCCGCGTACTCGGGACGACGATTAGTAATCGTCTTCTCCAGCATTGCGACACCCGAAACCTTCAAAAGCAGGAAGGACATCAGCAACGGCGAAAGCACCGTCCACCAGCCGCCCGCGGAAAAAGCAAAAAGGTAAAAAGCCCACCACACGCAGAAATCGCCGAAATAGTTCGGGTGCCTTGTGTAGCGCCACAGACCTGTATTGAGTACGCGGCCCTTGTTGGCCGTGTCGCGCTTGAATTTCGCAAGCTGGTAGTCGCCCCCCGCCTCAAATACGAATCCGACCAGCCACAGCGCAGCTGCAACGATCTCTAGCGGGCCGATGCCACCCGGATTCATGATGGCCGGCGCCAGCGGCATCGCGATGATCCATGCAAGGAGGCCCTGCAAACCGAATACGATGTACAGGCTTTTGAATGCAAAGCCAGGCTCATTGTTCGCCCTGATCTTCTGATAGCGATAGTCCTCCGGCTCGCCCCAGTTCCGCGCCGTGATGTAGATGCTCAGGCGCAGTGCCCAAACAGCTACGAGGACGGCAACCAGCAACCCGCGCGCGCTGAGGGGGGTGGCCGCAGTAGCGAAGGCGACAGCGGCGATCAGGAAGAACAGCGACCACAGGCTGTCAACGAAAGCGACGTTGCGGATCACGACGCTGACCACCCATGCCGCGACACCGACGCCGAGGATCAAAGCCAGCGCGAAAAAATAGGCCTGAACATCCATCACGATATCCGTTGCCCGATAACACTTCCCTGCGGCGACTCCGGCGATATGCCATCCAGGCGCTCACCGAGGTGCATGAGTAGCGGCATCATGATGGCCCAGCCGATTGCCAGCATCGCGACCGCGGCCGGCTGGTCGACGAACTGTATGCCGCCAATCTTGTGGCCTGCGATATACGCCAGCGGGCCGCCGATAAAACCGAATGCCGAAGCGAGCAACGGACGCCCGCGCATCCAGCGCATCGAAAGGTTGATGGTCGTGCCGAACAGCATCCACATCGTGACAATCCAGTACGGTGCCGTCAGCTCGCTGACCATGCCGGACGGAAAGGTTACCCAACCCGCCGCGACGAGGGCACTGTCGAAAGTGGCGCCGATAAGCCCGCAGCTCAAGATCAGTATCAGCTCCGAGTTAGGGCGTTCGGCACGCGCAAGATGAATGGCCACCGCAATGAGGACCACCAGCGGTCCAAGCCACGGAATCTGCTGTGCGCCGCCGAATACCGACGACAGCCAGCCAAGCTTGAAAGCAGTAATGTTAATTAGCAGATTCATATCAGTCTCCAACTCGCTTAAGCAGGTAGTGACTGACATACCATTCACGCCCGCCGTTATAGGCAAATAGTTCTTCGCAGGCCATGAAGAAGATGCGCCATCGCATCTTCCAACGATCTGCCTGATCCTTTCCGTAGGTTTCCTCGAGAATGGGCATCACCGTGTTCTTGCGCGAGTCCATCCGGCCCAGCCAGGCCCGCAGGGTCCTGGCATAGTGAACGCCGTTCCACTGCCAGTGCCGCTCGACCTCGAGATCGCCACCGACCCGCATCGGCAGGTCGGCACTCGGCATGATGCCGCCGGAGAAGAAATGACGGCTCATCCAGTCGCTCGGGCCCTTGTCGATGTATTCGTACGGCGTCGTACGATGGCAGAAAATATGCATGAAGAAGCGGCCGTCGGCTTCCAACCAGTTACTGATCCGCCGGAACAGTTCCGGGTAGTTGCGCATGTGTTCGAACATCTCCACAGAGACGATACGGTCGTATCTCCCTGGCGCGGCGAAGTCGTTCATGTCGCAAACGTGAACCTCTATGTTGTCGAGGCCGCGAGTATCGGCAGCACGCATGATGTGGTCGTGCTGCGACTGCGAGTTCGACACGCTGGTTATCGATGCCCTCGGGAAATTCTCGGCAATCCAGAGCGAGAGCGAGCCCCAGCCGCAACCGAGGTCCAGGATATTCATGCCGTCCTCGATGCCTGCCCTCTCAACGGTCGCCTGCAATGCGGCCTCTTCGGCGGATTCCAGGTCTTCGATGCCCGTCGGCCAGTAGCAGCAGCTGTATTTGCGATTCCTGCCGAGTACTTCCGAGAAGAACGCCGCAGGAACCTCGTAGTGCTGCTCGTTAGCGAGGTGCGGAACGAGCGCGATCGGCGATTCTCCCATCATCTGCACGAAGCGGTTCTTGATGATCGCGGCCTTCTCCACATCACCGGCGTGGATTTCCTTCAGTTTGCGCTCCAGGAGTCGCCGGATTCCCGCCCGGATTACCGAGTCGGGCACCAGTCCGGTTTCTGTCCAGTCGACGGCTTTTGCGGTTACGCTGCTCATGCGTGTACTCCAAATTTGATGGAGCGACTATACGAAGCCGCCGCGGGCGGGCCAAGCGCCTGAAATGGTTTGTTACATTCCCTTACAAGTCGGCAACTTATCGTCGCGTAGACTAATGGTTTCACAGACACTTCGAGCTCCCCATGCCCCCTGTAATCCTCTGGTTTCGCCGCAATCTGCGCCTTCACGATAACCTGGCATTGCGCGCCGCCGTCGATTCGGGGCAGCCGGTCCTGCCGGTCTATGTCTCGGACGAGCTTGACTCGGGCGCCGCGAGCCGCTGGTGGCTGCATTACAGCCTGGCTGGCCTCGACGCGGCCCTGCGGGAACACGGCGCGGGGCTGGTGATCCGTTCCGGAAGGCCCGAAGAGGTGCTGCCCCGAATCGTCAGCGCGACGGGTGCCGAGGCCGTCGTCTTCTCCCGGCGCTACGAGCCACACGCCAGGGCGCAGGAACGCAGCCTCGAAAATGCACTGGCCGACGACTGCGACGTAAGCGGTTTCGATGACGGAGTCATCCGGCATCCCTGGACCGTCATGACCAAGTCCGGAACGCCGTACAAGGTTTTTACGCCGTTCTGGAGAGCCGCATCCGCCCCGGGCGAACCAGAACGGCCGGCCTCCAAACCTGCCGGGTTCCAGACAACAACGGCCGGCCTGGACAAGGGAGACATCGACGCGCTCGGACTCCTGCCGACAGGGCCCGACTGGGCCGGCGGGTTGCGCGAGACATGGGCGCCCGGCGAAGAAGGTGCGTTCGAGCGCCTGGACGCCGCCTGCTCGATTGCGGGAGACTATGCCGATAACCGGGACCGCCCGGATCTCGAGGGCACGTCGCGACTTTCACCGCATCTGCATTTCGGCGAGCTGAGCCCGAGGCAGGTCTGGCACGACATACGCTCGGCCACGCCCGCAAACGGCCAACAAGGTGCTGACGCCCTGCTACGCCAGCTTTACTGGCGAGATTTCAGCAGCTACCTGCTGTATCACTTTCCGCATCTGCCGGACCAGCCCCTTCGCGACGAATTCAAGCAGTTCCCCTGGACCGACGACGCCGATGGCCTGCAGGCCTGGCAGCACGGACGCACGGGCTATCCGATCGTCGATGCTGGAATGCGGCAGCTCTGGGCGACAGGCTGGATGCACAACCGCGTGCGAATGATCGTTGCGTCATTTCTCGTCAAGGACCTGCTCGTGCCCTGGCAGGCTGGCGCGGACTGGTTCCTGGATACGCTGGTCGATGCCGACCTGGCGAACAATTCGGCGAGCTGGCAATGGGTGGCCGGCTGCGGTACCGACGCGGCGCCCTACTTCCGCATTTTCAACCCGGTGCTGCAGGGCAAGAAGTTCGACCCGATGGGCGACTACGTTCGGCGCTGGGTCCCGGAACTCGAGCGCTTTCCCGCGAAGTACATCCAGGAACCGTGGGCAGCAAACCTCGAGAATCAGAAATCGGCGAATGTAATAGTTGGTGAGGATTACCCGGAACCCATCGTCAATCACGGCGACGCGCGGGATCTCGCGCTGGAATCCTACCGCGCCATCCGCAAACAGGATGCCTGAATCCCGGCAACGCATCGCACGGCGTTTCTCTGCTAGAATTCGGCGCCGTGCGCTCGTAGCTCAGTCGGATAGAGCACCGGATTCCTAATCCGGGGGTCGCAGGTTCGAAGCGGGCCAGTTTTTTGTTGACCTGGGTGTCCCGTCCAGGGAAGCGAACCTTGTTCCACAAAACGCGCAGGCGTTTTGGACGCCGCAGGTGCCCCGAAAGGGGCGACGAGCGAAGCGAGTAGTCAACCGAGGACGGCGTAGCCGGCCGACCGACGACGAAGGCGAGGCAGCGAAGCTGCCGTTCAATCCTGCCGGGCACGCCAGTCGCTGCCAACGATGGCCTGGAGAATTAACACCATGCATAATATTTCCCGCAACTTCCTTCTTGCCATGACACTGGCAATCGCCGCCTGCGGACCCCGGTCCGACGAACCAGGGACCAGTGAATCCGCTATGCCCGACCCACTCAAAAAACCGTTTGCGGCCCTGTCTGCTGCTCCGCCCGTTGCCGAGAAACGGCCGGTCGAAATTGAACAGCATGGCATCAAGCGCGTCGACAATTATGGCTGGATGCGTGACGAGAACTGGCAGGAAGTCCTGCGGGACCCGGGCAAACTCGATGCCGAAATCCGCCAGCATCTCGAGGCCGAGAACACATATTACGAGAAAGCCAGCGGTAATCTCGAGAGGCTGCGTGAGCAGCTCTTTGATGAAATGCGTGGACGCATCAAGGAGGCGGACAGCACGGTTCCGGCTGCCGACGGGGATTTCGCGTACGCGGTTCGATTCCGCGACGGCGGCGAGTACCCCATCTTCGTACGCACGCCTCGCAATGGCGGCGACGAGACGATTCTTTTCGACGGCGACCTTGAGGGCGAAGGTGAAGACTTCTTCCGTATTGCGGCCGTTGATCACAGCCCGAACCACGAACTCATCACTTACGGTGTCGACAGGCTCGGGTCCGAGTACTACGACATCCGTATCCGTGCGATCGAAACCGGCGAAGAGTTTGCGGAGACGATACCGTCAACCGACGGCTCTGCCGTCTGGGCTGCTGATTCGAAATCTTTTTATTACGTCGAGCGCGACGACAACCAGCGCCCGAAGCGCGTCAAGCACCATATCGTTGGTACGGACCCGACCGACGATCTGCTCGTCTACGAAGAGCCCGACGATAGTTTTTTCCTCTACATCAATAAGTCGCAGAGCGATGAATACATAATGATCGGCGTCCGAAAAGGTACGTCGAGTGAGTACCGCTACCTGACAGCGGACGCCGAACCGGGCACGGAGCCAGTACGGATTGCACCGCGTCTCGAGGACGAGCTCTACAGCGTCGAGCATGCCGGCGACTATTTCTACATCCTCACGAACGCCGGCGACTCGGTCGACTTCAAGATAGTGCGCGCACCGGTTTCCGACCCTGGGCGCGACAACTGGGAGGAGTGGCTGCCCCATGAGGCCGGTACCTATATCAGCGGATTTGTGACGTTCAAGGACCGTATCGTACGTCTGGAACGCGAGAACGCCCTGCCGCGTATCGTTGTCTCCGACTACATGCAGGAGAATGTCTACGAGCTTGACTTCGAAGAGGCCGCTTACAATCTCGGCCTCTCGACGGGCTACGAGTTCGACACCAGCAACCTGAGGTTTAGCTACGAGTCGCCGTCGACGCCCGAGCAGACTTTCGACTTCGACATGGAGTCGCGCGAGCGTGTGCTCAGGAAGACCCAGGAAGTGCCGAGTGGTCACGACCCCGAGCTCTATGTCGTCGAGCGAATCTTCATCACCGCCGACGATGGCGCCGAAGTGCCGGTTACCGTACTGAGACTGAAGTCGACACCTGTCGATGGTACGGCGCCGTTGTTGTTATACGGATACGGCAGTTACGGCGCGACGATGCAGGCCTGGTTCAGCACAAACATACTGTCGCTTGTCGACCGCGGCGTGGTCTATGCCACTGCGCACATTCGTGGCGGCGCGGCCAAAGGCCGACAATGGTATCTCGACGGCAAGTTCGACAAGAAGAAAAACTCGTTTTCCGATTTTGCGAACGCTGCTGAGGCGCTTCAGGAACGTGGCTACGGCCGCAAGGGAGAAACCGTGATTTATGGTGGATCGGCGGGCGGCCTGCTGGTCGGTGCCACGCTGAACCTCCGGCCAGACCTGTTCGGCGGCGCGATTGCGGCCGTGCCATTCGTCGATGTGATAAACACCATTTCCGATGCCGAGCTGCCGTTGACACCGCCCGAGTGGGTTGAGTGGGGCGATCCTATCAACGATCCGGCAGCATACGAAACGATCGCAGCCTACTCACCATACGACAACATCCGCAGCGACACCGAATACCCACCCGTACTCGCGACCGGGGGGCTGACAGACTATCGCGTGACTTACTGGGAACCATCGAAGTGGATCGCCCGAATGCGCGATGAAGCGACTGGCGGGCCGTTTTTCCTGAAGATGAACATGGATGCCGGTCACGCCGGGTCGGCTGCACGCTTCGAGCGCCTGAAGGAGCGGACGCACGACTACGCATTCGCGCTGAAGATCTTCGGCCTGACTGAGCAGACACCCGTCAGCCATGGAAAAGCGGCCGCAACGCATGGAACCTAACGCGGATCGGTGAGCGAAAAGAGTCGCGGTGCTGCTGGTCGATGTCTCTGAATTGTGGCCGCTTGTGCGTCCGCTTTCAGCCCCAAACCTGTCCTTGAGCTGGATCTGGTCGTAATGGCGGCTTCTGACTCGAAGCAGACACGGCAGACCGATCTTGGTGGGTGGTGACATTGAAATTCTTGGTTCAAAGTGACTGTCTACCTATTCATTTAACTTAATACCCAACCTGAATCGACCCATCACAAAGAGGTCCTTCAAATCATCTATACTGATTTGATCCGCCAACAACAATAACTTTACGGGGAGACAACCTGTGACCACTTTCTCTGTGCGCTCATCAATCGAGCGTCGTCTGTTATCCGTATCATTCGTACTTTCCCTTTCACTTGGATTCGGACAATCTGCGTTTGCCCAGTCCGTGTTGATCAACGAG
>JAACFJ010000154.1 GCA_009937505.1 Gammaproteobacteria bacterium
CCGGGCGGCAGGATACCGGACAGCAGGGCGCGGCCAATGGTCGTTTCGACGAGTTGCGGAACCCGCCGGGTCTCGCCATCCTCATCGGTTACGTCCATGGGGACGCGAATCCTGACCTTGGCCTGCAGCTCCGCGACGCCGTTTTCATAGGCACGACGCGCCTCGTCGAGGTCCGCCAGGATCATCCCTTCGCCTTTCGCATTCACGCGGGTACGGGTCATGTAGTAGAGACCGAGTACCACGTCCTGCGACGGCACGATGATCGGGTCGCCGTTCGCCGGCGACAGGATGTTGTTCGACGACATCATCAGGGCGCGGGCTTCGAGCTGCGCCTCGATAGAAAGCGGCACGTGTACAGCCATCTGGTCGCCGTCGAAGTCGGCATTGAACGCCGTGCAGACGAGCGGGTGCAGCTGGATCGCCTTGCCCTCGATCAGCACGGGCTCGAACGCCTGAATGCCGAGACGGTGCAGCGTCGGCGCACGGTTCAGGAGAACCGGGTGCTCACGAATGACCTCTTCGAGAATATCCCAGACTTCCGGTCCCTCGCGCTCGACGAGACGCTTGGCGGCCTTGATCGTCGTGGCCTCACCACGCAGCTGCAGCTTCGAGAAAATGAACGGCTTGAACAGCTCGAGCGCCATCTTCTTGGGCAGTCCACACTGGTGCAGCTTCAACGTCGGGCCGACCACGATTACCGAGCGGCCTGAATAGTCGACACGCTTGCCGAGCAGGTTCTGGCGGAAGCGGCCCTGCTTGCCCTTGATCATATCGGCCAGCGACTTCAGCGGGCGCTTGTTGGTGCCCGTGATTGCGCGACCGCGGCGGCCGTTGTCGAGCAGTGCATCCACCGACTCCTGCAGCATGCGCTTTTCATTGCGCACGATGATGTCGGGCGCGTTCAGCTCGAGCAGTCGGCGCAGGCGATTGTTGCGGTTGATGACGCGACGGTACAGATCGTTCAGGTCCGAGGTCGCGAAGCGGCCACCGTCGAGCGGCACGAGCGGGCGCAAGTCCGGCGGCAGGACCGGCAGGACTGTCAGAACCATCCACTCGGGCTTGTTGCCGGACTCGATAAAGGACTCCAGCAGCTTCAGACGCTTGGACAGGCGCTTGATCTTCGTCTCGGAACGCGTGGCGTCGATATCCTCGCGCACCGACAGCACTTCGCGCTGCAGGTCGATGGTCATGAGCATGTCACGGACGGCTTCGGCGCCCATGCGAGCATCGAACTCGTCACCGTATTGCTCCAGCGCCTCGAGGTACATCTCATCCGTGAGCAGCTGGCCGCGCTCGAGCTCGGTCATGCGATCTCCCTGAGCGTCATGTCGAGCATCAGGCCGATGCGCGATGGCAACGACTTCAGGAACCAGATGTGCGCAACCGGGCTCGCGAGCTCGATATGCGCCATGCGCTCGCGGCGCACCTTCGTCTGGGTTACTTCAACGCCGCACTTCTCGCACACGACGCCGCGGTGCTTCAGGCGCTTGTACTTGCCGCAGAGGCACTCGTAGTCCTTGATGGGTCCGAATATCTTTGCGCAGAACAGGCCGTCACGCTCAGGCTTGAACGTGCGGTAGTTGATCGTTTCCGGCTTCTTGACCTCACCGAACGACCACGACCGGACCATGTCCGGCGAGGCCAGGCCGATGCGAATCGCGTCGAAATCATCAACGGGGTTCTGGTATTTGAAAAGCTTCAGCAGATCTTTCATTAGTCTGTCTCCAGCTCAATATTGATGCCGAGAGATCGAATCTCCTTGACCAGCACATTGAACGATTCCGGCATGCCAGCATCCATTTCATGCTCGCCGTCGACGATGTTCTTGTACATCTTGGTGCGGCCCTGCACATCGTCCGACTTGACTGTCAGCATTTCCTGCAGCGTGTAGGCAGCGCCGTAGGCTTCGAGCGCCCAGACCTCCATCTCGCCGAAGCGCTGGCCGCCGAACTGCGCCTTGCCGCCCAGCGGCTGCTGCGTGACGAGACTGTACGGCCCGGTTGAGCGTGCATGCATCTTGTCGTCGACGAGATGGTTCAGCTTGAGCATGTACATGTAGCCAACGGTGACCTCACGATCGAATTGCTCTCCCGTACGCCCGTCGAACAGCGTCGACTGGCCGGACTGATTGAGATCGGCCAGCTCCAGCAACCCCTTGATCTCGGCCTCGGTCGCACCGTCGAATACCGGTGTAGCCGTTGGTACGCCGTTCGTCAGATTGCCGGCAAGCTCGAGTACTTCCTTGTCGGTGAGCGACTTGATGTTCTCTTCCTTGCCGCCGGTCTTGTTGTAGATCGTCTCCAGCAGCTGACGAACCTTCGCCGTCGACTCCTGCGCCTTCAGCATTTCATCGATCTTCCTGCCGAGCCCCTTTGCGGCCCAACCCAGGTGAGTCTCGAGTACCTGACCGACGTTCATGCGCGAGGGCACGCCGAGCGGGTTCAGAACGATATCAACGGGTGATCCGTCTTCGAGGTAAGGCATGTCCTCGACGGGCACGATCGTGGAAATCACGCCTTTGTTGCCGTGGCGGCCGGCCATCTTGTCGCCCGGCTGAATGCGGCGCTTGACGGCCAGGTAAACCTTGACCATCTTAAGAACGCCAGGGGCAAGATCATCGCCTGCGGTGATCTTCGCCTTCTTCTCGTCGAAACGGCGATCGAACTCTTCCCGCTGAGCCTTCAGGCGCTCGTAGGCTTTCTCGAGCTGCTCGTTGGCCTCGTCGTTCTTCAGACGAATCTCGAACCATTGTTCGCGCGGCACGTCATCGAGGTAGGCCTTGGTGATCTTCGAGCCGGATTTCAGCTTGTTCGGACCGCCCTGTGCGACCTTGTTCGTGAGCATACGCTCGACGCGCTCGTAGATGTCCTCTTCGAGGATGCGCAGCGTGTCGTCGAGGTCCTTGCGAACGCTCTCGAGTTCCGATTTCTCGATCGAGAGCGCGCGGGCGTCCTTTTCGACGCCGTCGCGCGTGAACACGCGCACGTCGATAACGGTGCCATCCATGCCCGGCGGTACTCGCAGCGAGGTGTCTTTAACGTCCGACGCTTTCTCGCCGAAAATCGCACGCAGCAGCTTCTCTTCCGGGGTCAGCTGAGTTTCGCCCTTGGGCGTCACCTTGCCGACCAGGATGTCCCCGGCTTTTACCTCGGCGCCGATGAACGCGATACCGGACTCGTCGAGCTTCGCCAGTGCCGCATCACCCACGTTCGGGATATCCGACGTAATATCTTCGGGGCCCAGCTTCGTGTCGCGCGCGACACACTGCAGCTCCTCGATATGGATGGTCGTGAAGCGATCTTCCTCGACGACCCGTTCCGAGATCAGGATGGAGTCCTCGAAGTTGTAGCCGTTCCAGGGCATGAAGGCTACAAGGAGATTCTGACCGAGCGCCAGTTCACCCATGTTCGTCGACGGGCCGTCGGCGAGTACATCACCCCCAGCGATCGCGTCGCCGGCGGAAACCAGCGGACGCTGATTGATGCAGGTATTCTGGTTGGAGCGCGTGTACTTCGTCAGGTTGTAAATATCGACACCGGGCTCCGCCGCGCTGGTTTCGTTATCGTTGACACGAACGACGATTCGCGACGCGTCCACGGAATCGACCGTGCCGCCGCGGCGCGCGACCACGGTTACGCCCGAGTCAACCGCCACGGCGCGCTCGATACCCGTTCCCACCAGGGGGGCCTCCGAGCGCAGCGTCGGCACAGCCTGCCTCTGCATGTTCGAACCCATCAGCGCACGGTTTGCGTCGTCGTGCTCCAGGAACGGAATCAATGCCGCCGCTACGGACACGATCTGGCGGGGGCTCACGTCCATGTAGTTCACGTCCATCGGACCTGCAAGCGTGAACTCGTTCTTGTGCCGGACAGACACGAGGTCATCCACGAACTTGCCGCTGGCGTCCAGCTCGGAGTTTGCCTGCGCAATAATGTATTGGCTTTCCTCGATGGCCGAGAGGTATTCGATATCCGCAGTCGCCTTGCTGTTCACGACCTTGCGGTACGGCGTCTCGAGGAAACCATACGCGTTGGTGCGCGAGTAAACGGCGAGCGAATTGATCAGCCCGATGTTCGGGCCTTCCGGCGTTTCGATCGGGCAGACACGGCCGTAATGGGTCGGGTGCACGTCGCGAACCTCGAAGCCGGCGCGTTCGCGCGTCAGGCCGCCCGGGCCGAGCGCCGATACGCGCCGCTTGTGCGTGACTTCCGACAGCGGGTTGTTCTGATCCATGAATTGGGAAAGCTGGCTCGAGCCGAAGAACTCCTTCACCGCGGCCGCCACCGGCTTCGCGTTGATCATTTCCTGCGGCATGAGGCCTTCGGTTTCCGCCTGAGTCAGGCGTTCCTTCACGGCGCGCTCCACGCGCACGAGGCCGACGCGGAACGCGTTCTCCGCCATCTCCCCGACGCTGCGCACGCGGCGGTTGCCGAGGTGGTCGATGTCGTCAACCGTGCCGTATCCGTTGCGAATATCGATGAGCGTCTTCAGAACATCGAGGATGTCTTGCTTCTCCAGGACCCCCTCGCCTTCCGATGTGTCGCGACCGACACGGCGATTGAACTTCATGCGGCCCACGGCCGAAAGGTCGTAACGGTCTGCGTTGAAAAACAGGTTCTGGAACAGGTTCTCGGCAGCCTCCTTGGTGGGCGGCTCGCCCGGACGCATCATGCGGTATATCTCGACGAGCGCCTCGAGGCGGGTCGTCGACGGATCGATATTGAGCGTGTTCGAAATGAACGGCCCGCGATCGAGATCGTTTACGTAGAGCGTGCGAATGTGGTCCACGCCGTTTTCAATCAGCGTCTCGATAAGCTCGGCGGTCAACTCGGAGTTGGCGGCTGCCAGCAGTTCGCCCGTCTCGGTATCGACGATGTCGTGAGCAAGGATCTTGCCATCGAGATAATCGGGGGGCACTGCCAGCTTGTCGACCGTTGACTTCTCCATGTCCCGGACGTGCTTCGCCGTGATGCGTCGGCCTTCTTCGACAATCACTTTTCGGCCCAGCTTGATATCGAACGTGGCGGTCTCACCGCGCAGGCGCTCGGGCACGAGCCCCATCTTGATCTCTTTATCGGAAAGATAGAAATCGTTGGTCTCGAAGAACAGGTCGAGCATTTCTTCGTTCGTCATCTCGAGTGCGCGCAGGATAATTGTCACCGGCAATTTGCGGCGACGATCGATCCTGGCGAACACGCTGTCCTTCGGGTCGAATTCGAAATCAAGCCAGGATCCGCGGTACGGGATAATGCGCGCCGAGAACAGCAGCTTGCCCGAGCTGTGCGTCTTGCCCTTGTCGTGGTCGAAGAACACACCCGGAGAGCGATGCAGCTGCGAAACGATGACGCGCTCCGTACCGTTGATTACGAAGGTGCCGTGGTCGGTCATCAGCGGCATCTCGCCGAGATACACTTCCTGTTCGCGAATGTCCTTGACCGGTTTCGGGGTGCCGCTGGCTTCCTTGTCGTAGATCACCAGGCGCACGTTGACGCGGATCGGTGCCGCGTAGGTCAGGCCACGCATCTGGCATTCCTTGACGTCGAACACCGGCTCGCCGAGCCGGTAGCTGACGTACTCGAGCGCCGCGTTGCCCGAATAACTGACTATCGGGAAAACGGACTGGAACGCCGCGTGCAGACCGATGTCGTGGCGCTCCTCGACCGTCTTGTCCGTTTGCAGGAACTTCTGGTAGGAGTCGACCTGGATCGACAGCAGGTAAGGAACATCCAGAATCGTCGGTCGCTTGCCGAAATTCTTGCGGATGCGCTTTTTCTCAGTGAACGAATAAGCCATTCGGGATCACCCTCGTTTAATTCAGATGCGCGCAAGCAGCCAGCCGCTGAACGGCTGGCTGCTTGCCCGACTTGCGGACCGCCGGGTCCAGTAACAAAAGCGAAATATCAAGTGACTACTTGAGCTCAACCGTCGCGCCGGCTTCTTCAAGCGTCTTCTTGATCTCTTCTGCTTCGTCTTTTGCTACAGCTTCCTTGATCGTCGAAGGGGCACCCTCAACTGTGTCCTTGGCCTCCTTGAGGCCGAGACCGGTGATCGTGCGGACGGCCTTGATGACCGAAACCTTGTTACCACCAAAGCTCGCGAGAACGACATCGAACTCGTCCTTCTCCGCAGCTGCCTCGCCGGCATCACCACCGGCCGCCGGACCCGCAGCAACAGCTACCGGAGCAGCTGCCGATACGCCCCACTCGTCTTCGAGCATCTTGACGAGTTCAACGACTTCCATGATCGGCTTTGCGCTCAATTCCTTGATAAGTTCTGTTTCCTGAGTCAGGTGAAACGTTTAAATGGTGCATCAGGCCGATTCCTCGCTGCTGCGTGCACTAAGCGTGCGCGCAAGCATCGCGGAAGGCTCGGCCAACGTGCGTGCCAGTTTGGTCATCGGAGCCATCATCACGCCGAGCAACATTGCCCGCGCCTGATCCAGCGTCGGCAAGTCTGCCAACGTCGCCAGATCCGACCCAGGCAGCAATTGCCCGCCGGCTGAAAGCGAAACCGCCTGCAGAGCATGGTGCTCCTTGGCGAAATTCTTGATAACCCTGGCAGCGGCACCTGGATCGTCCTTGGCAAACGCGAGCAGAATCGGCCCCTTGAGTGTTTCTTGCATACACTCGAATTCAGTGCCCTCGACGGCGCGGCGCGCCAGCGTATTTTTTACGACACGCATGTACACGCCGGCATTGCGCGCTTCTTTGCGCAACTCCGTCATCTCTGCAACCGAGAGCCCCCGATACTCGGCCGCAACGGCCGTAACGGAGTCTCCCGCAACCGCGTTCACCTCTTTGACAAGCGTTTTCTTGTCTTCGAGTCTCAGTGCCATATCTACTCCTGGCCTACGGTTACTCTTTACCCAACAGGTGAACCAAGCGTCGGGCACTCCACCAGAAAAAATCTCCTGGCGGATAGCCATTGCTTTTTTCACCCACCCATCGGAAGCTTCTTGCTCCCTGTCGGATGGCAACCGTTGCCAGTCATTGCTGACTCGGGTAACACCATCTGCGTAGGCGGCGATTAAGATCGAATCTCACTTCGATCACCTACGGTCTTCGACGATCGCCGCGTCCCTGCGGCTATCCACCGTCCGGCCCGGAGGCCGCCCGGCAAATACATTGTCTGCCTCGCGCCTCGATCAGGCGTCTACTGAACTCCGGTTCACGGGCGGTCTCGCGCAATACTCGCTAGACATCCACCGAACCCCGGTCAATAGCCAGTCCGGGACCCATGGTCGAGGAGACGGTCAATTTCTTTACGTACTGTCCTTTCGACGCTGCCGGCTTCGCCTTCTTCAGGTCGCCCAGCAGGGCCTCGAGGTTTTCCTTAAGTGCCGGCACTTCAAAATCGGCGCGGCCGATCGGGCAGTGAATGATGCCCGCCTTGTCGGTGCGATAGCGCACCTGGCCGGCTTTCGCATTCTTCACTGCGCCCTCGACATCTGCCGTTACCGTACCCACCTTTGGGTTCGGCATAAGGCCGCGCGGGCCGAGGATCTGTCCCAGCTGGCCGACGACCCGCATCGCATCCGGCGTCGCAATGACGACGTCGAAGTTGAGGTCACCACCCTTGACGGACTCGGCGAGATCTTCGAAACCGACCACATCGGCACCCGCCGCTTTCGCCTTGTCGGCGTTCTCGCCCTGAGCGAATACGGCAACGCGAACGGTCTTGCCCGTCCCGTTCGGCAAGACCGTCGATCCGCGGACGACCTGATCCGACTTACGCGGATCGACGCCGAGATTCACCGATACATCGATGCTCTCCGGAAATTTGGCCGTGGCAAACTCCTTGACCAGGGACAGCGCCTCGTCAATGACGTAGGTCTTTGTCGAATCGACCTTTTCCCTTGCAGCCTTCCGGCGCTTCGTTACAGCGGCCATTACTTCACTCCCTCTACTTCGATACCCATGCTGCGCGCCGTACCGGCAACCGTGCGGACGGCCGCGTCCATATCGGCGGCGGTCAGGTCCGGCATCTTCGTGGTCGCGATGTCCTCGAGCTGCGCACGCGTCACCCTGCCGACCTTGGTGGTGTTCGGTTCGCCCGAACCCTTCTTTATGCCGGCGGCCTTGCACAGCAACACTGCGGCAGGCGGAGTCTTCGAGATAAACGTGAAGCTGCGGTCTGCGTAGACCGTAATAATCACGGGAATGGGCAGGCCCGGCTCGACACCCTGGGTCTGCGCGTTAAACGCCTTGCAGAACTCCATGAT
>JAACFJ010000155.1 GCA_009937505.1 Gammaproteobacteria bacterium
CATTCATCGATCGAATATCGCCGATCTCGCTCGGGGTCGGTATCAGCCTGTCGCTACTCGCTCTGCTGGTTGTGAGTGAAACCGTACTCGGGCGCTGGGATGCGTTGCTGGCTGGCGAAGACTTCAACCCGCTGGCCAGAGAGCCGACCGGCGTGCTGCGGGACCTCCGCTTAGCAATCGTTCACTGCCTGCTCGTGGGATACCTTCCCGCGGCTTTCCTGCACGTGATGCGCAACGGCAGGCGAACCGTGACCAGGCTTCAGGGAGCGCTCGACTGCACGCGGGAAGAATGCGAAACGCTGGCCAACTCGATCAGGCTGAGCAAGCGCGGGATGCTTGTGGCGGCGTTGATCGGTTTCGTAATTGCGCTCGTGCCGCCGTACTTCGTCCAACCTGTCCCGGACGCACCGTGGGACCCCGCGGGATGGGACGCGGAAGTAGTCTGGCACCGTGTACTCGGACCGCTCACGGGCGTAGGTCAGGCCTGGCTGGCTTATGCGATCACAGCCGTATCGCTGCGCATGTCCCGGATCGCGCAACGGTTGAACCGTATCGACCTGCTGGACCTGACACCGCTCGCGCCATTTGCACAGCAGGGCCTGACAAATGCACTCCTCCTGGTTGGTGTGCTGTCGGTATGGAGCCTGACGATGCTCGAAACCGGCTTCATAATGATCATGATGGTCATCGGCAGCAGCACGCTGGTTCTTGCGGTGTTGGTACTGGTTGCGCCGGTGCGCGGTGTTCACAAGCGCGTTCGCGAGGCAAAACAACAGGAACTCGCGTGGATTGGCTCACAAATTGCCGACCTGAAAACCGCGCTTTCCGATGCGCGGCCAGACAGGAAAAGCGGCGATCTCGCCGACATGGCTGCCTATCGGACCCTGATCGAAAACGTCCCGGAATGGCCATTTTCGGGTTCGACTTATGTGCGACTGTTTATTTACGCGCTCATACCGCTGGCATCATGGGGCGTGGGCATTGTTGCAGAGGAGGCTGTCGGCCGCCTCATTTTCTGACGTATCCACGTCAGCTAGTCGGACTCCCACAGGCAGGTATCACAATCCGGCGAGCGACCGTTTTCCTCGAGGACGTCGAAAATGAAGTTGAGCCAGGTCTCGTTCGGGACCCAAACGCTGTTCAGGTCCTCCTTCGCCACGTCCAGGGGAACATCCTGGTGCAGCACGCGATACAGGAAACTGAATGTCGAGGCGCGAAAATTTACCTGGCAGTGCACCAGTGTCTTCTTGCCGGGTTCGCGTTCCATGAGTCCCGCGAACATATTGAAATCGCTGATGCGGGGCGCATCCCAGTCGACCGGGATGTGTGCGTATTCCATGCCGAGCCCTTTGACCAGCCGATCTTCGTTAGCGAGCGACTCGGGATGGTCGCTGAATGCCAGGAAGACGATGCGCTCGTAAGCTCCGTCTGCCAACGCCTCCAGCTGGGCCTCGGTCGGCTGACCGGAACTCGATAAAGTGGCCGAGTACTCCAAAAAGTTCACGATTTCCTCGACGCCGGAGGCACTTGCCGGCCCGGCCGAGTTCATCAATAAGTAGCAGGCTGCGAATGCAGCGAATGCACTTCTGTTTTCAATCATCCTTATTCCACCGTCCAGCTGTTCGGGCCCCTGATGAAGTCCGCGACGCTTTTCGTGCGCCGCATGCGGGTGGGGTGATGAGCATAGAACGCGCTCTCAAAAGCTTCCGCAGGCTGCCTGTAGATGATGCCGAGGGCGACGGGAAGCTGCAGGTCGATTAACAACCTCGCCAGTACGGCATTTTTTTCGTCGTGGACGAGGACGTCGCCGGGCGACTCGGCGGCGTCGACCACATCGAACGCGTAGGTCTGCGGGTTGAATCGGATGCCCTTGCCGTTATTTTCGCCGAATAGCATCGGCTCGCCGTGTTTGAGGTGCAACTGTGAATCGGCTGCGTTCTTGCGGTCGGTGAATGCAGCGAATACATCCTCGTTGTAGACGATGCAGTTCTGGAAAATCTCCGTGAACGACGCGCCGTCGAACGCGTGTGCCTGCCGCAATACGTTTCCGAGCCCGACCTTGTCCGTGTCTATCGCTCTTGCGAAGAATCTTGCTCCCGCGCCAAGTGCGAACTGGCCTGGCGACACCGGGGTGTCTACAGAGCCGGCAGGGCTCGACGGCGACACTGTTCCTGTCCGTGACGTCGGGGAGTACTGACCCTTCGTGAGGCCGTAGATTTCATTGTTGAACAAGAGAATTTTCAACCCCACGTTACGGCGCAATGTATGCAGCAGATGATTGCCGCCGATCGACAGGCCGTCGCCGTCGCCGGTTACGACCCACACGTCGAGTTCCGGGTTTGCGAGTTTCAGTCCCGTGGCGACCGCGGGAGCACGGCCATGGATCGTGTGGAAACCATAAGTCTCGACGTAATACGGGAAGCGGGACGCGCAGCCGATGCCGGAGACGAATACCGTCGACTCAGGTTTCGCGCCGACATCGGCAAGTGCCCTGGTGACGGTCTTGAGAATCGCATAATCGCCGCAGCCCGGGCACCAGCGCACTTCCTGCGATGTCGCGAAGTCCCTGGCTGTGAGTTGCTCGTTCATGATGCGCTACCCTTGCGTTCGGTTTCGATGCGGCCGGCGAGCTCCGAAATCAGGAATGGCTGCCCGCTGACCTTGCAAAATGAAATGGGCTGTATGCCGAGCTTGTCCCGCAGCAGGGTCGCAAGCTGGCCGTTGTTCATTTCGGGAACGAGCACTTTGTCGTAACGCGCGAGGAGTTCGCCGAGGTTTGGCGGCAGCGGGTGGATGTGCCGCAGGTGCACGAAGCTCGCCCCGGTTCTGCGCGCCGCCTGGTAGATTGGCCCGTAGGTCGAGCCCCAGCCCACGACGACTATGTCGCCGCTGTCGTCACCGAGCTCGATAGCCTGGTCCGGAATGAATCCGGCGACAGCATCGACTTTCGCCTGGCGGAACTCCGTCATGCGTTGATGGTTGTCCGGGTCGTAGGAAATGTGCCCGGAAACATAGTCCTTTTCGAGGCCACCCGTGCGATGCACCAGGCCGGGCATGCCCGGGGTGATCCAGGGCCGGCCGAGGCTGGCCGGATCGCGCTGGTAAGCAAGCATCTCGGGGTTCGAATCACCCGTAAGCTCCGGTACGGGGCGGCTCTCGATCGGTGCCAGCGATTCGATCACCGGTATCAGCCACGGCTCCGACGCGTTCGAGAGGTAGCCGTCTACAAGCAGGATCACCGGCGTCATGTGCCGCATGGCTACCCGAATGCCCTCGACAGCCATATCGAAGCATTCCCCGGAAGAGCCTGCCGCGAGTACCGGCATCGGCGTGTCCGCGTTGCGGCCGTAGACAGCCTGGTAGAGGTCAGACTGTTCCGTTTTGGTGGGCAGGCCCGTGGACGGGCCGCCGCGTTGCCAGTTGACGATCAGCAACGGCAGTTCGGCGCTCACCGCGAGGCCCATGGCCTCGGTCTTCAGCGCGATGCCGGGCCCGGAACTCGAGGTTACCCCGATCATGCCACCGTACGACGCCCCGATTGCCGCGCAGATTGCGGCGATCTCGTCTTCCGCCTGGAAGGTGCCGACACCGAGCTCCTGCAACCGGGTCAGCCGGTGCAGCAACGGCGACGACGGCGTTATGGGATAGGAACAGAACAGCACAGGGCGTTCTGCGAGCTCGCCCGCGGCCGCAATGCCCAGCGCGAGTGCCTCTGCGCCTGTGACGCTGCGGTATTCGCCGGGCGCCATTTGCGCGGTCTCCACGCTGACCTGCGGCAGCGATGCCGACAGCTCCGCGGTCTCGCCGAACGCGTGCCCGGCATGCAGTGCCGCGATGTTTGCATCGCGCATGGTCGGCTTGCCGGCAAGCCGCCGTCGGATCCAGGCTTCGACGGGCTCGAGCTGGCGGTCGAACATCCATAGCAGCAGGCCGAGCGTCCAGAAATTCTTGCAGCGTCCGCTTTCTGACTTGCTGAGTCCGAAAGACCTGACCGCTTCGAAATTCAGGTGACTGATGTCGGCCGTTACGACCTGGAACTGGTCGAGCGTGTTGCCATCGCGCGGGTCGTCATCATAGCCGGCCTTCGTGAGGTTCCGGGCTGTGAAGCTGTCGTTGTTGAGTACGATCACGGCGCCGGGATGCAGCAGCGGCAGGCTGACCTTGAGCGCGGCAGGATTGAACGCGACGAGCACGTCGGGCGCATCGCCCGCGGTCGTGATCGGCTCGCCGCCGAGATTGATCTGGTAGGCAGACACGCCGAAGGTCGTGCCGGCGGGCGCCCGGATCTCTGCCGGGTAGTCGGGAAAGGTCGCGAAGTCCCTGCCCGAGAGGGCGGTCGAGACCGCGAACTGCGAGCCCATGAGCTGTATGCCATCGCCCGAGTCGCCGGCAAGCCGCACGACAATCGATTGTAAATTTCTGTTTTTATTCACAAAAAAAGGGTCTTATCGCCAATTGTTACGGCGGTGCAGGCCGCTTGACGCGCAGTGTAGCGTATTCGCGCGCGTCAGCGTGATGCGCCGCCGCGCGGCTTGATATGATGCGTTCTTTCGCATAGCTTACGCGCTCCAAAACCGACAAACCTGCCTGGAAATTGCACCAATGACGTTCGTTGTCACCGAAACCTGCATCAAATGCAAACTGACCGACTGTGTCGAGGTCTGCCCCGTGGACTGCTTCCACGAGGGACCGAACTTTCTGGTTATTGATCCGGACGAATGCATTGACTGCACGCTGTGCGAACCGGAGTGCCCGGTAGAGGCGATCTACTCGGAAGACGAACTGCCGGCCGGCCAGGAGCAGTTCCTCGAGTTGAACGCCGAGCTGTCAAGGGATTGGCCGGTCATCACCGAGATGAAGGATCCGCCCGAAGACGCCGACGAGTGGCGCGACGTCAAGGACAAGCTCAAGTACCTCGAACGATAGGCTGAATATTTGCAGCGACCAGTGCGGATACTTCTTCTCGTCATGGCTCGCTGCGCTGCGCTTTACTTCCTCGAATAAGTATCCGCACTGGTCGCCAATCCGGCGCTACGGATTCGAGTCGATGAACTCGAGCAGCACGCCCGCCAATTCTTC
>JAACFJ010000038.1 GCA_009937505.1 Gammaproteobacteria bacterium
CGAAGGGTGGCTGCGGCAAGAGCACGCTCGCAACGAATATTGCATCTTACTTTGCCACGCAAGGCGCGTCTGTCGCGCTGGCTGATTACGACCCGCAGCGGTCGAGCCTCGACTGGCTGGAACGGCGTCCTGCGGACCGCGCGGAGATCGTCGGCGTGGCCGCATTCGAAGACGGCTTCCGGCACGTTCCGCGTTCCGCGGATATCGTCGTCGTCGATGCTCCGGCACGCTCGCACGGCAAGGAATTGACCGATCTGGTCAAGCATGCGGAGACCCTTATCGTCCCCGTCCTGCCCTCGACGATCGACATGCAGGCCACGACGAAGTTTATCGAGGAGCTGAAGAACGTCGGCAAGGTCCAGCGTAAGCAGGCGAAGATCGGAACCGTCGCAAATCGTGTTCGCGATAACACGCTGATATGGGGCGACCTCGACGAGTACCTGACGAAGGTCCGCGTGCCGTATATTGCAGCATTGCGCGAAGCCCAGAATTACGTGCGCGCCTACACGCGCGGCCTCGGGATATTCGAGCTGCCGGAATACCTCGCCTGGCCGGATTGGGAGGAGTGGGAGCCGCTGACGGCATGGTTGCGGAGCAAGCGCAGTCGGCCGTAGGTCCGAGGAGATTCTGTAGGATCGGTTCTCGAACCGCGACCCCGCCTTTGCCTCAAGGCGGGCCGCTCCGATACCTTTTCTCGTCATGGCTCGCCGCGCTGCGCGCGGCTGCGCTTTACTTCCTCGAAAAGGCAATCCTCGCGGCCCTACTGATTTGCTTCTTCGGCGAGGGCGGCCGCGATGCCGTCGGCGGCGTCGGCGTACTTTGGGAGTACGCCCAGTACTTCGCGCATTTTCGTTGTGTCGATGATGCGCGACTCCCGCAGGAACGAGAGCCGCATCGGCGAAAAGGTCTTCTGTGCCTCTGCGAGGCTGATCGTCGGTGGCGGTGGTAAGCCGACCTGCCGTGCGACTTCGCTCGTGAACCAGGTGCCGGAGCGATGGTTGCCATCACCGACGTTGTAGATACCGTCAGGCACATCGGGCGACAGCGCCGCAATACAGCAGGTAGCCAGGTCGTCCACGTGAATGCGGTTGCCCGGGTTGGCCTCTTTTTCCTCGATGACCGGCATCCCTGTCCGAATGCGGTCCGTGCCCAGGCGTCCCGGCCCGTAGATGCCCGGGATGCGCAGCACGACCGCCGTTGTTCCCGAGCCGGTGCACCAGTCCGCCAGCATCCGCTCAGCGGCAAGCCTGCGCTCTGCACGCGCGGACTCAGGAAGCGGTTCGCTGGTCTCGTCCACGCGTGCGCCGTCGCGATTGCCGTAGACGCCCGTCGTGCTGAGGTAGACGATCCTGGCCGGCGGGTGCGGTAGTAGCGAGAGGAAACGGGCGAACCGCGGATCGCCCGGCTGATCGGGCGCAGGCGGGATGGAATAGATAACCGCGTACTCTTCCGGCAGCTCGACGCGCAGCCGCTCGTCGTGGTCGAGATCGAGCCGCTCGTCGCCGGATCGTGAGCGGCCGAGTGCGACGGCATCCGGCAGGCGCTTCAGGACGCGGGCACCCGTGTACCCGGCACCGACAAACAACGTGGTCACTTGCGGACCGTTTTCAGGTGCGGGATGGCCGTCTTCGGGGATTCGGCGACGAGCCCCAGGCCCTCACGGAATGCGTCCGCCGCGGCGTCGCCTTCGCCGAGCCTGTTGAGCAGCCGGCCGTAGTCCTGGTAGGCCTCGGGCGTCGGCCGCAGTGAGATGACGGTCTCGAGGTAACTGCGCGCCTTGCCCCATAGCTCGTTGCGCAGGCAAAGCCGCGCAGCGGTGAGCAACAGGTCGGGATCTTCCGGGTGCTGGGCGAGCCAGCCCTCGGCTCGCTTGAGCTGTTTCGACGCATCGGGTCCTTCGACGAGGCCGAACAGTCTTACGAGCGGACCGCTCCATTCCTTTTTCAGTGCTGCGGCCAGTTCCTTCTCGGCCAGCTCATGCTGGCCGTTCCTGATCAGCGCCGAAAAATAGGCATCGAGCAGCTCGGGACTGGAACGCAGGTTCCTCGGCAGGTTCTTCCGGGCCGCCTGTACCGCGTCGCCATCCTGCGCCTGGTCGAGATGCTCACGGTGAACGCGGACGGTCCATGTCCGGATCGTGTCCTCGGTGATACGCCCCTGTGCCTTCAGGCGCGGCAGCAGCTTATCCAGGTTGTCCCAGTCTTCGAGGCGGTAGTAGAGCTTGCCGAGCAGGCCGAGCGCGTAGCTGTGATCGCGCGAGTTCTCTTCGATTCGTCGCAGCGTCGCAAGTGCCTGCTCATACTGATTGCGGTCGAGCTGCAGTTCGGCCTGCGTCAGGAGTACCGCGTTGGTCGCCGCAGGTGTGTGTTCGTAGGCCAGCTTCAGCCACTCGTCTCGACGCTGGTCGTTGCCCTGCAGGTGCGCAGCGCGTGCTGCCTGCAGGTAATTGAAAAGCGGCGCATCGCTGGTGCTGGCGGCGCGCGCCAGCAGCTTCTCGCCGCGTGCAAAATTACCTTCCGCCACTTCGATCATGCCGCGCATCAGCTTCTGTCCGGCACGTCCGGCGCGATATCGGCCGGCGGCTTCACCGATCAGCCGGGGCGCGACGATGAGCTTGCGGACCGTCCAGACGGCGACCACGAAGACGATAGCGGCGCCAAGCAGTACCGGCACGGACATCTCGACGAGATAGCCGCGGAAATTGATCGCAACGTATCCCGGATCCTGCAGCAGGAAGTGCGCCGCGAATGCGAAAATCAGGGTCGCGATGACAACGATGACGCTGAACTTCATTGTGCGGTCTCGGACAGCACCCGGAACTGGCGTATAAGCCGCAGCGACTCGGAAATATCGGGTGCCGTCACCGTGACCATGGTGTCGAGAATCTCGGTGATCGTGTCCCGAACGCTTGCGACCTGCGCGCTGCCGCTGTCGAAATACCGGACGAGCAGTGCATCGGCATCCTCGAGGCTTTGCTCGAAAATGGCCTGTTCGCCGCGCAGCAGCGCCAGCCTGCCCGCCTGTAGCTGCAGGGCGAGATTGTTGCGGATCAGCCGTGAAGCATCGGGCGTGAGCAGGGCCCGTGTTTCCTCGTCGGGTGGCGTTACCTTGACGAGGCCCGACATGGCGTCCTTTACCGAGGCCCAGGCGCGACCGGCAGCACCCAGCTCTTCAGCCGATGCGCCCCCCGTTTCGCCCGTAGTGCTCCCCGTCGCCCGCAGTGGCAGCGTCTCCACCACCCGCGCCAGGCTTGCAAGCGTCAGCGTCGCACCCTGCAGGTCCGGCTTTTCCATGGCTTCGAGCGCGGCCAGCTCATCGGCCAGTGAGCGTCTCACGTCGGTGAGCGCAGGGTTGGCCATCTGCACGACGCGTTCGTCGGCCATCTCGAGCGCGAGCATCGCGAGCTTCGGGTTGTTGCCGAGCTGCAGCTGCGCATTCGCGATCTGCATGTAGTACTCCGCTTCTGCGAGCAACCAGGTATCCCGTGCACCCGCGGAGGCACCCTGTAACGCGGCAACGGAATTTTCGAGGTTCGACATGCGCCCGGGCATCGACTCGAGGATTTCGGCCCGGCGCTCGACTTCGCCCTGCAAGCCGGCGATACGCGATTCCAGGGCCTCGTCGCTCGATGCGAGTTCGTCGAGGCTGTTGTCCAGGCCGGACAGGGACTCGCGGGACTCGTCAACACGGCTGGCCAGGCGCTCGAGCGACTGGCTGCCTGCCGCCTCGACGGCGCGGGTGCGGCGGTCTTCCACGATCATGTAGCCAACGGCTGCCAGCGTCAGCAAGGCCAGGAACAGCGCCAGCCAGGCGACAGGCGATGTGACGCGAGCGGGCTTCGCGGCAGGCGGTGGCCGCGGCTCGGGTTCTGCTGTTTCGACGGGCTCTTCCTTGCTTTCGACCGGGACTTCCCTCTCTTCGGGCGCTGGGCTATCGGCCTGCGGCTCTTCGCCGGCGGTCTCGGCCGACACGGGTTCCCCGGTCCCGGCTTCCGCCGTTTCCTTGTCTTTTGTTTCTTCGCTCATGAGTTCTGTCCGGAACTGTGAGGCGCGAGGTTCGCGATTGCGCGCACGATCTCGTCTGCACCCGGCCCGTCCGCAAGTGTCGCCGGACAACCGGGGAGGCGGCCTGTAACCTGTTTTATCACACGAGCCGCCGGCGTAACCAGTAGCGTTTTTGCTAATGCCTCGTGGCAGGATTCGGGCAGCAATACCAGCAGATTGTGGAATGACTCCACGCTCATGACGATTACGACCGCGATGTCCCCCGCCTCCAGCTGCCGTACGAGGTCCGCGATTTCCGCCTCCGGGTAGTCAGGCGTCCGGCGGGCGTAGACCTCGAGGTAGTCTACGTTCGCGCCGCGTTCGCGCAGGGTCGTTGCCAGCAGCTCGCGCCCACCGTTGCCGCGAATGATGCGGATCGTCTTGCCGCGCACGTCTGTCAGCGCCGGTTCTTCGAGCAGGCTCTCGCTGTCGAAACCGCTTGCCGGGCGGATGTCGACGACCCGGGCCGCGGCCTCGATCGCAGAGGCGGTTGCAGGGCCGACCGCGGCGATCGCGCCGCCCTCCGACCAGGCCAATCCGTGCTCGACGGAATTGCGGCTCACGAATATGACGATGTCCGGGTCCGGCAGCCCGGCAAGGTCGGAAGCTATGTCCTGCGGGCTGCGGGGTGCGATTTCGATAACCGGGAAGACGATGCTGCGGCCTCCTGCCGCCTTGATCGCTGCGATGAGTTCCTCGGCCTGCCCGGCAGGGCGCGTAACGAGTACGCCGACGCCCGCGAGGGGCGTGTCAGCCATCCGCGGTGGCCGCCTGTTCGAGCAGTTCGCCTGCACCCTGTTCGAGCAGCGATACTGCAAGTTGCCTGCCGATCTGTTCGGCGTCCCCGGCCGGACCCTCGCGCGAGTCCCGCAGCGAGCGGCTGCCGTCCGGCAGGGCGACGAGCGCGGTCAGCCGCAACCGGTCACCGGCAATGGTGGCGAAGGCGGCGACAGGCGACTGGCAGTTCGCCTGCAGGGTCAGCGCGACCGCGCGCTCAGCCGCGGTCGTCCTGGAGGTTTCGGCATGCTCGAGCTTTGCCAGCACGCCCCGCAGATCCGCGCGATAAGCGAGGCACTCGATGCCGATGACCCCCTGTGCGGCAGCCGGCAGCATCTGTTCAGTCTCAAACTGCTGCCGGATGTTCTGCTGCAGGCCGAGCCGTTCGAGTCCGGCAGCGGCGAGAATGATGGCGTCGTACTCGCCTGCCTCGAGCTTCGCGAGCCGCGTATTCACGTTACCGCGCAGTGGTTCGATGACCAGGTCGGGACGCATCATCCGCAACTGGGCCTGGCGCCTGAGGCTGGAACTGCCGACCCGCGCCGCTTCAGGCAGCGCGTCGAGTGAGTCGTAGTGAGTGGAGACGAAAGCGTCCGCATGGCTGGCACGGTCCAGCACGGCGGCCACACAGAATCCCTCCGGCATTTCAGCCGGCACGTCCTTCATCGAGTGTACGGCGATGTCGGCATCGCCCTGCTGCATCGCGACTTCGAGTTCCTTGATAAACAGGCCCTTGCCGCCGATCTTCTGCAGGCTGCGGTCCAGTATTTCGTCACCACGCGTCGACAGCGGCACCAGCTCCACGCTGTTGACTTCGTCGAGTTGCTGCAGTCGCTCTGCGACATGCTCGGCTTGCCAGAGCGCTAACGCACTCTTGCGTGTTGCGATTCGGATCAACAATGGTCTTCAACCTCCCTTCAGGCGCCTGCGGACGTCGGCGAGATGCCGACGGCTGATTATCAACTCGTTTTCCGGTTCTTGCGAGCCGTCGCGCAACACGACGTGGTGTTTGCCGTCCGAGGTCTTCGCGAGCCGTTCGATCTTGTCCACCGCTACGATGGCGCCCCGATGAATGCGTACGAATTCGTCGGCGAACTCCTCTTCCAGCGATTTTAACGAATCGTCGATGAGGTCCTGGCCGCCGACATGATGCACGCAGACGTATTTCTGGTCAGCCCGGAAATAACGCACGTCGTCGACGGGGATGAGCTTCAGCTGACCGTGAGACGCCGAGCAGACATGTTTTCTGCGCGACTCCATGTGGGATGCGGCTGCCACATCGGCAAGCGTGCCCGCCGCGAGTCGTGCCGCCTGCTGCAGCGCACTCGCGAGGCGTTCGCGCCTCACGGGCTTCAGCACATAACCGATGGCGCGCGCATCGAAGGCATCGATGGCGTATTCATCGTAGGCCGTGGTGAAGACGATGGCGGGCGGCGAATCCAGCTTGTTCAGGTGATGCGCCGCCTCGATGCCGTCGAGCCCGGGCATGCGGATATCCAGCAGTACAACGTCCGGATTCGTCTCGGCGGCAATCCTCAGGGCTTCCTCGCCGTTGCCGGCCTCGCCGGCCACGTCGTACTCGTCGAAATCCTCGAGCAGCTGCCGCAGGCGGTCGCGCGCCGGCTTTTCGTCGTCAACGATCAGGACCTTCATCGGCGCATCACGCCTCTCCCTCCTCGAGAGGGAATCGCAGGCTGACCGTAAACCGGTCGCTCTCGTCGGAGATCTCGACGGCCGCGCGATTGCCATACGCGAGTTCGAAGCGCTGGCGGATATTGCCCATTGCCATCTTGTTGCCGCGTTTCGAGCGCTCCGTGCCGGAGGCGACCGGGTTCGACATGGAAATGACCAGGTCCCTGCCGTCGCGTTTTCCCGTGACCGTCACCTCGCCCCCGTCGGGCAAAAGCTCGATGCCGTGGTAGATCGCGTTCTCGAGCAGAGGCTGAATTGTCAGGCTCGGGATGAGCGCACGCATCGGCAGGTCCGCGACGTCCCAGCGCACCTTCAGGCGGTCGCCGAGCCGCAACTTCTCGATGCGCTGGTAGATCGCTGCCGTCTCGAGTTCCTGTTTCAGCGACGTGCGGTTTTTTGAACTGCCGAGGTTGGCGCGCAGCAAATCGGAGAGGTCTTCGACCGCTTCTTCAGCCTGCCGTGGATCGGTGCGCGTGAGCGAGGCGATGGTATTCATACTGTTGAACAGGAAATGCGGCCGGATGAGCGCCTGCAGCGCGCTGATTCGCGCCTGGGCTTCCAATACGATGCTGCGTCGCCATTCGCTGGAGACATACAGGTAGCGCATGCCGAGCGCGATGACAATGGCGCTCACCATGAAGGTCCGGAAGAGGAATCCAGCGTGCGAGTCATGAATGATCACGGATTCGGCAAAGATCCGGGTCAGCTGGTACGCGATCTCCGCCAGCAGCAGGCACATCGCCAGCAGGATGACATAGCCGAGCGCGAATGCCCGGGTTTTGCCTGCCTCCTCGAGCCGGCTGCGCAGCACGCACATGAGCGCACAGCCGAGCAGCGCGAGCCACAGCACGAACAGGGCGGTCTTGGAGAGTTCGAAGAGGAACCGACCGGATTCGGTCGTCCCGGCGAGCGTCAACACGATGGCCACCAGCGCCGCGACGAGCACGACGACGAATACCGTGCCGGTTGCACAGAAGTCAGGCAGGTATACCTGGGATTCGGACTCGGCGGAACTGCTGGAACTGTTGGCTACGGCCAAACCTGGCGCTCCTCACGAACTGAGTCCGGATTGTAGCGCCGGGCGAGGAGCTTTTCTCTACGAGCAGTGTTCCTGGATTGCCTCTTCAGCCTTGCGTCGCGCCTCGAGTATCTGTTCGTCGTCGAGGTAATCGCGCTCGCCGGACTCGTCCTGGCGATAAAGCCTGTGAGCCTGCAGGTAAGACTCGAGGCGGGAGCGGCTCTCCTGGCACTTCGCGGCACGCGCTTCCATTTCAGCGCGCGCCTGCGCTTCGGCTTCACGCCGGCTCTCTGTTTCGCTACGGGCTTCATCGAGGGCTTCCATATAGTTCTGACGCCGCTTGACCTGGGCGCTTACTGCGGCGGTGCTGGTGCCCGAGTAGCTGATGCCCAAGCGCTCTTCGCCGGATTCACCCGTGGGGCGGTCTACGTAGTGGACGTTGCCGTCTTCGTCAACGTACTTGTAGATCTCCCCGGCCAAGGCACTGGTCGTCAGGGCCGCGGCAGAAAGAACGAGTACGAGAATTTTGCGATTCATGGCTTACCTTCCGTGTAGAGACCACGCTCTGCATAGCATTGAACAATAAATGCATTAGATCATGCCAGCCGCAAAACTGCCGTGATTGCGTTCACAGGCAGCGTGTGCACTGTATCGCAGTTTTTGGAGGTGCAAAAAAGCGGGCCCGAGGGCCCGCCAAGTCCTTGCTTTCAAGGGGGTTTTGCTTCTTTAGTGGGGGATTGAGGGGCCCCGCGAAACACCGTTTATGGCAAGTCGCAGGGCCCGTGTTATGTCCCTATTCGGCCTTCGTGAATTCCGGGTAGGCCTCGAGGCCGCACTCGGAAATATCCACGCCCTCGTACTCCTCTTCCTCGGAGACACGGATACCGAACGTTTTCTTTATGGCGAACCAGAACACGAAGCTCGTAACGAACACCCAGGCAAAAATCGAAACGATTCCTATGAGCTGGGCACCCAGCGACGCGTCCGGGTTCGTAAAGCAGACCGCCAGCAGGCCCCAGATGCCGACCGTGCCGTGAACCGAGATGGCGCCGACAGGGTCGTCGATCTTCAGCTTGTCGAGCAACACGATCGAAGCGACGACGAGCAGGCCGCCGACGGCACCGATCATCGTGGCCGCGATCGGCGAGGGCGTCAGGGGCTCAGCGGTAATTGCAACCAGGCCGGCCAGTGCTCCGTTGAGGGCCATCGTCAGGTCGGCCTTGCCGAACCACAGGCGCGACAGCAGCAATGCGAACACCAGGCCGCCGGCCGCCGCCATGTTCGTGTTGACGAACACGAGCGCGACCGCGTTTGCTTCGCCGACATCGGAGACTTTGAGCTCCGAACCGCCGTTGAAGCCGAACCAGCCGAGCCACAGGATCAGCGTGCCCAGTGCGGCAAGCGGCAGGTTGGCACCGGGAATGGCGTTGACCTGTCCCTGTGGGCCGTACTTGCCTTTTCGTGCGCCGAGCAGCAGCACGCCTGCAAGTGCGGCTGCTGCGCCGCACATGTGCACGACACCGGAGCCGGCGAAGTCGAGGAACCCGGCAGCATCGAGCCAGCCCGCGCCCCATTTCCAGTAACCCTGCACGGGATAAATGAAACCCGTCAGAATTACGGCAAACAGGAAGAACGACCAGAGCTTCATGCGCTCCGCAACGGCACCCGACACGATGGACATCGCGGTAGCGACGAACACGACCTGGAAGAAAAAGTCCGACAGGTTCGAGTAATAGGCATCGCCGGCGACAACGGTCGCGACGTCATTGTCGGCCGATCCCAGCAGGCCGCTGCCGAGCGTCGAGAGGCTTGCGAACACACCGCCTTCGAAGCCGCCCGGGTACATGATCGAGTAACCGCACAGCATGTACATGATGCAGGCGATCGAGTAGAGGCCCACGTTCTTGGTCAGGATTTCGGCCGTGTTCTTGGCACGGACCAGGCCGGATTCCAGCATCGTGAAGCCCGCGGCCATCCACATGACCAGCGCTCCACAGACGAGAAAGTAAAAAGTGTCCAGCGCGTAGGCCAGCTCAGTGACCTGTGTCGCTATCTGAGTTACATCTTCCACGACAAGATTCTCCTTATAGGTTATACGGCTTCTGCGCCCGTCTCACCGGTGCGGATGCGAATGGCCTGCTCGAGGTCGGTGACGAAGATCTTGCCGTCACCGATCTTGCCGGTTCGTGCCGTGTTGGCGATGGCTTCGATAACCTGCTCGGCGATGTCGTCGTCGACGGCGAGTTCTATCTTCGCCTTTGGCAGGAAGTCGACGACGTATTCGGCGCCACGGTAAAGCTCCGTGTGGCCACGCTGGCGACCGAAGCCCTTGACCTCGGTCACGGTGATGCCCTGTATGCCGATGTCGGCGACCGCCTGGCGCACGTCGTCCAGCTTGAAGGGCTTGATGATCGCGGTGATCAGTTTCATGAGTGGGTTCCCCTTGCTTGCAATGTCAAACAGCTGCGGGGCGAGTGATGTGTCGCCCCGCATATCGTGGTCATAGATCGAAGGACTTTCCGATCGTGAAGATGAGCGACTCATCGTCGGCGCCGATCAGGTCTTCATTGGCGAGAATCAACGCGATGCCGAAGTCGATCTCGGCGATGGTCGTGCCGTATCCGAACTCGAGGTAGTCACCGTCGAAGTCCTGGGAAAACGTACCGAATGTGCCGTAGAAACCCTTGTGTTCGAAGGTCAGCGCAGCAAACGTGTAGTCCTGCGTCGGGCCGGTGAAGTTATCGTAGCGGCCGATTGCCACATCGAGTGACAGCGCGCTGAAGGCTCCGCCCAGGTTGATCTCCTGGTAGGTATCGTCGAAGTCGCCCGTGTAGAAATAGCCCGTATAGCCGACGCTGAGACTGAAGTCTCCGACGTCTGCGCCATAGCCGAAATAGCCGTCGACCTCGAGGCCGTCGCCGACGTCGGCAGCCCAGGTGCCGACGTAGAAGCCGCCGGATTCGTAATCGAGGCCACCGCTCGCCGACGAAACCTTCTGCAGGATGCCGCGGAAGTGATATTCGCTCGCCCAGCCGATGTTCGCCGACGCCTGCGCATTGGCTGCGGCGCTTGCTGCCAACAAGGCGGCCACCAGGCCCATTCTCAATACTGCTTTCATTGTCTTGCTCCCGTAAATAAGCTGCTTGGCCCAATTGGCCGCTCGTCACCTGCTTGGGAGCAGTATTCGTGCCAGTTTGATTAATATTGTTTAAAATCAATCCTATAAATTCACTGCGCTGCAGCAGGCGCACTGCTTTGGCGCAGGCTTTCGGTGCGCTGCCCTAAATTGGTGAGCGGCCGTCGATTCGCCGGGTTTCGCCGGGATTCGGGGCTGGTCTTTTGGCCGGCGCTCAGGTATCAAACGGCTATGAATGACAATTCCATCGAAGGCCTGGCGAAGAAACTCGCCGATTCGCTGCCCGGCGGCCTGCGTTCAATGCGCGAAGACCTGGAGCAAAATTTCCGTTCGGTGTTGCGTGGGGGCCTGCAGAAGCTCGATCTCGTCACGCGCGAGGAGTTCGAGGTGCAGGAAGCCGTGCTTGCCCGTACCCGGGAAAAACTCGAGGCGCTGCAGGAGCGCGTCGCCGAGCTGGAAGAGTCATCGGATTAATCCTGTAGGAGCGCTTCTCGAAGCGCGACCAGATTCAAGGCCATGGAGGGCCAGTGAGTATCGCGATCCTTGCGAGTCGTGCGCAGCTCGGCATCGAGGCGCCGCCCGTTACCATCGAAGTGTTTCTCTCCGGCGGGCTGCCGCGCTTCAATGTCGTCGGCATGCCGGAGACGGCCGTCAGGGAGAGCAGCGACCGCGTCCGCGGCGCCATCATCAATTCCGGGCTGCCGTTTCCCAGGGAACGTATCACCGTGAGCCTCGCGCCCGCCGACATGCGCAAGACGGGCGGGCGCTTCGACCTTGCCATCGCGCTGGGCATTCTTTGCGCCCAGAAGGCGGTCCCGGCGCGCTCGCTCGATAACACTGAATTCCTGGGCGAGCTGTCACTGAATGGCAACCTGCGTCCCGTGCCCGGTGTACTTCCGGCAGCGCTAAGGGCGGGGGAGACCGGTAACGCTGTCGTGGTGCCGCGGGACAATGCCGGCGAAGCCGCGCTCGCACGAGGCAAGGTCTACCCTGCGCGGACCCTGCTCGACGTGATCGCGCACCTCAAGGGCTCCCGGCCCATCGAGGCGGCGCCGGACGCGAGGCCGGGAGCGGCTGATTCAAGGGGGCCTGACCTATTCGAAGTTCGCGGGCAGTCGCGTGCCAAGCGGGCCCTGGAGATTGCGGCGGCCGGAGGCCATAACCTGCTGCTGATCGGGCCGCCCGGCACGGGCAAGAGCATGTTGGCCCGCAGGCTGCCGGGGATCCTGCCGCCCATGACCGATCGCGAGGCGCTGGAAACGGCCGGTGTGAATTCGGTTCTCGGCCATCGGATCGACCTGTCGCGGTGGCGGCGGCGCCCGTTCCGTGCGCCGCACCACACGGCGTCGGCGCCTGCCGTGGTCGGCGGAGGGTCGGGACCGCGGCCGGGCGAGATCTCGCGTGCGCATAACGGGGTGCTGTTCCTCGACGAGCTGCCCGAATTCAGCCGCCACGTGCTCGAAGTGCTGCGCGAACCGCTGGAAGCCGGCGTCATTACGATCTCGAGGGCCGCCCGGCAGGCCGACTTCCCGGCACGCGTGCAGCTGGTTGCCGCGATGAACCCCTGTCCTTGCGGCTACCTCGGGGATACACGAGGGAGTTGCCACTGCAGCCGGGATCGGGTTACCGGCTACCGCAGCAAGATCTCGGGACCGCTACTCGATCGTATCGATCTGCGCGTCGAAGTCGGCAGGCCGCCAGTGGACACCCTGCGCGACGCCGGCGCGGGTGGCGAGGGCAGCGACGCGGTCAGAAAACGTGTTGTAGCGGCTCGCTCGGTAGCGCTCGACCGCAGCGGGGTATGCAACGCGGAACTGGACGGTGAGCGGCTCGAAGCCGCATGCCGAATCGGCAAAGAAGGGCTGGCATTGCTGGACGAGGCCATCGAGCGATTTGCGCTGTCGGTGCGCGCCTATCACCGTGTGCTGCGAGTGTCGCGAACAATCGCAGACCTTGCCGGCGCCGAACGCGTCGACGCCGCGCATGTCGCTGAGGCGTTGTCGTTGAGAGCACTGGAGCAGCGCGGGACTGCGAAGTGATGGGCCCCAGGGGCTAACGGGTCCCTAAGTGCCGGAACGCGAGGTCGTTACTGCGATTCGGCGATCATGTAGTCGACGGCGTTGGCGACTTCCTCGTCGGAAAGGTCGGTGCGCCCGCCTTTCGCCGGCATGTAGCCGGCCGATCCCTGGTAGCCGTTGATCGCGTGATCCTTCAGCATGTCGATTCCCTGGGCGATGCGCGGCGCCCAGGCCTCTGCGTTGCCCAGGACGGGAGCGCCGCCGATACCGGCACCGTGACAGGCGAGGCACGCGCTGTTGTAGACCTGGGGACCCGACAGCGCAGCAGCAACGGGCTCCGGTTCCGCCACGGTCTCGGCCGTGGGTGCCGCCGCGGTCGCTTCCTCGCCCGGCAGATACACTTCGCCGACAGGGCGTATGCGTACTGCAACGGCCGCCTGGAACTCTGCCCCGTCGCGCTTGTAAACCCCCTGTGTACGATCCGAGATTTTCATCGCGAGGACGAATATACCCAGCGCGGCGATGGCGAGTACGCCGACCACCAGCGAGTAGATGTCGAAAAATTTCTGGTCGCGATCCAAGGTCCTGCTCCGCTTTATTATGTAGTACCGGCCGGGCAATCCCCGGCTGCAGGGCCGGAATTATATATGGAATGTGACGGCCGTGGGACCGTCGCGCTTTAATCGTTGCTAGTCTCGCCCCATATCCAACAATGAGATTCCGGCCCGGGCACGCGGGCTTTGGCGAATCCTGAAGGGGAATGCATGCGCTACAGGGCACTGATGCTCACGCTGTTGATGCTGCCGGTTCAGCTACTGGCCGGCGAAGATGGCGTCGGGTCCGGTGCGCGCTACTCATCCAATGCATTCGCGTACGACATCGAACCGCCTGCGGGGACATGGGTTCCATGGGCGGCGCTCGAGGACGACTATGCACATGCGGACGCCGGCTACCTCGGAGTCAGCGGTTACGGGGCGGTGGTCATGCCGGTCTGCTGGCAGGGTGAAAGACCGTCACAGCTCGCACTTCTCGACGTGTTCCTGTCACGTTTCGGCGAAGACTATCCAAGCCCGTTCATTGATTCGGAGTCCGAAGTCAGCAAGGGCAATGCAAACGGCAGTTATCTCGTCGGCAACGAGGCCGTCGATCGCGAGGATTACACCTATCATTTCTGGATCATCGCCAACGCCAGTTGCGCCTACACGCTCGCGGCGTGGGGGCCGGCCGACGATCCCGGCACCATCCGGGACCTGCATGTGCTCTGGGATAGCCTGCAGCTGAAGTCCTCGCCCGCGATCCTTGAAAGCGGCGGTTCGGATGCGGAGAAAACCGCAAACGCCTATTTCCTCAACCAGGTGGGTACACACTATTTCCAGGCCCGCAGCTATCGGGACGCTTTTCGGTTCCTGTCACAGGCTGCCGATCTCGATACCGGCGAATCGGCCTACGTCACGAACGCGCTGCGCGTGCTGGTTGAAATCGACGCTTACCAGGAAGCCTATGAATGGTTGCAGCCGCGGCTCTCGCGCTACGGCGACGATCTCGTCGTGCGCAGCTGGGACGCCTGGCTTGCCTACCAGAACGACGAGCCGGACAAGGCCTTGCGTCTTTACGAAAAGCTGTTTCGCGAGGGCTATCGTGAAGACGATGAGTTCGCGCTGTACGCAGGCCTCCTGGCCGACCGGGAGGATTGGGAGAAAGTCGAATCCGAATTCGCCGAGTATTCTGCGGATGGCATGACCGGAACCTTGCGGAAGCTGCAGGCCGATCTCCATAGCCGGCGCGGCAACTACGAAGAGGCACTCGCGATACTCGACAGCATGATCGAGGGCCGGCCCTTCAGTGCCGACCTCACCTACGCAAAGATCGAAGTGCTCGACCAGATGGACAGGCCGGCCGAAATGCTGCAGCTCGCGGAACTCCTGGTCGAAAAGAATTACCGCTCGCTGGAGAGTTTCTTCTACAAGGGGTACGCGGAATACCAGCTCAAGTCGTACCTGAAAGCTCGGGATTCCTTCAACGCGGCATTGAAATATTCGCCAACCAGTTCGGTCGTCCAGGAATACCTTGCGAGCATCAACAACATCCTGGGGGAAGGGGAGAACGCAAGCATCAGCGAAGCGGTCGCTGCGGTTCCCTTGCCCGGCGAACTTCGGTCACTCGTCGACAGCGCCCCGTTCAATGAGACCGTCGACGGCTACGGCGCCTGGTTCCTGAATCGGATCACCGGTTACGCATTTGGCGGCGGGGAGACCTTGTCCAAGACGCAGGTGCAGCAGATCAAGGTGCAGGACGCACAGGGTGTTGCGAATTTCAGCACACTGGAGTTCAACTTCGATCCGGCGTTCGAGCAGTTCTACGTGAACAGCCTCGTCGTGCGCAGCGCGGAAGGCGAAATGGTCGCCGAAGGAGATCCTGCCGCTTACTACGTAACCAGCACGGTCGACGGGTATGAAGCGAGCACGGAGAAGACTGCCCATCTGCCGGTGCCGAGCCTGGCGCCGGGCATGGTGATCGAGGCCGTCGTCACCAAGCGTATCAATGTCGAAAACGACAAGTTCCCGCTGGAGATCCACTATCTTTCCAGCAGCCGTCCGATCGGTTACAGCGCGGTATTCGTCAGCGGAAATCATGACAGGCTGCGATTCGAGTCATTCGGCATCGAGCCGCCGGTCACCCGTAACGGTTCGCTGATCTGGGAAACGCCGAATCCCGTCGTCTACCGCTGGGAGCCGATGCAGCCCTGGTACGATCGCATGCTTCCCTGGGTAACGATCGGTACGACGAGCACGAGCTGGCGCGAGGCGGGGAAGGATTATCTCGCGATCATCGACGACAAGCTGGAAGCGGAGCGTGTGGCGGATATGGCCGCGCGGCTCGTCGAGGGGATGGATGACACGCAGCGCAAGATCGAGATCATCAGCCACTACGTGCAGAAAGAGCTGCACTACGAAGCCATTGAATTCGGGCGCCGCGCCTACGTACCCAAGACTGCGCGAGAGACGCTGCGCGACCGCTACGGTGACTGCAAGGATCACGCCGTCCTGCTCGTCTCGATGCTGCACGCCGTGGGTGTGCCCGCAGAACTCGCGCTCGTCAATATCAACCAGCGCGTGCTGCCGGAGCTGCCGAACATCGACCAGTTCGATCACATGATCGTGTCGGTGCCGGTCAATGACGGGCGCCTGTACATCGACTCGACCGACAAGGACCTCAGGCTCGGCACCACACCGCCGCGTTACATGGCCGGCAATCATGCGCTGGTGCTGGGTGAGACGCCCGAACTGCTGGCTATTCCCGATTTCGCGCTCGGCGATTCCGGGCTGCAGGTCGAGCGCGATATCGAGCGCATCGGAGACGATCAGCTCCGGGTGACCGAGGTCGGGGTGTTCTCCGGTTACCAGGCCGCCGACATGCGTGGGCAACTGCGCGAGATCGAGTCATCGGAAATGCTCGGAACGATGCAGCGATGGGTCGCGGACCGTTATTCGGACGCGATCGTCGACGATGCTTTCGTCGATAACGTGTTCGACGCCAGTGGCGAACTCGTCGTCGAATTGCAATACCGGCTGCCCATCGATGCCGAGTCGTTCAAGCTGCCGGGATTCTTCGAGGCAACGTTTCTGGACTACGAGCGCCTGCCGGAGCGGCGATTCGGCTTCGAGATTCCGGCGCCGATCAGCGTATCGACGGTGACGACAGTGCGGCAATCGACGGCTTCCAAGCTCGACATGGCGTCGAAAAAGCCGGACGCTGACGAGTCGCGGTTCGGCAGCTGGCGGCGCAAAATCAACAGTAGTGACGAAGGCTGGACACTCAGGCTCGAGTACACGAGCAGCCACGACGAGTACGGGGCGGAGGATTACAGCGAATTTACCGACTTCCACCGCAGGCTCGTCGGTTCCATCGAGCAGCCGATGTTGATCGAGTAAGCCGGACGCGGTTTTCTACGTATTCCAATTCCTGCGGATCATCCTCTACACTGCGTTCCGAAAGAGAGTTGTAGGGCCGTTCCCGAACGGTGATGGTGCGCACGCCCAGGCACGACCCTGCAGCGACATGTTCACGCGGTCGGACCGCGGCAGCAGGAGACCCGAATGGACGATTTTGATGACCTGGTCGCTGACCTCAAACAAAAGCGCGACGAATTGCGACTCAAGATTCACCTGGCCTCGAAGGAGGCGCAGGAAGAATGGCAGGAGCTCGAGGAGAAGATGCAGCAATTTTCCTCGCGTGCCGAACTCGGCAAGACCGGCGAGGGTATCGGCGATGCGCTCGGCAAGGTGGGAGAGGAGTTAAAGCTGGGCTACAAACGCATCCGCGACGCCATCAAGGAAGACTGAGCTCACTCAGCACGTTTCGTCTCAGGATCGGCCCGCTTCGTCGCGAGCCTGTGCACTATCGAACTCACGCGCGTCTAAAACCCCGGACTGACATATGACGGGGAGTTAACCATGAAATCTATAATCAGCCTCGTGCTGGCAGGCGTTCTTGCATCCAGCCTGGTGTGCGCGGATAACCTCACCGAGAAGAATGTTGCGGCGGCGAACGAAGTCATCGATGCAGCGCTGGAGGCGCACGCCCCCGGTGGGAAGCTCGAGGACCTCGGCACGCTGATCATCGAATTCGATCGCGTGGTTTACTCGTTCGGCCAGAGTCGCGGCACGGAGCCGCCGTGGGACAAGAGCGAGTCCAGCGGTTTCAGCGCGATCGATCTGGACAATTCGGTGTTCGTGACCCGAACCACCAATTCCGGCGGTGGATTCGAGAGCCACAACGGCACGATCATCAACGCAGACGAAAGTTACCAGCTCGACTACCGGGCCGGCACAGCGGCAAAGATATCGGAACCGGATCTGGACACGGCCTCGGGCCCCTTTATCCGCGTCAGCCCGCCGCTCCTGGTGCGCACGCTCGCCGCGCGGCGAGCGAACGCTTACTACCTCGGCGAAACGCAGATCGATGGCGTGGACTACGACGTTGTCGGTTTCTCCATGACAGTCGGTCCGGCGATCAGCCTGTATTTCGACAAGGACAGCCACCTGCTGCGCCGTAGCGAGCGGATCTTTGCAGGTGTCGGCCTGGTGCAGTACGAGTTCCTGGACTACGAAACGATCAACGGGATTGCGGTAAACCGGACCTTCAATCTCTTCATCAATGGCGATGCCAACGTGGAGCAGAAGAATCGTGTCGCAAAGGTCGATAAGCCGCTCGATCATCTGCTGGCTGTCGACGCGCGCCTGGACGTCATTCCGGAGGTTCAGCCCGACCCGCTGTCTCGCCAGGAAATCGCTGACGGCGTCTGGCTGATCGGCGGAAATGGCACTTACGTGATGTTTGTCGACATGGGCGACTACGTATTCGCTGCAGGCGGCACGGCCGGTCTGCCGGAACGCATCGACTCCCTGCGGGAAGTCGTCGGCGAAAAGCCACTGCGCTACGGCATGCTGACGCATCATCATTTCGATCACGTCATGGGCGTAGGCACTTACGAGGAAGAGGGTGCCGTGCTGATCGCCTCGGCAGCGCACGAAAAGATAGTGCGGGAGGCTGCCGCGGACGGTGAGGCGCTGAAACTCGAGACGGTGGCGGACAGGATGACGCTTGAAGGCGAGACTCGGTCCATCGAGATCATCGATATCGGCCCCACGGCACACACGGAGCATTTGCTCGTCGCCTATCTTCCCGAAGAACAGATCCTGTTCGAGGCCGATCACTTCGCAATGCCGCAGGCGGGGCCGATGCCACCCGCCGTGAGTTCGACGAGAACGTTTGCCGAGGCCCTCGGCCGCAAGGAGCTGACCGCCAGGCTGATCCTGTCGGCACACAGCCCGAGAGCGGGGACGATGGACGATCTGCGGGCGGCGCTGACAAAGGAGGTCTTCCAGGCCAGTCGCTGAGGCAAAACTTTCGGAAAAAGTGTGCTGCGGGCACGGTTTACCCTCGCCCGGCGGGTGCTATAGTAGCGGCGATTTCGCTGATCAAGGGCAAGGCAAGATGGGTTTACAAAGAGCACGCGGGGCGCTGTTGCGCCTGGTTTCCATATCAATTGTCTGCATGGGGTTCGCGCAGGTAGCGCCCGCAGGCGTAATCGGGACCGCCTATATGCTGGACGAAGAGTCCAGGGCGGCAAGTCTGTCTCGCATCGAAGTACTGCTGGCGCGAGAGGACGTCGGCAGGCAACTGGAAGCGTTCGGCGTCGGGCGCGCCATGGTCCTGGAGCGCCTTAACGGACTCAGCAACGCGGAACTCCTGGAACTCGAAGGCCAGATCGAGTCTCAGGTTGCCGGTGGCGACATTCTTGCTCGAACTCGTGGGCGTGACGGATATATTCAAGAGTATCTAGCCGCGGCACGATGTTCGGCGCGAGAAAAGTTCTCCAAAAGAGCCGGCTGGTGCCGGCTCTTTTCGTTTTGACCAGCGGCTGTGCCTCGATTCCGCCGTCGGTCAGCGAGTTGCCCGATGCCGCGCAGGCCGTCGAACTCGAGGGCACCCCGTTCTTTCCACAAGAGCGATACCAGTGCGGGCCGGCCGCACTGACCACCGTGTTGGCGATGAGCGATGTCGACGTGGCCCTCGACAACATGGTGGACAAGGTTTACCTGCCCGGCCGGCAGGGCAGCCTGCAGATTGAGCTCATGGCCGCGACACGGACGGAGGGGCGCTTGCCCTACCAGGTGGACGGCACGCTCGATGCAATATGGAAAGAACTCGAGGCAGGCCGCCCGGTACTCGTCCTGCAGAATCTTGGCGTCGCAGCGATCCCGCGCTGGCATTACGCGGTCGTGGTTGGCATCGACGCAGAACGCAGCGAGATCGTTCTTCGCTCCGGCACGGACAAGCGCCGGGTCACGCCGATCAGGACCTACCTGCATACCTGGCGACGCGGCGGCTACTGGGGAATGGTCGTGCTGGCACCCGGCGAACTGCCGGCCACCGTCGATCGGTCCCGTTACTTCGCGGCAATCGCGGCGCTCGAAGAGGTAGGGCGCGCCGAAGATGCAGCGGCAGCGTGGCGCGCCGCTCTGCGAAAATGGCCCGGCGATTCCGTCGCCCTTTTCGGTCTCGCGAATGCGTACCTTTCATTGCAGGATTTCGGGGCGGCCGAAACGACCTACCGTGATCTGCTCGATCGGGATCGCAGCTTGCTCGTGGTTCGCAATAACCTCGCGCTGACGCTGGCAGAACAGGGAGAGTATGACGCGGCCATGGAAGAGATCGGTGTCGCTTTGTCGGCCAACAGTGACCCGGTACTGGAGAAACAACTTCGCAATACCGAGGCAACGATTCGACGCCGTATGGCAAGCGGTGAACGGTAACGCCGTGCTAGCGAGACGCCTCCTCGGCGTCGTGTTTCAGGCGCATACTCAGGCCGCGGCTGACGTGCAGCAGGTCGCTGATCTTCCGCACGAGCGAATCTTCATATTTGTCGAGCCGGCCATCCGCGTACGCGACCTGCCATAGCAGGCCGACTATGCGGGCCTTCTCGCTCTCATCGAGGTTGTTATGAAGCAGCTGCGTGAATTCGTGCAACGACACGAGATTCTCCGCCTTGTCGTCGGCCGCGTTGACGAGTTCGGCGGCGTCCTCCGGCGGTATTCCGAAATGCGTCTCGACAAGGTCGAGCACGCGCTCGAACTCGCTCTCGTCGAAGACATGGTCAGCGCGCGCGACGTCCAGCATGAGCACGGCGGTCGCCGAACGCAGCGCGGCATCCCTGCTCTCGATGTCCGTCTCGCCGGCCTGCGGCGCCGAGATTGCGTCAACGACCTGGTTTATGAGTTTCTTTATCATTTGAATCGGGGGTGCCTTTACTGCCGTGTCCGTCAAATATCGGATACGACGGCACGATTTTCAACTGCGTACGCCTTTCGGCAGGTCTTCGCAATATTGGTTTTGACCCGGTCGTCGCGATGGGTTCATTATTAATTGATGCCCGACGTTAACTACAGCATCGTCCGACTGGCAGGTGGTGCGCTTGCGGGATTGCTGCTGCTGCAGCTGTCGTCTTGCGCCAGCGTCGAGCCTCTCAAGCGCCCGTACCCCGTCGCCGTGCCTATGCCGCCGGAAGTGGCGGAGCGTTTCGACTACGAAGGCGGGGAGGTCGAGGCGGAGCTCACCCTTGTCAGAGAGAACGCCACGTATCGCGTGTTCGATGGCGAATTTCTGCCAGACATTGCCGGCAGCGATGACGACTCACCCATTACCTTCGAGTACTACGAGCAGATCGAGCAGGAAAGCGCGCCGGTCGTCCTCGTGCTGCCGATACTGAATGGCCAGAAAACTGTCGTGTGGCCGTTCGCGGCCCACTTCGCGAGTAACGGCTACAATGCCGTGATCGTCGATACCGTCCAGCGCAAGACGCTGCTCGAGGACATGCTGCAGCCTGAGGTCGCGATACGACGCACGGCTATCCGTCACCGGCGCGTACTCGACTGGATCGAAACCGTGCCGAAGATAGACCAGGACAAAGTCGCGGTATTCGGTGCGAGCCTCGGCGGTTTCAATGCGCTGTTCCTTACTGCGACCGATGAGCGGGTCAGCGCCGCCGCGCTTGCGCTCGTGGCGGGCGACCTGCCGTTCGTGCTGGTCAACTCGTCCGAGGGGAGGATTATCGATGCGGCAGAAGGCGCCATGGAGTCGCTGCAGACCGACAAGGAAGGTCTGCGGCAATATCTGGAAGAGCATATTCTTTCGGACCCTATGAGCCTCGCGCGCTACATTGACCCGGAGCGCGTCCTGATGGTGCTGGCGAAGTTCGACGATGCCGTTCACTACGAGAAACAGCTCGAGCTTCTCGATGCGATGGGCAATCCCGAATCGATCACCTTGCCGACGGGGCACGTTACCACCGCGGCGTACCTGTTCTATCTTCGCAGTAGCGTGCTGGAGTTTTTCGATCGCCAGTTCAACAGCGCGGAGCCACAGCGGGCAAGCGTCGATCCGGGAACCGATCCCGACAAAGGGAAGCCGGGCACCAAGCCGTGACAGCCAGCCGTATATTAGTTGTAGCGATGTCGTTGCTGGGGGCCGCCTGTGCGACATCGCCCGAGACGGACGAACTGTCCGGTTCAGACCAGCAGGCCGTCGATGCGCCGGTGCCCGTTTCTGTTACCGAGCACCCACTAACGGAGGAATGGGTCGAGGAAGTGCCCGTAACGGCCGAAGAGGAACAGCTGCTCGACCGCACCCAGCGAACCGTTGAAGATGTCGTGATAGGTACGGCCCAGACGGTCGACAACATCTTCGGCTCGGCCGAGGTCGAGGAGGAGGCCACGGTGACGCGCGGGCGCCTGTCTGTCGGCGGCCAATGGGACCAGCGCGACGGTCTCCGCGAGCGTATCCGCCTGAAGGCGCGTTTTGGATTGCCGGCGTTGAATAAGCGCACCAGCCTGTTGCTCGGCCGGGGTGACGCCAACGATTTTGTCGACGGTTCGGCCGACGACAATATCGATACTCTCCCGGACCGCTTCAATGACTTTGAGGACGAGGACTGGCTCCTCGGCATCGGGTACAGCCGGGACGCGACGCTGCGGCGCGGTTGGTCGTTCGGCGCGGGAGTGAAAATGGCGACGCCGCTCGAACCGTTCGTCCGGGCGACCTATCGCTGGCACAAGGCCTTCGGCGACAACTGGCTGTGGCGGGTCGAGCCGCGATTATTCGTGCAGAATCAGCGCGGCGCCGGCATCTCGATCCAGAATGTGCTCGACCATGTATTCAACGACATGTGGTTAATGCGCTCTTATTCGATCGTCGTTGCCGAGGAAGAAGTCGAAGGGCTCTCCTGGACGACCAAGCTCGTCGCCTACCAGAACCTGTCGAGGAAGAATGCGCTGTCGTACGCGGTGTACGCCACCGGTGAGACCGACTACGAGGTGCCGCTGCGGGACTACGGTTTCGAGCTCAGGTATCGGCGCCAGATCTCTCGCGAGTGGCTGTTCATCGAGCTGCTGACGTACGTGAACTGGCCGCGTGATTTCCTGATAGAGCAGCGCGAACGCAATCTCGGTATCGGCATCGAATTCGAAATGCAGTTCGGCGACTGGCCCGGACGGCTGCCGCAGAAACAGGACTGACGAAAGGATCCCCGGGCATGACTCGAGCGCACTTTCACGCAATCTCGCTCTTCGCCTTTCTGCTCGTTACCGCGTGTACGCAGGATGCCGGTCCGCCCGCTGCCGCGGCCGACCCGGAGGTGGCGCGGCTCGGGGAACGAGCGTCGCGCGTGGAAATCATCCGCGACGATTTCGGCGTGCCGCATATCTACGGCAAGTCCGATGCCGATGCCGTGTTCGGCATGCTTTACGCGCAGGCGGAGGATGACTTCCCGCGTATCGAGCGCAACTACGTCTGGGCGACCGGCCGGCTGGCCGAGATCGAGGGCGAGAACGCGATCTTCAGCGACCTTCGCGCGCGCCTCTACATGACGGTCGATGAGGCGAAGGCCGCGTATGCGTCTGCGCCCGACTGGCTCAGGGCGCTGTGCGACGCCTGGGCCGACGGGCTCAACTACTACCTCTTGACGCACCCCGAGGTGAAACCGAAGTTGCTGACCCGCTTCGATCCCTGGATGCCGATGTTCTTCAGCGAGGGATCGATCGGTGGCGACATCGAGCAGGTTCCGCTGGACCGGATTGCCGGGTTTTACGGCGGGACCGATGCGGGGGCGGGGACCGCAGCGGCCCGGATGGTCGAGGAGGAATTCGCGCCGCCGGGCGGATCGAATGGTTTCGCGATATCCGGAGAGCGGACAGAATCCGGCAATGCCATGTTGCTGATCAATCCGCACACATCGTTCTACTTTCGTGGCGAGGTGCACGTGGTCAGCGAGGAGGGCCTCGATGCTTACGGCGCGGTAACCTGGGGGCAGTTTTTCGTCTACCAGGGCTTCAACGAGAAGACCGGCTGGATGCATACGTCGACGTACGTGGACTTCATCGACGAATTCGTCGAAGACGTGAGCGAGGTCGATGGAAAGCTCGTGTATCGCTACGGCGAGGAGACGAGGCCGGTCGAGGTCTCCGAGGTCACGCTCGAATACAAAGATGGCGATGGCTTTGGCGAGCGAACGTTCACCGTCTACCGCACACATCACGGGCCCGTGACACACGAGGTCGATGGCAAGTGGGCGGTGACGCGCATCAACTGGGATCCGGTCAATGCGCTAATCCAGTCCTACACGCGGACGAAGCTCGCGAATTACGACGAATTCCGGGAGATGATGAATATCCGCACGAACTCGTCGAACAACACGGTGTTTGCGGACGCGGAAGGCAACATCGCCTACTTCCACGGCAACTTCATCCCGAAGCGCGACGCGCGCTTCGATTTTTCGCAACCGGTGGCTGGCAGCGACCCGGCGACGGACTGGCTGGGCCTGCATACGGTCGACGAGGCGATCACAATCCTGAATCCGCCGAACGGCTGGATCCAGAACGCGAACTCCACGCCGTTTACCGCGGCCGCCGAGTTCAGCCCGAAGCGCGAGGACTACCCGGCCTACATGGCGCCCGATAACGAGAACTTCCGCGGCGTGCATGCCGTGCGCGTACTGACGGATGCCGACGATCTGACGCTCGACGGGCTGATCGAGCTTGCCCACGATCCGTATCTGCCCGGCTTCGAAAAGCTGGTCGGCGGCCTGCTCGAGGCATGGGACCAGGCGGTCGAGCGCGATGCGGCACTCGCCGAACCGATCGCGGTACTGAGGGAGTGGGACCTCGCGACCGGCGAGGAGTCGGTGGCCATGTCGCTCGCGCACTTCTATGGCATGAATTATCTCGAGCGCGGCGTCACGCCCGAAGGCCTGAGCGAAATGGAGGCGATCAACTACCTCGGCACGGAGGCGTCGCCCGCTGACCGCCTCGAGGTCTTTGCCGAAACGGTCGCGATGCTGGCGAATGACTTTGGCGACTGGCGTATCCCGTGGGGCGAGATCAATCGCTTCCAGCGGCTGTCGGGCGCTATTGATCTCGAGTATGACGACGACAAACCGAGCCTCGCCGTCGGCATGGCGAACAGCCGCTGGGGTGCGCTTGCGGACTTTGGCGCGAAACGCCGCGAAGGTACGAAGCGGCTGTACGGCGACAATGGCAACAGTTTCGTGGCGGTCGTGGAGTTCGGCGACAAGGTGACAGCGAAATCGATCCTCGTGGGCGGCCAGAGCAACGACCCGGACTCGCCGCACTTCGATGACCAGGCCCCGTTGTACGTGAAACAGCAATTCAAGGACGTGGCCTATTACCGTGAAGACGTAGAGCGTCGCGCCGCAGAACACTACGTACCGGGCAGGCGTGGGGCGGCGCCCTGAGATGCGGGATTCCACCAGTGACTACCACGATGTCGTCATCCTCGGTGCGGGCCTGTCCGGTATCGGCGCCGCATGCCATCTCAAGGAAGCGTTGCCTGACATCGATTTCGTCATCCTGGAAGGCCGCGAGCGGATGGGCGGGACCTGGGACCTGTTCCGCTACCCGGGAATCCGCTCCGACAGCGACATGCACACGCTCGGTTACCGGTTCAAGCCCTGGAAGGACGCGAAGGCGATCGCGGATGGGCCGGCGATCCTGCAGTACATCCGGGAGACGGCCGATGAATACGACATCGAGGACCGGATTCGCTACCGGCACCACCTGACCAGGGCGGAGTGGTCCAGCGGCGACTGCGCATGGACGCTGACCGTTGAAGTCGGCGAAGAGAAAGAACTGCGAGAGGTACGTTGCGGTTTCCTGTTGATGTGCGCCGGCTACTACAGCTATGAGCACGGGCACACGCCCGATTTTCCGAGCCGGGAGCGCTTTACTGGCGATATCGTGCACCCCCAGGGGTGGCCCGAAGACCTCGACTACAGCGGCAAGCGCGTGGTGGTCATCGGCTCCGGAGCGACCGCAGTCACGTTACTGCCGGAGCTTGCAAAGACGGCCGGGCACGTGACGATGCTGCAGCGCTCGCCGACGTACATGATCGCGTTCCCGGATGAGGACATCATTGCCAACGTGCTCGGCAGAATCCTGCCGGAGAAGCTCGCGTATCGAATCACGCGCTGGAAGAACATCCGATTGCAGGCATTCATATTCCGGTTTGCACGCAAGCGACCCAGGTTCGCGCGATGGTTCCTGGTCGGGCACGCACGCAGAAAGCTGGGTCCAAACTACGACGTCGACAAGCACTTCAATCCGTACTACGAACCATGGGAAGAACGGCTCTGCCTGGTACCGAACGACGACCTGTTCAAAACGATCCGGTCAGGCCGAGCGTCTGTCGTCACGGACCGGGTCCGGTCTTTCACGGACTCGGGCATCCTGCTCGAGTCCGGCGAGTCGATCGATGCGGATATCATCATTACGGCCACCGGTCTCGATATTGTCGTGTTCGGTGGTGCCGAGTTTCACGTCGACGGCAAACGCGTCGACTTTTCCAACGCGTTCACCTACAAGGGCGTGATGATCGAAGGCGTGCCGAACATGGTATCGACCTTCGGCTACATCAATGCGTCCTGGACGCTAAGGGCCGACCTGATCGCCCGGTTTTCATGTCGCGTGCTCGGGCACATGCAGGACCGGGGCTACCGCACCTGCACCCCTGTCTTGCGTGTCGAAGACGAGGGCATGCAGCCGCAGCCCTGGGTCACCGGTTTTTCATCCGGTTACCTGCAGCGTGTGATGGCGCAATTGCCGAAGCAGGGCGATCGCGAGCCGTGGCTCAATTCGCAGAACTACTTCGACGATCGCCAGAAGTTTCTCAAGGGTACGCTCGACGACGGCGCG
>JAACFJ010000039.1 GCA_009937505.1 Gammaproteobacteria bacterium
CGACATAGTAGGAACCCGCCAATGGGTCCACGACCTTCGTGATGCCGGTTTCTTCCTGCAGCACGAGCTGGGTGTTGCGGGCGATGCGGGCCGACGCCTCGGTCGGCAGCGCAAGGGCTTCATCGAATGAGTTCGTGTGCAGCGACTGCGTCCCGCCGAAAGCGGCCGCCATGGCTTCTACCGTGGTTCGAACGATATTCGTGTGGACGCTCCTGGCGGTGAGACTGACACCGGATGTCTGGCAATGCGTGCGCAGCATCAGCGAGCGCGGGTCTTGCGGCGAGAACTTCTCGGCCATGAGTGTCGACCACAGCAGCCGTGCTGCCCGCAGCTTCGCCACCTCCATGAAGAAGTTCATGCCGATCGCGAAGAAGAACGACAGCCGCGGCGCGAACGCATCCACATCGAGGCCGCTGTCGATCGCTGCGCGTACGTACTCGATGCCGTCGGCGATCGTATACGCCAGTTCCTGGGCACAGGTCGCACCGGCTTCCTGCATGTGGTAGCCGGATATGGAAATGGAATTGAAGCGCGGCATGTTGGCCGAAGTGTAGGCAATGATGTCGGACACGATCCGCATGGAGGGCGCGGGTGGATAGATATAGGTATTCCGAACCATGAACTCCTTGAGGATGTCATTCTGCAGGGTTCCGGCCAGTTGCCCGGCGGTGACGCCCTGTTCTTCGCCGGCAACCACGTACATCGCCATGATCGGCAATGCGGCCCCGTTCATCGTCATGGAAACGGACATCTTGTCGAGCGGAATACCGTCGAACAGGATCTTCATGTCCTCGATGCTGTCGATCGCCACGCCGGCTTTGCCGACGTCGCCGACAACACGCGGGTGATCCGAGTCATAACCACGATGGGTTGCGAGATCGAAGGCGACTGACAGCCCGGTCTGGCCGGCCTCCAGGTTCTTTCGATAAAAGGCGTTGGATTCCTCGGCCGTGGAAAAGCCCGCATACTGGCGTACGGTCCACGGACGGCCCGCATACATCGTCGCTCTTGGCCCACGGACGTAAGGTGCCAAGCCCGGGAGCGAATCGAGGTGCTCGATGCTTTCGAGATCTTCCGCGGTGTACAGTGGCTTTACCGCGATCCCCTCCGGCGTATTCCAGGTCAGTTCGTCCGGCGACCGGCCTTTGCATTCCCTGGTCGCCAGCTCGCGCCAGTCATCGATCGATTTCTTCGGAAACTCAGTCATCTTGCCCCCGTACTCCCTAACGTGGCTGTGCTGTCCACTTATTATTCATGTCGAGGAGACCCCAAAGTATAAGACAGATCGGAAACGCATGATTATCAAAGTGCTTCAGTCGCTTTAATGCCGATGGAATTGCAAGTAGTCTGTGCCGCGGCAAAGGCGGCATGAACGAGACCAAAGTCTAATGATCACCCGAATCGTCAGGATGCACTTCCGGCCGGAGGAGCGAGCGGCATTTATGGATATTTTCAATGCATCCAAGCACTTAATCCGGCAGTTCGACGGATGCCAGCATTTGCGTCTCTACAACGAAGCCGCCCGGCCCGAGGTTTTCTTTACCTTCAGCGTCTGGGAATCAGCTGCGCACCTGGATGCCTACAGGAACTCGGAGCTGTTTCGAAAGACCTGGGCGCAAACGAAGACACTGTTCGCTGGCAAGCCGCAGGCGTGGTCCATGGAGGAGCTTGAGTAGTCAGGTAATGCGGTGGTCCGAGCCCGGCCATCCACCTGGATGGCCAGCGTTCAAAGCATCACATCGGACCATTCAGGGTGTTTCTGATACCGCGATATCTGCCATCAGTCTGCCTCGAATCCGATCTTCTTGTGGCTGCCATCGCAGTATGGCTTGTTGGCGGACGCCCCACAGCGACACATAAAGGCTTTGGTCCTGGTCGCCAGGCGACGACCCGAAGCGGCGATGATCTCCAGGTTGCCCTCTACGACCAGCGGACCGTCCTTGGCCGGGGTGACGGTAACACCCCCGTCCCGCACCTCCAGTGTTTGCGCGTCGGCGTCGGAAGAGCCCTCACCGGTCGCCTCGAATCCGGCCTCGATATGACTGTTGTCGCAATAAGGTTTGTTCTTCGAGTGGCCGCAGCGGCACAGGACCGCCCGCTTGCTCGACTCGTTGCCGGCGATCCGCAGGTCGCCCCGGTACTCGACCGGTCCGTTCTGCCACAAGCGCGCCGTGTTGACCTCTGCGAGGCATTCCTCGGCGCCACCGTCCTTGCGCGTATACGTCAGTGCGCCGGATGGACAGGCGTCAATCACCCGGGTCACCTCGTCCGCGCTGGCCTGCTCGGGGAAAATCCAGCCGCCCTTGGTGCCGGGCACGAAGACCTTCGGCAGACCGAGCACGCAACGACGTGCGTGTATGCATTTCTTGCTGTCGAAGTTGACGACGAGTTCATTGGACTCGGCAGGTTTCATTGGCGTCTCCAGATAACAGGTGTTCAGTCGTGACCAGTGGTTTGCTATGCCCTTATAACGTCGAAGTTGATGGCTGCAATGAACCGAATTCTACCCGACTGGATCGCCCCGGGAGCCTCTCGTAACATTTTGAAGCCTTTCCGGACGGCACCACAGTCTAAAAACTGAAAGTAAGTCCGAGCGACGCGACGTTGCTCTCGGTATCTTCCAGCTCGTAACGCGTCCAGTCACCCACCAGCGACAAGCGATCGGAGATCGCGTACTTTGCTCCGGCGCCGATGTACAGATTGGTATCCTCGGGCCGGGCCTGGGAGGCGCCGTTGATTTCGGCGTCGCCGTCCCAGAAGAAAGAACCGGCGCGGCCGTAAAGCGCGAATTTCTCGCCCAGCGGAATTGTTCCGGTTGCGCCCAGCGTGAAGCCGTCAGCCTTCAGGCTGACATCCACCGGTTCGCCACCGGCATCAAAACTCTGCTCAAACGTTCCGAAATTGTGGTAACCGCCTTCCAGCGTGAAGTAGTCGTTAAACCGCCATCCGGCAACAATCCGGAAAGCGGCGCTGTCGGCATCGACGTCAAAACCATCGAAGTCTTCGGTCAGTGATGCGGACCCGATACTGCCGCCGATGTAAAAGGCCCCGTCTGCAGTGGCCGTCAAAGGTGCAGCGGCAAGGATCGCGGCCGCGGTAAGAGCTACTTTGTTCAGGTGTTTCATGTGAGTATCCTCAGTTTCGGTTGATCGATGCCGGCAACCTAAGCGCCTGGCGGATACAATCCTTGAAGTTTCGATGAAGCTTGCTGAAGCTTTAATGAAGAATAATTTCTCTATACAGATCAGTAAGATGAAGACCTCTCGATGACAAACGCCGGATCACAGCAGCCAGGTTCAACGACGCAGCCCGCATTGCTGCGCGTCGATGACCTGGTCGTGGATCTCGATCGGCGGAGTGTCAGGCGTGGAGCGGAGCTGCTGGATATTCCCGATCGGTCGTTGCGGCTGCTCGAGGCGCTGATCCGGCATGCGCCCGAACTGGTGAGCAAGGATCAGCTGATCGCTGAGGTCTGGGATGATGCGGTCGTCAGCGACGAAACCCTGGCTCAGCGTGTTCGCCTGTTGCGCCAGAGTCTCGGCGACGACAGCAGGAATCCGCGTTACATCGCGTCGGTGCGCGGGCGCGGCTACCGCCTCATCGCTCCAACGGGCAAAACCGGCGCCACACCGGCAAAACGGCGCCGGGGGACGATATGGTTCATTGCTTCCGCCGCGTTACTGGTCGGGATTGCCCTGAGCTGGCAGCTCACGCACCGCCCCGCGCCGGACGACGATGTCCGCAAAGCCGGCGCCCTCGCCGTGCTGCCGTTCACGGATATGAGCGCCGGCCAGGATCACCAGTTCTTCGCGGACGGCATGCACGAGGAGTTGCTCAGCCGGCTCGCTATGATCGACGGCCTGTCGGTCATTTCCCGCACGTCTGTAGAGCGCTACCGTGGTACTGAAGCGAGCCTGCCGGACATTGCCAGGCAGCTCGGTGCCGACGCGGTTGTCGAGGGCAGCGTTCGCATCGACGATGACCGCCTGCGCGTCACAGTACAGTTGATTGATGCGTCCAGCGACGAGCACCTATGGGCGGCGAACTTCGATCGCCAATTGTCAATGCAGGACATTTTCGGGCTGCAGACGAATGTGGCGGTCCAGATCGCTGAAGCGCTCAAGCTGAAATATGCCAATGCGGCGGACCGTAGCGATCGGTTGCCAACGAATGACATCGAGGCTTACAACCTCTATCTCCTGGGCCGCTACCACACGTTCAAACAGACAAGGCGGGATCTCGAGGACGCCGTCACTTACCTGGAGCAGGCGATCGACATCGATCCCGAGTTTGCCGAGGCCTACGCGACACTCGGATGGGCGTACAGTTTCCTCGGTACCGGGTACGGTTCGCGGCTTCCTGAAGAGATGTACCCCAAAGCCAAGGAGGTTGCACTTCGTGCCATCGCACTTGATGCCAGCCTGGCGGACGCTCGAACACTCTATGCTGACATACTGACCTGGTACGACTGGGATTTCATCGCGGCAGAACGCGAATACCGGAAGACCATGGAGCTCGATCCCCTCAACGTGCTCGGCTACGCGCTGTTCCTCTCGACGCAGGAACGTCATGATGAAGCCATAACGTTGGTCGAGCGTCGACTCGCCGCAGATCCCAACGATCCTTACGTCCGGATCAATGCCGGCTGGCGATACCTCAATGCCGGACAGACGGACAAGGCAGTCGATGCGGCAATGGCGGCGTCCGAGCATTCGGACAGCACTTACTTGATTGGGTTGAGCAGACTTGCACAGGATGATACGGCTGCGGCGGTCGATCTCTTCGAGGGCGCCCTGGAGTCGCAGGGGCGAACAGCGTTCAATGCAGCCAACCTGGCTGTGGCCTATTTTCGGGACGGCCGGCCCGCCGATGGCGAACCTTTGCTCAAGGAGCTGGAGGACTTTGCCGAAGATAACTATGTGCCGCCGGGGCTACTGGCTGGCGTCTATTTAGCAGCGGGCGATGCGGACCAGGGCTTTGCGCTGCTCGAGCGGGCGTTTGAGGAACGCAGCCGTGACATGATCTTTCTCAGGGTCGATGAAATGCTCCGTGGATATCGAGACGATCCGCGTTACGTGGCGCTTCTCGAGCGGGTGGGGCTGCAATAGGATGGTGATCGATACGGTAAGCTGTTTTCTTGTGGTTCAGCCGGTCCTCTTTAAGCCTGGCACGTCTCGAACCGCGGGATCGCAATCTGCGAAAACACCTCGCCAGTACATCGTCGCGACTGACAGACGACATGCGTGACGAACCAGCTGTCATATCGCACGGCTGCACGCAGAAAGGTCATCAATACCTGGAAACTGCCACGGTATTGCCGCTGCCGGCTGACCGGGTGTTCGGTTTTTTCGCTAACGCCGAAAACCTGCAACGTATCACGCCGCCGGAACTCGCTTTTCGAATCCTGACGCCGACTCCGATCGATATCGGGGAAGGGACAATCATCGACTATCGCCTGCGGCTCTTCGGCGTACCGTTTAGTTGGCGTACCCGGATCGTCCAGTGGCAACCGAACGATCAGTTTATCGACGAGCAGATCCGTGGCCCGTACAGGAGCTGGCGGCATCTGCACACGTTTGCCGAATGCGAGGGCGGTACGCGGATGACCGATCGCGTGGAGTACCGTTTGCCGTTCCAGGCCGCGGGCTCTCTCGCGCTGCCGCTGGTCCGGCGACAGCTGGACCGAATCTTCCGCTATCGCGCGAGCGCCATGCGGCAACTGTTGGGCGGCGAGTCTTGAAGTGCGACGGACAGTAGTTCGGTTGAGCGCAAACGTCGTTGCAGACGCGGGTAGTGAGTCAACCGCCATCAACCACGGGTGGGATGCGCAGTTCTTGCAACTGGGAGCGGTTGTCCCGGCAACGGGCCGATAAGCAAAAAGGCCCGGCATGCGCCGGGCCTTGCATCTGGCAATCGATTATTGCCTGCTACATTCCGTTGGCCTTCACTTCCCACATGTAGTCGTCGTGGGCATCGCAGATTTCCGTGAACGTCTCACCGAGCGGGTTATCTATTAATGCCGCGGTGAGCTTGGACCGGGCCGCCATGAGCGACTTCATATCTGTGGAGGTCATCGTGGCCACGCGCCGGATATGGCCACCGACGATGTGCTCGAGGTATCCCCAGGACGTCAGGTCGCCATCAGCGATCAGCTTGTCGTACTCAGGTGCGAAGACTTGCGTCACAAGAGCGTCTGCCTGTACCTCGCGACTGTCGCAGACATAGTACGCCGAAAAGACGGCTTTGCCGGGCTCGCTCGTCCCCACGTTGCCGGCTACTTGTCTCCAGATGTAATCGTCATGCTTGTTACAGATCTTGCTGGCCTCCGTAGACATCTTTTCGTTCTTTGCATCGATCTGGCCGCCAATCTTCTCCTGTGCGTCGAGCAGAGCATCGATCGAGCCAGCCACGAAGAACATGCCGCGGCGCCACTTGCCGCCCGTGTGGTGCGCATAGTAGCTGTAACTCGAGATCGTGCCGTCGGCAACGGCCGCATCGTAGATCGGTTTGTCGAGCTTCTCGAAGATCTCGTCGACGCGTTCTTGCTGCGTTAGATCGCAGACACTGTAGGTTCCGTAGACATAGACCTCATCGGTATGGTCGGCCGCCTGCGCGGTGGCGGTAACGGTCAGGAACAGGCAAACCTGGAGCAGTGCGGCTCCTTTCAGAATCTTGTGCATTGTTGTTTCCCCTATGTCGGGCAAATGGCTGGCCCGATAACAGCAGTGGGATTATAGACCGCTTCACATGTCGGCAAGCGGTTTTTCATAGACAGTCCCGCTTGGATCGGGCCACTGGAACATGGTTAATGCCATCAATTCCTCACAGTTCGAAGAACTGATCGACCCGGGTGAACAGCATCGAGTCACTTGCTCTTCGAAACGGCGAGCACGATCGTCGCGCTCAAGGCGAAATGCGGTCTGGCGGAGGATTACTGGTCGGAGCGACTCGAGTTCCAGCGTTACCGGTCCACATCCTACTTGGAATCGATTACCTGGCTCACTCGCTCTTGTAGATCTCGCCGAGCTTCATTACGAAGCGCACGTCTTCCATGACGCGGATATCTTCCAACGGGTTGCCGGGCACCGCGATGAGATCGGCGCGCTTGCCTTCGGCGATGACGCCGCGATCATCCACGCCCAGCAGGTCGGCTGCATGGGTCGTTGCCATTTTGAGCACGTGCTCCTCTGACAGGCTGCGAGCGACGAGCGCAGCGAATTCCTTCGCGTTGTCACCGTGCGGGAATACACCGGCGTCGCTACCGAAGGCCATTTTTACGCCGTTCTCGTACGCCATCCTGATACTGCGGTCTGAAAGCGGGATCAGGTAGTTGCTCTTGTCGATCGTCGCTTGTGGCGTTTCGGGCGGCAGCGGCATGTCGCTCAGGTAGGCCTGCGGAACCAGGTAGGTACCGCGCTCCTTCATCAGCCTGATCGACTCCTTGCTCAGTATCGAGCCGTGCTCGATCGAGGAGACGCCGGCCCTGACGGCAGCATTGATGCCGTCGGTACCGTGTGCATGTGCAAGCACGCGCAGGCCCAGCTTGTTGGCTTCGCGGACAATGGCGTCGAGTTCCTCCTGCGAATATTGCTGCGCGCCGACCGGTGCGTTTTTCGAGAAAGAGAACACGCCGCCCGTTGCGCACACCTTGATGTTCCTGACGCCATGCTTGGCCTGGTAGCGCACGGCTTTCATGACCTCGGCGACACCGTCGGCGATGCCTTGTTTCGGTCCGAGCTCCTGTATCCCCGGTGCAAACCCGGTGATGTCGCAGTGACCGCCCGAAATCGAGATGTAGTGGCCGGACGGGAATACGTCGGGGCCGATAACATCGCCACGAGCAATAGCCTTCATCAGCGCGACGTCCGGAAATCCTGGCAATGCGCCGGCATCCCGAACCGTCGTGAATCCCGCCTCGAGCGTCTGCCGTGCGAACTTGGTGCCCAGAACCGCCCAGTCCGCTGCGGTTTCGTAAACGGGCATCGTGACCCAGTGGTCGCCCGAGAAATAGTCGCCGGTCAGGTGCGTGTGCATGTCGATCAGGCCGGGCAGCAAGGTTCGATCGCCCAGGGCGATGACGTTTGCGTCGCCGGGGACGGCGTCCGGATTCAGGGCCACGATGACACCGTCATCGACGACCACCGTAGCAGGGCCGATGATACGTCCGGATTCGGCATCGAACATGCGGTCGGCCGTGACGACCAGCGTCTCTGCGGTCAGTGCCGGTGACAGGGCCAACAACAGCAGTCCGAGCAGGCGGAAGTGATTCACAGGCTTCTCCTGAATCTCAATTGTGGGACAGTGACTCGTGCCGCACCCAGTCGACCTCCATGACCCATTCACCGTCCATAAGAGCATCGTTAATCTTCGCGAAGTTCAGAATGGCGAACATCGGTTCCGCGAAGTCGTCGGCGCGACCGGCCAGGCGGTGGACCTCGGTTCCGTCACGGGCAAAGATCAGATCCTCGTCCTGCCATTCCACCGAATACTCGTGGTACTCGCCGAGGTCGGCCTTCAGCGCCTTCTGAGTGCTTTCCCAGTCACCGCCATCGCAATGGCCAAGGTTCTCGATGATTCGCGCAATGTAGTGCTCCGGGCCGCCTTCGCTATGGTGCTCGAAGATGTCGATTTCCCCGGAACCCGGCATCGGCCAGCACACGTCCTCGTCCTCCTCCTGGACCGGGGGCTCGTTGTTGCGCGCGCCAAGCAGCCACCAGGCCGGGAACATGCCGTCCTGCCCGGGGTTGTGCACGCGCAGCCTGGCCGTCCAGCGCCCCCGAGAAAACTCCTTGCGGTTTTTCGATGCGATTCGCCCGGACACGTAAGGCGTATCAGGGTGCTGCTCATTTTCTTTGCTCATGTTGTCGCAAGGGCGCGGTTCACCAACATTGATCACACGGAGCTTGAGCGTTCCATCGCTGACCTCGCGCGTGTTGAGTTCGCCATCGCGCAGATAACACTGGTCCTCGTTGTTGACCCACAGTATCTGGTCCTGCCAGTTGTCCTCATTAAAGGAATCGAAATCGTCGAAGAAGTCCAACTGCCAGGTAGCTGCTGCGGGTTCTTCGGTATCCCCGGCACCGCACGCGGCGAATAGCGGAAGCAGCAAGAAGACGACGAGTCGAGGTATTGATTTCATGGTGCACGAGTTCCATGGCTGTCACTTACAGCGCGTGATGCTATCAGAATCGGGGGACAGTGACTTTAAGTGCCAGGCGACTTCTGGGACAGAGCCGCCTGGCACTTAAAGTCACTGTCCCCGGGGCCCCGAGGCCTTCGCCTGGCACTTAAAGTCACTGTCCCCGGGGTCTCCCGGGGTCTCGACTTCGCGTCCCATTGTGCGATCCTCGGAGTAGCCGATTAACAGCCGGGAAAGCCGTCATGTCGTTCATCCGCTCAGCCATCACCTTCTTTGTTTCTGTCTTCTTTCTACTCGCAGGTTCGATCTCAATGGCGAGCGACGACCAGCGGCCCAGGGCCCGCGACATCGGGCTCGCCGTTGGCACGTTCAGCCCGGGTCCGCTGAACGCCATCACGGACGTCGAGCATGTGCGCGTCGGCCACGCGACGCGCATCGAGGGTGAAGACATTCGCACGGGCGTCACCGCTATCATCCCGGGCCCGGGCAATCTCTACACGCATCCCGTGCCGGCCTGGATCCACGTCGGCAACGGCTACGGCAAGCTGATTGGCGAGACCCAGGTGCGGGAGTTCGGCGAGATCGAGACACCGATACTGCTGACCTGCACGCTGTGTGTCTGGAGCGCGGCCAACGCGCTGAAGGACTGGATGTACCAGCAGCCGGGCATGGGCGAGCACACCCTGAACCCCATCGTCGGTGAGACCAACGATTCTCGGGTGAACAACATGTGGGTGGACCCCGTCCGCGGCCGGGAGGTCTCCGCGGCGCTGGATAGTGCCACCACCGGACCGGTGACGGAGGGCAGCGTGGGCGCCGGCGCCGGCACGCAGGCCTTCGGCTGGAAGGGCGGCATCGGCACGAGCTCCCGGGTGCTCCCGTCCGAGCTCGGCGGCTACACCGTGGGCGTGCTGGTGCAGACCAACTTCGGCGGCACGCTGACGATGAACGGCGCTCCGGTGGGACGCGAACTTGGCGACTACGCCTATCGCCGCGAGTTCGAGGCGGCTACGCGAACGGATGACCGCGAGGACGGTTCCATCATGATGGTTGTCGCCACCGATGCGCCGCTGAACGCGCGGAGCCTGGAGCGACTCGCCATGCGCGCCATGATGGGACTGGCGCGCACCGGGTCGTTCGCCCACAACGGCTCGGGCGACTACGTGATCGCCTTCTCCACGAACCAGGACGTGCGCCGGCCGCGTAGCAGCCGCCGCCCGGTGACGACACCGGAGCTGGTCAACGAGTCCATGTCGCCGCTGTTTGCGGCCACGGTGGAAGCGACGGAGGAGGCCATCTACAACGCGATCCTGAAAGCGACCACCGTGGAGAGCAGTCGCGGCCGCCTGGAGGCCATCCCGCTCGAGGATACGGTGACGATCCTGAAAAAATACAACGCATTGCACTGGGACGAGACGCTGCCGCCGACGGGGCGATCCGCGGACATCGGTTCAGGCGATATCCGGTAGCTGGTTGATAAATAGTCTAAGCAACAATCACTTAGCGCTCAGGAGATCCGTGCGCTGACAGCTTCAGCCTGAGGACGATCGGCCCACTCAGGTCATCGGGCAGGTTGTTGTCCGCGTCGAACCGGTTCCAGTGGCTGTTGGCGACGAAGTAGAAATCGTCGCCGACCACTGTACCGAGCGTCGGCTCATCGAACTCGGGCAGGTTCATGGCGAGGATCTCGGCCGAGTCGACGGCTAGCCCGCCGTCCGACAGAGTGAATGCCGTCACGCGGTGCGGCCGGATGCCGTTCTGGATCGCAATCAGACGATCGCCGTGACGGTAAAGGCCGTCGATGCCGTAGTCGCTGACGCTGCGCGGCACAGCAACTTTCTCGACCCGCCTGTCATCCAGGGCCACCCGGTATAACCCGCCTATGTAGTCGGCGACATAGAGGTGTTCCCCGGATTCATCGAGCACGAGGCCCTGAGGTGAACCGAAGTCGCCCCTCGATACCAGGACCGAGTACGCTTCTTCCGGGATCGAATACTGGTACACGGGCCCGTCGACGCTGTCCGTCGTGTAGATCGTGCTACCGGCGATGACGAGGTCACCGAGTACCTGGGATCCGTCGGCAACGGGTAGCCGCGCCCGTTGGTCCACCTGGAGCGTTCGCAGGTTGAGCCGGAACAAGCCGGCCTTGTAGGCAGACCGGTCGCTGATGCCCACATATTGCGGTACCCGCGAGCTCGCGAACCAGAGCCCACCGTCGCCATCGAAGCGCATGCCAAACACACTCCAGTGGCCTGCTGGACCGATTGCCGTCTCCGCCATGCCGCTTCGGAGGAACAGGACCTGCCCATGCCGGATACTGCCGAGAATGATGTCCCCCGCCGCGTTGACGGCAATGCCTTCGGGGATGAAGTCGGAGCGGTCGGCCGTCAGGACGACCGTCGCGTTGCCGACGGGCAAGCGGATGGCGTCGATCCCGGCCTGGTAACTCGCCCACGCGGGGTGTTCGGCCAGGGGTGCGAAGGACTCGATGTCCTCGAGCCGCAAATCGATCCTTTTCTCGACCAGCCTCCCGAGCGTCGCCATGGCCGCAGCGGTGTCGCCGTCCAGCACCTCGGCCAGCGCCTTGTTGAACAACGCGCTCGGATATTCGGGCCGAGCGCCGAGCGCCGTATCGGCCGCGACGCGCATGGCCGCGTAGTCTTCGGCCTGGTAGGCCGCGACCAGCTCGGCCCGGACGTCGGCGTAGGCGTCGGCAAGAACCGCCGGGCTGCTGGTCGCGAGTAGCAGGACCAACAGCGCTGTAGTAGCCCTGCGGCGGGAGGGTGTCTTCATAATGCGTACCGCGTTCTCGTTGCTGCAAGCTCACCAACCGTCGATGTTATCAGTGTCGGCAGCAGCAGGAATCCCGTGCGCCCACCGCCCTTCTTTGCATTGCAGCCCGCGTGTCGCCCCGGCCGTACGTGACCTATAATCCCGCCGGCCATGCTCGCCATCTCAAACATCCACCTGCGACGCGGCCGCAAGGTCCTGATCGAAGGCGCAAGCTTCCAGGTTCACGCGGGCCAGCGGATCGGCGTGATCGGGCCCAACGGCTGTGGCAAGTCATCACTGTTTGCGATGTTCCTTGGAGAGCTGGAACCCGACGACGGCGAACTCATCCTGGACCCCCGGTATGAAATCGCCCACGTTGCGCAGGAAAGCCCACGCGGCAGCGGCTCCGCCATCGATTACGTTATGGACGGCGACCGCGAATTGCGGCAAGTCCAGGCCGCTATTGCCGAGGGTGAAGCCGCCGCTGACACGCCGGACCTCCATGTCCTGTACGAACGGATGGAGGCCATCGACGGCTTTACGGCCGAGTCGCGCGCGTCGCGTTTACTGCACGGTCTTGGGTTCGCGGCAGACGATTACACCAACCCGGTTAATTCGTTTTCCGGCGGTTGGCGCATGCGGCTCAATCTTGCCCGTGCGCTCATGTGCCGGTCCGACATCCTGCTGCTCGACGAGCCAACCAACCATCTCGATCTGCCGGCCATTCTGTGGCTCGAGCGCTGGTTGAAACGATACGAAGGTATTCTGCTGGTCATATCGCACGACCGGGATTTCCTCGACCAGATTTGTACGCGCATCGCGCATATCGAGAACTGCGCGATTAACCTGTTTACCGGTAATTACAGCCAGTTCGAAAAGCTGCGTGCCGAGCAGCTCGCGCTGCAACAGGCGATGTATGCCCGCCAACAAAAGCAAATCAAACACATGCAGAGCTTTGTCGACCGATTTCGATACAAAGCCTCGAAAGCGCGCCAGGCCCAAAGCCGCATCAAGATGCTCGAACGCATGGAGCAAATTGCCCCTGCCCATGTCGATTCTCCCTTCCGGTTTCATTTCATGGAGCCTGAAAAGCAGCCACAACACCTGCTGGGCCTCATCGACGCGGCGGTTGGCTACGATGACGACATCATTCTCGACAATATCAACCTGAACCTGTCGGCCGGTGACCGTATCGGTCTGCTGGGTATAAACGGCGCCGGCAAGTCAACGCTCGTCAAAGCCCTTTCAACCGGCAGCACGCTGCTCAAGGGGGATCGGGTTGTGAGCAAGGATACGAAGATCGGATACTTTGCCCAGCACCAACTCGACCTGCTGCGTCCTGAGAGCAGCCCTATCGATCATTTGCGGGACTACGCACCCGACGACCGCGAGCAGGATCATCGCAATTACCTGGGCCGTTTCGGCTTCGGCGGTGAGCGTATCTTCGAGCCGGTCGCACCGTTTTCTGGCGGCGAGAAAGCGCGGCTGGTACTGGCGTTGATGATTCGTCAGGGGCCCAACCTGCTGTTGCTCGATGAGCCGACCAACCACCTCGACCTCGAAATGCGCCAGGCACTGAGCGTCGCTCTCATCGAGTATACGGGCGCACTCGTCGTAATCTCCCACGACCGCCATCTGCTGAGAAGTGTTTGCGACGAACTGCTCATCGTTCACGATGGCATTGTTGATCGCTTTGATCGTAGCCTCGATGACTACCCGACATGGCTCAGGGAACAGGAAGAAAAGTCTGAACAGGCCGAAGCGAAATGGAAAGACGGTCCTGCGAAGAGTCTGAACAAGAGGCAACAACGGCAGGAACAGGCGCAGCGGCGACAGCGCCTGAAGCCACTCTATGACAAAGTCCGGGAGGCGGAGAAAGAGCTTGCCTCGAACCGTTCCAGGCTAACCGAGCTCGAGGCACGCCTCGCGGATGAGTCGCTATACGTCGACCCGAGCCGGAAGGATGAACTGACTCAGCTGGTTCAGGATCAGGCCGCGGTAAAGTCAAAAATCGAGTCGCTCGAATGGGAGTGGGTGGAAGCAAGCGAAAACCTGGAGCAGTCAACATGAAAATCTGGGTCGATGCAGATGCCTGTCCGGTCGTCGCCAGGGAAATTCTCTTCCGGGCTGCGGACAGGACAGGTGTGCAATTGACACTGGTGGCCAACCAGCCTTTGAGTGTCCCGATGTCGGAAAACATCAATACGCTCCAGGTACCGGGAGGCTTCGACGTTGCGGACGACGAAATCGTCAAACGACTTGACGCCGGAGACCTGGTCATTACGAGCGATATACCCCTGGCCGCCGAGGTCATTGAAAAAGGCGGTCACGCCCTGAGTCCTCGCGGTGAATTGCACACCAAAGAAAATATTGGCGCGAAACTCAATATGCGGGATTTCATGGACACTATGCGCTCAAGCGGCGTAGAGATGGGTGGTGGCCCGAGCGCTTATGGTCAGCGTGACAAACAGGAATTCGCAAACAATCTTGACCGGTTCCTGACCAAACATGCTAATGAGCGCTAGACAGCATCTTCACGCACCGGAATCCGGCGCGACGAAGGCGGCTGAGTTTGCACCGGGAATTCGCAACGAAATACGGGGTTGAGGGATTGAAACAGGATTACTTGCAGATGCGGGTGCTGGAACTGGCACCGCAGGTCTATGCTACCGGACAGTTATTCGAAACCGATTTACAGCTCCTGTCCAAACAGGGTGTCCGCAGTATCGTGAATACGCGGCCAGACAATGAGTTGGAGGGACAGCCGTCGTCGGCCGAGCTTGCGAAGGCCGCCGAGGAATTCGGGATAATGTTCGTGCAGTTTCCGGTCGATCCCGCATCGATCACGAAGGAGGTTGCCGAGGCGTTCATGAAGGCCTGTGACGAACTCCAGCGGCCTCTGATCGTCTGCGGACGCTCGGGAGGCCAGTCGACGAAAATATGGGAGACGGCTGAGTCGTTATAGGTTCGGGTGCCTGAGGCCACGTTCGACGCCACCAACTGCCGAACGGTGCGGCGAAGCGTGTACTGGCGGCGATGAACGGGGTAGCTGTGGTCTCTCTCGTGGGCTAACCTGCTAGCTTCGGTCGGGGGCAGTGCATTGGTCAATCGTCGCGACTTTATCCGCTTGAGTGCTGTCAGCAGTCTCGGGCTGGTTATCGGCATTCCGAAAATCGGGCTCACGGCTGACGCTGTCACCGAGCTGCACCCGCTGATCCGCATTGGCGCCGATGGCAGCATCACCCTGTATGCCCAGAACCCCGAGTTGGGCCAGGGCGTGAAGACGGCGCTGCCGATGATCATCGCCGAGGAGCTCGACGTCGACTGGAACGCAATACGCGTAGAACAGGCCGACTGGAACCCGCGTCTTGATAACCAGTTCTCGGGCGGCAGCCTGAGCATACGCCTCAATTACACGGCGATGCGCCAGGTGGGCGCGACGGCAAGAGCGATGCTGCTTGCTGCGGCATCACGGCGAATGAATACGCCCGGGAAGAGCCTCGCCACGGACGGCGGCTACGTTGTCGATTCCGCGACCGGTGACAGGCTCGGCTACGGAGAACTCGCCGAAGCAGCGGCACAGTTGCCCGTGCCCGAAGATCCGCCACTCAAGAGCGAGGACGACTTCAAGCTGATTGGCACATCGGTGCCCGACGTAGACATGCAGTCGATGCTGACGGGTGCACAGGAATTCAGTTCTGATCTTCAGCTGCCGAACATGCTCTACGCAGCCGTCAAACGATGTCCCCACGGCGACGGCCAACCGGTCTCGTTCGACAATACAGCGGCGAAAACCATCCCGGACGTCGTTGCTTTTCACATGCTGAAGAATACCGATCACGGCGGGCGGATTATCCTGCCGAACTGCCCGAACTTCGTGTCGGGCGTTGCTGTGCTTGCGACCACTACCTGGGCCGCGCTCGAGGGCGCGAGGAAGCTCGAGGTTGAGTGGCAGATGCCCGATGAGCGTGACGACATCGACGAGCTGATGCAGAAGTTCGAGCGAGCGCTCGACGAAGAACCGCTCCTCGTGCGACGGGACGGTGACGAGATCGGCGCCGATACCGACATCGACGTCGTTTACAAGCTGCCCTATCTTGCGCACGTACCGATGGAGCCGATGAACTGCACGGCAACGGTGAATGGGGACACGGCAGAAGTCTGGGCACCGACGCAGAATCCGCCGATGGCAGCGGAAGCCGTTGCGAAGGTGCTGGGCATCCCGCAGGAGAATGTGAAGATTCACGTGATGCGCTCGGGCGGCGCCTTCGGCCGGCGTTACTATGCCGACTTCATCATGGACACGGTGTTGCTGGCGAGGCAGTTCCGGCGCCCGGTCAAGGTCGTCTGGAGCCGGGAAGACGACATTCGCCACGACTACTTCCGCGCCGCCAACGTGCAGCGCGTGCGGTCTTCGGTGCAGGACGGCCGCATCAGCCATTGGCACCAGAAGGTCGTGAGCTATCCCCGGGAAATCTATCTCGAGCGAGATGGTTCACCCGCGGAGATCTATAACTTCGAGTTTCCGGCCGGATTCGTTTCGAACCTGTTGTTCGAGTATGTTTCGGTGCCGGCGCGTATCCCGCTCGGCCAGTGGCGCGCGACCGAGCATTCCGGCAACGTTTTCGTCGTCTCGAGCGCGATCGATGAACTCGCCGACGCCCACGGCATCGATCCGGTCGAGTTCTGGCTAGAGCTCATTGGCGACGAGCAGTATGTGCAGGTACGCGAGGACTTCCGGTTCGACGCGTCGCGGCTCAGCAACGTCGTCGAGCTCGCCGCCGAGAAGTCGGGTTGGGGCACACCGTTACCAAAGGGCAGGGGCCGCGGTATCGCCGCGAGCTATAACCAGGGTGCCTGGGTGGCGGAGATTGCCGAGGTCACGGTGAAAAACGACAACGTAAGCGTCGACCGGATCGTGTGCGCTATCGATTGCGGCCGTGTGATCAACCCGCAGGGTGCACGCAACCAGGTCGAAGGCGCTATCGTCGAGGGTTTGTCGGCGGCACTGCATGGCAGGATCACGGCCCGCGACGGCATCGTTCAGGAGAGCAACTTCCACGACTATCCGTTCTGTCGCATGCGCGAAGTCCCGGAGATCGACATTCACCTGGTAGAAAGTACCGACGCGCCGAGAGGTCTCGGTGAAGGACCACTTCCACCCGTTGCGCCTGCGATCACGAATGCGATCTTTGCAGCGACGGGCAAACGAATCCGGGAGCTGCCGATACGGCTGGGTTAATCGTTATGCGCAATCTTGCACACAATCTGAACTCACTGGCGATTGCCGGTTTCTTGCTCTTTTCAGCCCTCGACACTCTTGCCGACGAGCAAACAGGCCTCAGGGGCGATCCGGCAGCCATTGCGGACGCGAAGGCCATGGTCGAAACCATGGGCGGCCTCGATATCTGGCGGGATCTCGAGTCAGTACACTTCGTGCACGAGTGGGACATTGCCAACCGGCCCGACCGATACCTGGAGCACGAAATCCTCGATCTCACAGGGCCGCGCTCTTACGTCACCATGGACAGCGAGATCTACTCGCGAACCCGGGCATACAGCCCCGAGCACGGTTACTGGAGCATCACCAATGGCGAGTTCGCCCGGGGCAGCGACGAGTCATTGGCAAACGCAATGGAGCGGGCGCCTTACAGCATCTACAGGCTGGCCCGTGCGGTGGCGCGCGACGACGGCGAACTCGAAGTCCGCTACGGCACGCGTGACGGGTTGCCGCAATTCCCTACCCTGGAATTCGCGGGCCCGGACGGTGAGGCGCACGGCTGGATCATCCTCAATGCCCGCAAGGAACCGATCATCTGGGCCACGACGCAATATATCTATGTGTTCGGTCCGCCGGCTCGCTTCGGCAACCTGAAAGTGCCGAACTGGGCGACCACGAGCAACGGGCTCGTACGTTACGAGATGGTTTCACTGACCGGCAGCCCGCAGCGGCCGGAACTCGAGCTGTTCGCGCCCGACCGGTAGTTCCTGGCCGGGCAGGGCGTCCACAGTATCGTGCTCACCCGCTCGGACGACGAGTCGGAGGGGCAACTATGGTCGGCCGATCTTGCGAACCCGCTGCTCGTCACCCCGCCTCGTCCAGGTACTCGTCGAGCCAGGCAAGCGTCTCGCCGATCACGACGGAATGCGGAACGAAATGGGTCGTGGGTTCGACAACGTGCTTCTTGCTTTTCGCTGCGAGGTATATTCGAATCGTGGTATTCGGCACAGATCCGCGCGGTCAGTACAACAGGCTCGCCATGCGGCTGCGATACCGGCTTGTTGCGGCCCGCGTCGTCCCCGAAGCTGCGGTCTTTCTGCATCAGCTGCAGCAGCAGCTCCATGGCCGTTTCGTAGTCCTGGTCGACCACCTTGTGCAGCGCCAGCTGGTAAAGGGCGCCCGGATCGTCCGGATCGACCGCGAGTCGGGCCTCGAGTTCGGTCGCGGCCGGAGTCCCGGCCACCTGGCCCTGGAAGAACAGATGGCTGCGCAGGGTGACCGTTTCCGGTTTGTCCTGCTCGTCTGCCGGCAGGCTGTCCAGGGTTGCCTCAGCCGCGGCGATATTGCCACCGGCCGCCTGCGCCCCGGCCAGTGCCAGCGTGACCCGCGGGTTGTCCGGATCCGCCTCGCGGGCTTCATTCAACAAGGCGATCGCGCCGTCGGCGTCTCCGGCGGCCAGTTGCTCAAGCGCACGCTGCACGGCCGCATCCGACTCGCGCCCCACGTGCCGATCGAGGAACTCCCGGATCGCCTTCTCGGGCAGCGCCCCCATGAACTCGTCCACGGGCTGGCCGTCACGGAACAGCTTGACGTTCGGAATGCTGCGGATGCCGAACTGAGCGGCAATCTCCTGTTCTTCCTCGGTATTCAATTTGCCCAGCAGGAACTTGCCCTGGTATTCCTCGGCCAGCTTCGCGAGGATCGGCATGAGCGCCTGGCACGGCTGGCACCAGCTGGCCCAGAAATCCAGCAGCACCGGGATTTTGAACGAGGCCTCCATGACCTGCGCGTAATTCTCCCGGGTGACGTCGATGATGAAAGGCGAATCGCCCATGGTCACTCCCTGTTTCTCAATGCTGCGCGGCTACAACATGCGCCCGGCCTGGTGCCCTGCGAATTGGCGCTCGAGGAGCCTGCTCACAAAGCTGTCGCCACTGAGCTCGCTGATGCCGGCGAGCGAATAAGGCTCACCGGTTACGATCGACTGCGCCGCCAGCAGGCTGCTCCTGACTGCCGGCCCGATACCCTCGCACATGTCGCGGGTGGCGAGCCCGACGGCATCACCGACAAGGTAGGCATTGCGATCGCTGACGGCATCGACGCTGTCGCGAATGTAGTAGCTGTAACCTTTGGGGTCGTAATCGTCATAATTGACGAGCCCCCGCCGCTTCAGTTTGCTGACGAAATCTTGCCAGTACTCGCGCAGGTGGCCGTCCTTGTGCTTCAGCTGCTCGGCCATGCCGCCGAGGCCGACGTTGATATAGCCATCGGCCTTGGGGACGTACCAGGCGTACCCCGGCAGGCCGGCGTCGAAAAACCAAAGGTGGCAGGCCGGGTCTTTCCAGTCGTAAGCGAACTCCTGTTCGTACGTGGCCGTCTGCATTCCGCTGCCGCGCGGATGCCGGTCGCTGAAGAGCGCCCGGTAGACCGGGCAGCGCGTGCCGCCGGCGCCGACCAGATACTTGCTCCGGAATTCGCCGTCGATGACGTAGTCGCCGTCGTCACGACGTATCTGGCGAACCTTGTGTTGCAGCACCCTGGCGCCGGCGCGGCGCAACAGGAAGTCATCGAACTCGTAGCGGCGTATCGAATACTGCCGGGTCGCGGGCTTCGCGGTGAGTACTTTCCAGTGCAGGTGAAGCTCGTCGAATGTCACGAGGCCGTGCGGATAGTCGTCAGGATCGAGCTCGAGATCCTGCAAGGCTTCCGGGGTTACCCAGCCCGCGCACAGCTTGGTGCGTGGGAAGGTCGCCCGGTCCAGGACCAGTACGTCGAGGCCGGCCTCGCGTAGCTTCCAGGCGCAGGTCGAACCGGCGGGCCCGCCGCCTACAACGATAGCGTCGGCTTTTTGCACGTTACCGCGCCTCCGCGAACCCCGGATACTGGTAGTGACGCGTCCACGGCACGTCGTTGTTGCCGCGCGGCGTGAATACGACCTGGTAGAGCTGCAGCGTGCCGGACTCGAAGCCCGCCGACGAGCCGGCCAGGTACAGGCGCCACATGCGCACGAATTCCTCGTCGTACATCTCCGCGACCTTGTCGGCTTCGGCTTCGAAGTTCTGCAGCCAGGTTGCGCACGTGCGGGCATAGTGCGGCCGCAGGTTCTCGACGTCGAGAACCGAGAATTTCTGCGGCTCGAACACGGACATCATCTCGCTGAGGCTTGGAATATGCCCGCCCGGGAAGATGTGCTTGGTGATCCACGAGTCGGTCCTGTTCGGGAAGCTGCGCCCGATCGAATGGACCAGGCCGAAGCCGTCGGGTTTTAGCACGCGCTTTATGAGCGCGCCCAGCGACCGGAAGTTGGCCAGGCCCACGTGCTCGAGCATGCCGACCGAAACGAAAGCGTCGCAGCGTGCGTCGATCATGCGGTAGTCGTCCTCGACGAACGTCACCCGGTCGTCCAGCTTCCTGGCTGTCGCGCGCTCTCTTGCGTAGGCGACCTGCTCCCTCGAGTTGTTGTAAGCAGTGACGTTGACGCCGTAATGCTCCGCCATGTGCAGAGCGAGTGCGCCCCAGCCGCAGCCTGCCTCGATGACTTTCTGTCCGGGCTGCAGCTGCAGTTTCCGGCATACATGATCGAGCTTGGCGACCTGCGCCTCGTCCAGTGTGGCCGCCGGGGTATCGTAATAAGCGCAGGTGTACACCATGCGCTCATCCAGCCACAGCTTGTAGAAATCGTTGCCGAGGTCGTAGTGGTGGTGCACGTTGTGTCGCGACCGTTGCAGCGAATTGCGCCGCATGGCGTGCAGCAGGGACCGCAGCTTGGAGGCGTTGTAGCTATTATCACGGTGCTCCGCGATCGCCGCGGTGATCTCGTTCGCAAAGGCCAGGAAATCGCCGTGGATATCGATCAGCCCCCGGCTGTAGCACTCTCCGAAGCCTACGGACGGGGAACGCAGCAGCTCGAACACGGCGCGGCGGCTGCGAAACTCCATGCAGGCGACAGGGCGCGCCTCGGTCACCCTGAACTCGTCGCCGTTCCAGAGCCGCACCGAGATGCGGGGATTGCCGACGGACTTCATGATCCAGCGAATTACGCTGCGATCGAAACTGCGCTCACCAAGGACGTGACGGGTCTCGACGCTCATGGGGTCACCTCTCTGTGGAAGCTTCAGCACCAGTCTTGCACCGACCACGCTCCCCGGCAATCAGGGCTTACCGAATTCTATGCAAATCAATTGCTTGGCTGCCTTTCTATTCTTTATTAACTATAATCCAGCGTCATCCTACCGACTATCTGGACAACGATCCAGACGACGCAAGCCCATGCCCTTACGCGTCCGGCGATGGATCACGCAGCTTCGTTCGCGAGGGAGAGCACGTCTTCAACCGTTCACCCAGCAAGATTATGTAATGTCGATGCGGACAATTTGAAAATATGCCCGCCGGGGAATACTCTTTGATGCACACGCCGCACGCTGGGTGACGTCTCTTACTATCCGCCTGTGAATGTATAAATCGTTTCAATCGGCGGAAAAGTCTGAGGTTGCAGTCAGGAGCGCGGCGCCATAACAAAAAATGACACAGATCCTTCATAAGTAATCAGTGACAAGTAACCCGCGTCAGCGCCGAGGAGTGCAAGACACGTCGTAAGAACGTGGCTCTTCTTCCGGCGTTGATCCCCGTTACGTCCTGGAAATCCATTCGTCAGAGGGAAATAAATATGCATAAGGGAATCAGAATCAGCGGGGTACCGACGGCCGAAGCCGCGGATCGACTTGCGGAGCGGGCCGGTGCCCAGCTGCCGGCGTCGATCTCGGGACTGCGGCTCGCCGAGCCGCTGACGATCCAGGCAGATCGATCGGTAATCGATCCTGCACTCGTCAACGGTGACGGACCGCAGCAGGTCCTCGTTCGACTCCGTTCGCCATCGGTTGCAAAACACGTCAAGCAATCGAAGGGTAATGGGGCGGCACACAAGCAACGGCTCATCAGCGAGCAGTCGGCATTCGTCAAGCGTGCCGGCAAGATGGCACCGGGCGCGAAGAAACTGGCAGATGCGCAGGTAGTCCTCAATGCCGTCGTGATGGAGGTCGACGCTGCAGCGATCGGAGAACTCGCGAAGGATCCGGACGTTTATCGCATCTCGAGAGTCAAAGACTACGAACTGGACCTGTCCGAGACCGTGCCCTACATCGGTGCGGCAGTTGTGCAGGCTGCTGGCGTCGACGGTAGTGGAGTCTCGGTCGCCGTACTCGACAGCGGTATTGATTACACCCATGCGGATCTTGGCGGGCCCGGTACATTCCCTGATTATCTGGACGCATGGGGAACTTCTCTGGGGGATCCCAAGCAGACTACGCGTGACGGCCTGTTTCCGACCGCAAAAGTCGTCGAGGGTTATGATTTCGTCGGCGAGCTGTGGCCCATATTCGGACCGCTTTTGCCCGATGAGGATCCTATTGACCTGGAGGGTCACGGCACGCACGTGGCCGACATTATTGGCGGCAACCTGGGCGTTGCGCCCGGCGTCGACCTGTATGCAGTGAAGGTTTGCTCGGCAGTGTCATCTTCCTGCTCCGGCATCGCGCTGATCCAGGGCATGGAATTCTCCGTCGATCCGGATGGCAACGGCGACACCTCCGATGCGGTTGACATCATCAACATGTCGCTGGGCGCGGGCTACGGACAGCCGTTCGATGACGACCTGTCACAGGCGGTCGAGAACGCGTCCGCACTTGGCGTACTGACGGTATCGTCGGCCGGTAATTGCGGTGACCTGCCCTACTGCACGGGCACACCATCTTCGGCGCCGAGTGCGCTGTCTGTCGCGCAGACGCAAGTGCCTTCGGCCGCACTGCAGCTGATCACGGTCGATGGCGTCGGCGATATCCCGGCTGTGTTCCAGGCCTGGTCTGTGCCGCTGGCGGGACCGATTTCCGGTCCGGTGCAATATGCTGACGGTGCAGGTGGCAATCTGAATGGTTGCGCGCCTTTTGCGCCAGGATCGCTCACCGGGCTGATTGTTCTTGTTGATCGTGGCGCCTGTAATTTCACGCTCAAGATCAGCAATATCAGCCAGGCGGGTGGTGCCGCCGGTATCATCGGTCTCGTTGCACCGGGGGCGCCATTCTCCGGCGGTGACGGCGGTGATCGACCGATCGACATCCCCGGCTACATGATCAACCAAGCCGATTCCAATGCTATCAAGGTAGCGGTTCCGGCGCCCGGCACAATTGATCCGGCGAACCAGCTTTTGCTGGCGGGCCAGATGGTCGGCAGCTCGGCACGCGGTCCCCAGCACGAAGCGGAGAACCTCATCAAGCCTGAGATTGGCGCGCCCGGTGCGTCGGTGTCTGCTCAAGCGACTACCGGCACCGGACGTACTCCGTTCGGCGGCACCTCAGGTGCTTCGCCGATGGTTGCGGGTTCCGCAGCCCTGCTGCTCGAGGCACAGCCCGGGCTGACGCCGGCGGAGACCAAGGCGAAGCTGATGAACACGGGCGACACGAATATCGACATCGATCCGTTCAGCGGCCCGGCCGAGATCACCCGCATCGGCGGCGGCGAGGTCCGTGCGGACCAGGCGGTTGCCGCGCCCGCGGCAGCCTGGG
>JAACFJ010000040.1 GCA_009937505.1 Gammaproteobacteria bacterium
CGTTGGGATCCGCGGTCTCCGACTCGCGGCAATAGCGTTCCGTCGCGACCTCCTGAGCCATGTCTGCCGCAGGCGCGTTGCCCAGGAGCGAGGCGGGCGACTGCACGTCACTGACCGTACGCTGGCGGACCCGGGTTTCGGCTTCCTCGAGACTCGATTCGTGCTTATCCGCCGATGCGCCGGCGTCGGCGTCGTCCGAGCGCCGGGGCAGGTCCGACGCTTGCAGCGATTCCGGTTTTTGCATCCGCTGCGCTTTCTGCGATTCGGCGGACTGCGGGCGCATATCTTCGAGACGCTTCATCTCGGTGGCCGGTGCTGCTTCTTGCGGCAGACTGTCGAATTCGGCCTGCTCCTGGTCCGGTAGCAAAGAGATCTCGATTACGATGGCGAGGCACACGCCGATCGTAGCGACCCACGCGGCCGGGCGTAACCACGCGATAGCCCTGTTCCAGCGCGGCCTGGCGGCGCCTCGTGCCGCATTGAGGATGACGTGGTCGAGATGTTCGGGCGTGCGCTCGTCGGCCATTTCCCGATAGGCCGCGGAAACGCGCGGGTCGCCCGGGTCGTCTTTTTTCATGGGCGTGTCGGTCATGGTGCCTCCGGGGATTCGTCGAGTGCCGCACGCAACTTCCGGACCGCATAGCGCAGCCGGCTCTTGGCCGTTTCCCGCTTGCAGCCCGTAATCGTGGCGATTTCTTCCAGGCTCAGCCCGGCTTCCTCGTACAGCAGGAACACGTCGCGCTGTTCATCCGGCAGCGATCTCACGGCGGTGTCCAGCCTGCGCCTTGCGAGGCTTTTTTCGACCAGCGTTTCCGGGCAATCCGCGCCATCGGGTTGCGTATCGGGTTCGATGTCTGCGGTGTTGCCGTGGCGCTTGTTGCGGCGCACGTAATCGATAAAGCAGTTGTGCGCCACGTGATAGAGAAACGTCGTGAACTTGGCCGTCGGCCGGTAGTTATCGCGCGACTTGATGATCTTGCCCCATGCTTCCTGGAAGACGTCTTCCGCGGCCGCCCGCTGCCGGCACAGGCGGAGCAGGTAGCGAAACAGCGCGTCCTTGTGGCGCCGGTACAGCGTCTCGAACGCGGCCACGTCGCCATCGCGGTAACGCAGCATGAGGGCGCTGTCTTCGGGCCTGTGTTCCATGGCCGGAGCATAGGCCAGGCTCGCCGATTGGGAAAGCGCACGCGGCGCGCGGCGCAGCAGTCGGGAAGTGACGGCCATTCCCGTTATTGTCCCGCCAATCCCTGGTAACGGCCATCAGGATCCTGTTCCCGAGGCGTGTAGTTTTTGCAAGTCATTGTTTTAGAGAATAGTTTTTCCGATATTCGGGTATATAAACGGCTGCCGGTCGCAGGCGGGGTTAATTGCCCCGGCCGGAAGGGCTTGCAATTAGGGCGGATAGTGTTATAGTCAACTATAACACCAGTTCAGCAAGCCCCGATTACGGAGACCGGCAGTGAAAAGACGTATAGCCCAGTACCTCAACGAAATCGTGAGCATCACGATCATGTTGCTGATGGCGATCGCATTGATCGCCGGCCAGGCCGCACCCGTGTCGATTGGCGCTGACGACCGATCCGACCGGATCCCGTACCAATCCGTGCGGGTGAGCGGCGACGACTAGCGCAATGATCTTTTCAGAAGGTTCTTTTTCCGTCACCAAGGCGAGTAAAGTAGCGACGGAGTTGTTGCGCCGGCCGGCAGTTGCGGGCCGGCGCTTTTTTTTCGTACGGGCACTCGTGCGCACTTGGCCTGTGCCGAGTGCCGGCGAATAGTGAGAGATTGATGGATCCGAAGTGGAGCGAAGACCTGCCGATTTATCGTCAGCTGCGTGATCGCGTGGTTGACATGATCCTGGAGGGCGTGCTCGGTGATGGTGACGCCCTGCCATCGGTTCGCAACGTGGCTGCCGAATACCGGCTGAATCCTCTTACCGTGCTGAAGGGGTACCAGGAACTCGTTGACGAAGACCTGGTCGAGAAAAAACGCGGACGCGGCATGTTCGTTATCGATGGTGCACGCAAGCGGTTACTGAAGGACGAACGCCGGCGCTTTGTTGAAAAAGAGTGGCCGAAGGTGCTCGAAACGATCAATCGGCTGGGACTCGATGCACGGAAAATGGGAGCGACGATGAATAGCCTTGTTACCGCTCGCGGAGTTTCAAAGCGATTCGGCAAGATTCACGCCGTCGACAACGTCAGCTTCGACATCGGAAAAGGCAGGATCATGGGCCTGATCGGCCCGAACGGCGCTGGCAAGACGACTCTGCTCAAGGCCCTGCTCGGGCTCACTGATTGCGAGGGCGACCTCTCCGTGCTCGGTCTGAACCCGTTCAGGCAGCGCAAGGAACTCATGCGGAACATCTGCTTCATCGCGGACGTCGCCGTCTTGCCGCGCTGGATCCGGGTTTCACAGCTACTCGACTTCGTCGAATCCACGCACCCCAACTTCTCCCGCGAAAAGGCCGAGGCGCTGCTCGGTAATACCAAGGTGAACACCCGCAGGGATGCCAGGGTTCGCGAGCTTTCGAAAGGCATGGTCACGCAGCTGCACCTCGCGATCATCGCCGCCATCGATGCCCGCTTGCTGGTGCTCGACGAGCCTACGCTCGGCCTCGACATCATTTTCCGCAAGGAGTTCTATGCGAATCTTCTTTCGGATTACTTCGACGAAGAGCGCACCATCCTGGTGACGACACACCAGGTGGAGGAGATCGAAAACATCCTCACCGACATCATGTTCATCAACGAAGGGCGGATCATTCTGGACGCTTCGATGGAGTCCCTGGGCGAGGATTACGTGGAACTCCTGGCAGCCGGCGAAAAGGCAGACCAGGCTCGCAGTATTGGTCCGATTGCGGAGCGCGACGTGTTCGGCAAGAAGATCATGTTGTTCGAGAAGCCCGATCGTGCGCGCCTCGAAGCGCTTGGCGAGCTGCATACGCCATCGGTCGCCGACCTGTTCGTCGCCAAAGTCAAAGGAGTCGCGGCATGATCGGGCAACAACTGGCTTTGATAAAGCGCGAGATCTGGGAGCATCGTTCTATCTACGTGACCCCGATTGCGATTGCCGTGATCGTGTCGCTGGTGTCGTTGGCCGGGATGGTCACGGTCTCCGCGTTCGACACAGAGGTCAACATGGCGCTGTTCGGGGCATCGAACATAGTCGGAGATGCAGAGCGGCGAGCGGCCCTGACGGTCTTTTTCCTCGGTACCTCCTGGGTGTTCCTGTTTGCACTTGCCATACTCACAACGTTTTACACGCTCGATTGCCTGTATGCCGAGCGCAAGGACAAGAGCATTCTCTTCTGGCGGTCGCTGCCAATCACCGATGCCGAGACCGTCGTATCGAAATTGCTTACGGCGATCATCGTTCTGCCAATCGTTACGGTTGCGGCAATCATCGTTACGCATCTCGTCAACCTTGTGATCACAACCGTCTGGGTAATGGTCAAGGGCGGCAACGCGGCGCACCTGATCTGGGGTTCGGTGCCGTTGTTCGACAATTGGGCGGCAGCGTTGATCGTTACTGTCGCGAGCGCAGTGTGGATGTCACCGCTGATCGGCTGGTTCCTTTTCGTTTCGGCATTTACGAAGCGGTCGCCGCTGCTCATGGCGTTTATGCCTCTCATCATCATCCCGATCATCGAATGGATATTCTTCAGGTCGAAGCTCTTTGCGAGCGCCGTGTTCGGGCGCGGTGAGATGATCCCCCTGTTTCTTGATATGGATTTCGAGCGTTTCTTCGACGAAGAGCGCATGAAAGTCAACGAGGAGCTGGTGAGCCTGCTCGCCCATATCGACATTGGCAAGTTCCTCCTCAGTCCCTCGGTCTGGGCCGGCATCGTGGTTTGCGGACTGTTTGCCACGGCGGCGATCTACGTGCGCCGATACCGGGATGAGTCGTAGAAGCGGCCAGGGGTATTATTGAGACCGCTTCTATTACGGTGGTTGAGTACTGATGCCGTATTTGCGCAGCTTGCCGCGGAACTGGTGATAACTCAGGTTCAGTAAATCCGCCGCCATCGTCTGGTTGAACCGGGACTTTTCCAACGCTGCTCGCAGGAATTCCTTCTCTGTCTCCTCGAGGCGCTCTTTCAGACGCATCGGCAACAATGGTGGGTGCTTCCGTCGTGCCTGTGGCTTTGCTGCCGCGGTGCTCGACGCCGGCTGGAAGGGCGAATCAAAGGGATCGAAAGCGATGCGATTGATGAGTTTGACCGGGTCGGGTTCGCGGTAGACAGATCGCTCGACCGTATTCTTCAGCTCGCGAACGTTGCCCGGCCAGTCGTGTTGCAACAGGGAAGACGAGGCGCGCGGGGTGAATCCGGCGAACAGTTCACGTTTCAGCTCGCTCGTCATGTTGATGGCGAACGCGTAAGCGAGCGGCAGGATATCTTCGAGGCGCTCGCGCAGCGGTGGCACTGTAATGACGTCGAACGCAAGCCTGTCCAGAAGGTCCTGGCGGAATCTGCCGTCCGCGGCCAGCTGCCGCAAATCGGCATTCGTCGACCCGACGATTCTCACATCCACCTGCAGGGTCCCGCTGCCGCCGACGCGCTGGATCTCCCCGTATTCGATCACTCTGAGGATTTTCTCCTGCATTCGCAGAGAAATCGTCGCGAGCTCGTCGAGGATCAGAGTGCCGCCGTCGGCCCGTTCGAAATGGCCGACGTGAGTCTTGACGGCCCCCGTGAACGCTCCTGCCTCGTGGCCAAAGAGCTCGGACTCCAGGATAGTCTCGGTCAGCGCGGCGCAATTGACCTTGACGACACTCGATTCCCAGCGATCGGAAAGGTAGTGCAGCCGCGAGGCAACCAGTTCCTTGCCGGTGCCGCGCTCACCGACGACGAGCACGGGTTTCGAGAGCGGCGCGGCGCGGGACACGTGCTCCAGCATTTCCAGGAAGACCGGCGCTTCGCCGATAATGGGTTGTGCAGGGCGTTGGGCAGCCATGAGTGAATTTAGCCATAAGATAGCAAAAATAGCTATTAAATAGCAGAACTCGCCAATCTACGACTCATGAAGAGTCCCCGAATGGCCCGATATTTTGATTATAAATCATATACTTGTGGTTTATGGTGCGGCTTGGCACGGATACTGCAACATCCCAGGTGACAATCACGCCATCAAGAGGACAAATCATGGGCATTTTCACGAGATTCAGCGACATCGTGAACTCCAATATCAACGCCATCCTGGACAAGGCGGAGGAAGATGGAGGACACGCTCGTCGAGGTGCGTTCGGCGGCCGCGCGATCGATAGCCGACAAGAAAGACCTGAACCGCAGGCTGGAGGTGCTTGAATCCGAGTTGCAGGACTGGGAAGAGAAAGCAGAGCTTGCCCTGCGCAAGGGCCGGGAAGACCTTACGAAAGCGGCACTGGTCGAAAAATCGCGGGTGCAGTCTGCGGCTGACGGGGTCAGGGCCGATTATGCAGCTGTCGACGAAGGCCTCGCGAAACTCAATGAGGACATCGCCCGGCTCGAAGCGAAGCTGCAGGACGCCAAGGCCCGCCAGAAGGCGCTGCTTGCAAGGCACAAGACAGCCAATAGCCGGCTGGCCGCACGCAAGAAGATTCACGACTACAAGATCGATGACGCCATGGTCCGTTTCGAGCAGTACACGCGGCGCATCGACGATGTCGAGGGACGTATCGAGGCTTATGACCTCGGTCTGCCAAAAGACCTGAATCACGAGTTCGCAAGCCTCGAGGCCGAAGAGTCCGTAAAAAAGGAGTTCGACGAACTGAAACGCCGTGTACAGGGTGAGACCAGTCAAGCCACGGACTCGGAGTAAGCGGGAATGTACGCACTGTCGACGCTTGCGGTCATTCTCTTTCTTACGGTTCTAGCGCCGCTGATCGTCATCCTCTACTTCATTACGAAGTGGAAGCAAACACGCGAAATCTCGGGCGATGACGAGCGCATGCTCGAGGATCTGTGGACGCTTTCACAGCGACTCGAGGAACGAATCGAAACGTTGGAACGAATCCTCGACGACGATTCAACGACACACAGGAGACAATAAATGAGGCAAGGCACCTGGAATATTGACTGCGGTCCATTTCGAGGTTTCTACCGTGATCGGGAAAACGGCTGGATATTCGGCGTCTGCGCCGGATTGGCCGATCGCTTCAACCTGCAGGTAAGCGTGGTGCGCGTCCTGGCGGTGATCAGCCTGCTCGCGTTCTTCTGGCTGACAGCAGCCGTCTACATCGCCGCGACCCTGTTGATTCGCGAAAAGCCGCTGATCTATTCGGGGGCACGGTCGGAGTACGAATTCTGGCGCCGCGAACGGAGAAACTACTGGAGGGAACGATGAACAGCCAGGCTTCCATGTCCGAACGACGCTTCTATCGCAATGCAGACAAGGCGATGCTCGGCGGCGTCTGTGCGGGAATCGCGGAATATTTCGGGTTCAATCTGTGCGTCACCCGGTTGCTAGCAATCATCGCGTTTTTTACGATGCCGCTGACGATTCTCGGTTACCTTGCGCTGGTATTCCTGACACCCAGCGTTTCGCGGAAAGATAATGCGCGTCCCGTGGATCCGGAGTTTCACCGGGCGGTGCGTTCGTCGCCTTCGCAGACCATGAGCGACGTGCGCAGCCGCTTCAAGTCGCTCGACAGGCGTCTCGCGCGGCTCGAGAAATACGTGACGTCCTCGCGCTACCAGCTGGACCGCGAGTTTGACCGGCTGAAGGACTGATCGATCAACAACCAGGGGATGTGTTGATGAACACGATGTTTTATGTCGTCTGTATCGTGGCGATCGTACTCGCTGCGAACACCGTGCAGCAGTATCTGAAACTTCGCCACCGCAAGGAGGATAGAAATACGCTGGCGGACGAGGCGCAGGCGCAACTGAACGCTCTCGAGGAGCGGATAAGGGTACTCGAGAGAATCGTCACCGAAAACAAGTTTGACCTCCGCGAGGAGATCAATAAGCTCTGACGCATGAATGAATCATGGTCGAGCATCCTGTCAATACTCGATAACCTGGGTATCAATGCGCGGAATGTCAGCGTAATGACGATTGGTCTACCTGAGACCGAATTGCCGGACTTCGCTGGTGTGGATGCATACGAGACCGTATCCGGTCCGAGCGACCTGCCGCGAACCCTGAGAGCGCAGCTCGGTATCGTCGTAACGCCGCTCGACTACATGCCGCGCACGAGCGCTGAGCAACTCCTGTCGCGCCTTCGGGACGTCCACTGCGAGAAGGTCTTGCTTGTCGATACAAGGCCAGGCTGGAGTCCCGATGTCTTGCGCTCGCTCGGTTACCTGGAGGTCAAGCGCCCGTCAAATGCAGGGCGCTGCTACCTGTTCGATCCGGATATGTTCAACCAGCCACGTGAATGGAACACCTCCACCGACTGGGCGAATCCTGAAAATTTTCGAAAATACCGCTGGTAGGTGCTACTCGGAATCCTGTCCGGACTTCTGCGCGTTATAGGCGCGAACCTGCTGGTTCCACTTCTCGCCAAACAGGAATTTCTCCTCGTTTGCCGCATCGAACCGTTTCGACAGGAGCTCGTCGCGACGCTTGATGGTCTCCTCGTCGGGGTTGTCCATCGCTGCAATAGCGTCTTTTTCTTCCTGCTCGATACAGTCCAGGTATTCGTCAACCGCTGCGAGAAACGCTTTAACGGCCGCTTGCGCGGCAATCATGTCTTCCTTCGGTGCCGTGCCCCCGTCGGGCAGCGTCGGGCGCTCAGGGTATTCGCAGGCGAGGCCGAACGTGGGTGCGGCAAATAGAACAGTCGCAGCTACAGCTATCATCAGGTTCTTCATCGGATCACTTCTGGCAGTAGGGCGGTTATGACTCTCGTACGCCCTGGTTAGCGGAAGGCTTCATTTAAGCATGATGCAGTTAGCGAGTGAAGGCGCCCGGATCTCAGGCGAACAGCGCCCTGTGCGTGTCCGTACCTTCAACCTGCGCGAGCAGGAGTTCGAGGTAGCTGTCCGAACTCATGGGGTCCCCGAATAGCAGACCTTGCACGTACGTACAGCCGAGTTTCTGCAGGAAGGCGAGTTGATATTCGCTCTCCACCCCCTCCGCGACAACGTCCATATTGAGATTTTGGCCCATCTGAACGATGGTGCTGACGATCGTGGCGTCGTCGGGATTGGTCGATACGTGGCGCACGAACGATTTGTCGATCTTGAGCGTACTGATAGGAAACTGCTGCAAAGCACTCAAGGACGAATAGCCGGTGCCGAAATCATCGATCGCGAGATGAAGCCCGAGCGCATACAGTTGATCAAGCAGCTTGATGGTGCGCTCCGGGTTCTCCATCAGCGTCGTCTCGGTGATCTCCAGTTCCAGAGACGTGGGCGAAACCTCATAGCTGCGCAGTATGGAACTGATTCGTCGTGTGAAATTCGGTTGCCGCAGCTGCTTCAGCGACAGGTTGACGGAAACACGTCCGGGCGAGGATACGGATCGCTGCCAGAAACGGAAGTCTTCGCATACCTTGTCGAGCACCCATTCACCGATCTCGATGATCAGGTTTGTCTCCTCCGCGATGGGAATGAAATCTGATGGCAATATCATGCCCCTTTCGGGCAGTTCCCAGCGAACCAGCGCCTCGGCGCCGAACACCTCGCCTGTCTCGAGGTTGTACTTTGGCTGGTAATGAACAAGCAGTTCATCACGTTCGAAGGCGCGCTTCAGTTTGCTCTTGGTCATCAGCCGTTCGACGGCGGCTTCATTCATTGCCGGTTCGTAATACGAGTAAACGTTGCCGCCGGACTTCTTGGCGTGATAGAGGGCGGCATCGGCATTGCGTATCAGGTCGATGACGTTCGGCGCGTCCTTGGGATAGTAGGCGATGCCCATGCTTGCGGTCATGAAGACCTCGTGACCCTGGACGAAAAATGGATCAGCCAGCCGGCCCAAGAGTCGCTTCGCAAGAGTATCGGTCTGCTTTCTGCCGTTCTCGTCCGGTCCGAGTCCGTCGAGAATAACGGCGAATTCGTCGCCCGCCAGCCTGCCTATGATCGTGTCGTCGGGCAATACAGCGCTCAGGCGCTCTGCCACGGTCTCCAGTGTCGTGTCGCCCGCGAGATGTCCGAAGGTATCGTTGATTTCCTTGAACGCGTCGATATCAATGTAGAACAGACACAGGGGGTTGGCGCTGCGGCGCGCTCGCGCAATGCAACGTTGCAGAAGATGCTGGAACTGCATGCGATTGGGAATTTTCGTGAGGGCATCGATACGTGCAAGGTAGCGAATGCGCTTTTCCGCTCGGCGCCGCTCGGTGATGTTCTGTGCCGCGTAGATCTTGTCACCGGAGTCGTCTTCCTTGCCGCTGAGAGAAGAGCAGGTATAGGAAACCGGGATCGACTCGCCGAACTTGCTCTCGAAGAACGCTTCGCGGGGCACACCCGAGGGTTTTTGATCGACGAGCGTGCCGCTCTTGCCGGTGCTCACGATGAAGTCGATGGTCGTGCCGACGACTTCCTGCTCTTCGTAGCCAAGCATGTGCGACGTTGCCTTGTTGACTCGCTTGATGGTGCCGTCACTGGTGGTGACGATAATGGCATCGTTCATGCTGGAGAGGATGCTGTCGACGTAGTCGCGAGAGATGGTTGTGGCTTTTAGTTTGTCGCGCATGTCGTTGAAGACGGCGGCGAGTTCGCCGAGTTCGCCCGGCTGGACGGGCAACGGCTCACCGAAATCGGCGTCGCGGAGCTTTTCTGCCTCGCGCTTGAGTTCGCGGATTCGTTTCGTCTGGTTACGGGCGATAACCCAGATTGCGACTCCGGAAGACAGCAGGATCAGGGCGGATAATATTTCGACCCACACGAAGGTCGTCGTAATGCGGCTTTCCGAGCCTTGCGCCAGGGCCGTGGCGGGAAAGATCGACACGGCAAGCAACGTCGAAATCCCGAAAACGGACCGCGCCAGCGCAATTATCCGCAAAACGTTGCAGCCCATCATTGTCCTGGTGTCTATGGTGTTACGGGGCCGGACACAGAAAATGTCAGGCGCCGCGTACACCTGTTGTTATTTGACAAGGAGTTTAACACCTGGACGAAATCGGTGCGGGAAGTTTTCCGAATTGGAAAATTGTGTCCCCGGCTGCGCCGGGGTGTTTCCGTCAGCTTTCGGACTGCCGTTTCTCGATGAATTCGACGGGTTCTGACTGGCTCGTCGTCTTCATGACACCCTCGACCACGGCGCCTTCGGCGACGGCAATGGCTTCGGCAGACACGGTTCCGGCAATTCTCGCGGTATCCGTGATTTCGACGCTCTCGGAAGCAATAATGTCACCCTCGACATGGCCGGAGACGATAACGTTCGCTGCACGTATCGTGCCCTTCCACAACCCGCTCTTTGTCAGCACCAGGGTGCTGTTGATCTCGCAGTCGCCTTCAACCTCGCCATTGACCTGGAAGTCGCAATTACCCGTTAGTACGCCCGAAACCCGGCAGCCTTCACTGATAAGTGTAGCCGTGCCGGAGGAGCGATCGCGTAAACGTCGGCGGCGGGATTCATTCATGCGCTTTGGACTCCCAAATAAGGCGATATAGAGCGCGCATGTTACCTGCAGTTACGCGGGTTTGTCAGTGATCCGGGATTATTGTTTAACGATTTTCCGCTACTTCTCTACGTAGCCGTAGCCGATGGTCTCTATTTCGACCAGGACGCTGCCCTCGAAAATCAGCCGGCGCATCAGCTTGCGCGGCCCGAAATTATAGATGAACTCGGTGACAATCACCTCCGTCGCGAAGTGGCCGACGCCAGGCGTGCGGTAGTAAATATGGCCGGGGTTACGCAAACGGAACCGATAGTCGTACGCGCGAATCGTATGCCCCAGCTGCCTGGCGGAAGTCGGCTCACCGCAGGCTGCAATCACCTGCTGCTCGTGCATACCGTCACGTACCAGCTTGGTGCCGCAGCGAAACGCGAGCGCGGGATCTGCGGCAAGCAGCAAGATTGCAGCCAGCAGTCCGGTCGCAATCGTTTTTGACGGGTGCAGATTCATCTGATACCGCTAAATGCCGGGTTGGCGCGCAATACACATACCCTATCGCAAATCGGGTTGATTCGCAGTGCGTATCTTGACGCAACTCCTTATTGGACAGGATGGCCGCCGCGAGGTTCACGGGTCGCCGTCTGCGGATAAAGCGTGTGCGCGGCGCTTGTGGTAAAACGCTGGTCATGAATCAGTTGTTTGAGCAACGCCTCGGTGCTCTGCAGGCTTACGGCGCCGCGTCAGTCGCCGGGGGGCGGAGGGGCGTCGAGAAGGAGTCCCTGCGTGTTACTTCCGACGGGCACCTCGCGCAGACGCCACATCCGGAAGGTTTGGGTTCGGCACTGACCAATCACTTTATAACAACCGATTTTTCGGAAGCGCTGCTCGAATTCGTTACGCCCGCGCTCGGCAGCACCTGGGAGGCACTGCAGGTCGTCTGCGACATACACCAGTTTGCTTACCGTCAGCTGGGCGACGAGCTGCTCTGGTGTGCCAGCATGCCGTGCCGCATTCCTTCTGACGCGAACATACCGCTGGCGCAATACGGTAACTCCAATGTCGGCCGCATGAAGACGATATACCGGCGTGGACTGGGGCATCGTTACGGCCGCAACATGCAGACAATCGCCGGGGTGCACTTCAATTACTCTCTGCCTGAGTCTTTCTGGCCGGTGTACCGGGAAATACTTGGCGCGGCAGCGAGCGACAGCGAATTTCGGTCAACGCATTATCTCGGTCTGGTGCGGAATTTCCGGCGTTACGGGTGGATCGTCCTGTACCTGTTCGGCGCCTCGCCGGCTCTGTGCAAGTCCTTCGGAGGCGGCAGGCCTTTGTCGATGCCGGAACTCAATGCCGAAACGTATTACGAACCGTTCGGCACCTCCCTGCGCATGAGCGATCTGGGCTACAACAGCCAGACGCAGGCTGGCATCTCGATTTCACTGAATCGACTGGACGAATACATCCGCGATCTCAGCGAGGCAATCCGTACGCCGGAGCCTGCGTACGAAAAGATCGGCATTATCAGGGACGGCGAGTATCAGCAGCTGAGCACCAACAAGCTGCAGATTGAGAACGAGTACTACAGCCCGATTCGGCCGAAACGCGTCGCTCAATCGGGCGAGCGGCCAACCGCGGCGCTCAGGCGTGGCGGCATAGAATACGTCGAGATTCGCTCCCTCGACATCAATGTCTCCGATCCCGCAGGTATCAATCAGAATACGATGCGCTTCATCGAGGCGTTTCTCATTTACTGCCTGCTCGAAGATAGCCCTCCTTTCGATGCCGAATCCTTCGAGGAGGCGCTGCAGAACCAGTCACTGACGGCCAAACGCGGCAGGGAGCCCGGTCTGTTGCTCCGGCGTAACGGCAAGCCGGTCGAACTGTCGGACTGGGCCGGTGAAATTGTCGATAAAGTAGCGGCTGTTGCCGAGCTCATCGATCGTCATGAGGTCGACGGCAGTTACGGGGATGCGGTCTCGTTTGCGGCGTCGCAGGTCGCGGAACCGGAAAGCACACCGTCCGCGCGGTTGCTGCAGGAGCTCCGCGATTCGGACTGCAGCTTTTTCGAATTCTCACTCGATGTCTCGCGTCGCCACAAAGCCTATTTCTCGTCGATCGCTCCGATGCCGCCGGAACGGGCACGGGAGATTGAAAGCGAAGCCCGGGAATCGGTTCAGCGGCAACGAGACATCGAAGCCGTGGACGACGTAAGCTTCGAAGAATACCTGGCGCGCTATTTCGCGTCCGGTTGATTCAGAAAGGAATTTCCTCGCCGTCACGCCAGGCGGCTTCACGATGCAGTCCCTGAAGTCGCCGGGTCAGGTCTCCGACGGCCCCGTTTCCGATCACGCGGCCATCGGCCTCCAGCACGGGCGTCAATTCCCCCATGGTTCCGGACGTGAATACTTCGTCGGCGGTATAAAGCTCGGTCAGGGACAGGTTGCGTTCCGCTGCCGGTATGCCCTGATCGTGGCAGATATCGAGCACCATCTGCCGAGTCAACCCGGGGAGGCAGGCATCGGCGTGTGGAGTGCGAACCGTTCCGTCTCTCACCATGAACAGGTTCGTGTCGTTGGTTTCTGACACGAAACCGTTCAGATCCAGCATGATCGCGCTGTCGACTCCGGCGACGTTGGCCTCGATCGAGGCGAGTATGTTGTTGAGTAGATTGTTGTGATGGATCTTGGAGTCGAGGCATGAGGGCGTGTTACGGCGGGTCGATGCCGTAACGAGGCGAATCCCATCGTCGGAGTAAACCGGTGGTTTCCATTCTGCGAGAACGATCAGCGAGCAGCCCGACTGGTTTAACTTCGGATTCATGCCCGACGTTATTTTCTCGCCGCGAGTCAGCGTTAACCGGATATGCGCCTCGTCGTGCATGTCATTAGCTTTGAGCGTTTCGAACACCGCCGCGCGAACCTCCTGCGATGACGGCACTGCGGCAAAGGCGAGCGCCTTGGCGGAATTCTGCAGACGCGTCAGGTGGGCGGACAATGCCGCAATCCGGCCCCTGTATACGCGCAGGCCCTCCCATACTGCGTCGCCACCCTGTACCACGCTGTCGAAGACCGAGACACGGGCTTCGTTGCGAGGCTTCAACTCGCCGTTTATGTATACGAGGATGTTCTGGTTGCGCGGATCGACCGTCGTCAATTGTCTGCTCCTTTTGCGTTCGCAGGGATAGCGTGCTCGATTAGCTGTTCATACCAGGGTTCGCATTCGTCGAGCAGTGGCTTCAGGCGTTCCGGGAATTCCGTCTTTGCGCGGTAAGGTGCGAAGCCGGTGCTCTGATGCACTGCGTGGTACCAGTGGGGTGCCCAGACACCGTCTTCCGGCCGGGGGCCGGCTTCCCAACTCAGCATGTCCGGCGTAAACGGAAGACCGATGCGTTCGCACAGCGTGCTCAGGACATTGCGCGGGTTGGTCAGCAATTCCCTCGAATCAAGTATCGTCGGTGCCTGGCCCGCTTCGAGCAGACGGGAAAACAACTCCCACTGTCTGCGCAGCCCGGTATCGGCCAGGCGCGGTTTCGGCAACTGGATCGAAAGCGAAGGCAGCATGTCTCGCGGATCGCGTATGAGAAAGATATTGCAGGTTTCATGCAGGAAGCCGAGATCGAGGTCCACGAGGTGGTGCGCCATGTGTTTTATGAACATCCGTGGCTTCGGATTCTCCGCCTGGTGGATGAGCAGTTCCCGCATGACGGCATCTCCGTCGCAGTTCATGGCTGCAACGACTTCGTCGCGTCCGGGGTGCTCGGCGCCAGTCACCCGAAGGTAGTGGCCGTATAGCGGCTCGTCGATAACGGCCACGTGCTCGTTCTGCGCGAAACTGTACATCAGCGCGGTCGAAACGTTTCGTGGTCCTGACCACAGGCATATGGCAGTTGTCATGGCGTCGCTCTGGCGGTTTTCCGGGCCCGGCCGGTGCAGTTTACTGGCATCGCCTGTGCGGGGAAATCGCTTCGCTTTCCCGGCAACTATCGGCGCTTGTTCGTCGCGAGGCGCGATTCAATGTGCGTTCCGTCACAATTTCGCCCGGCGACGCTGTGACGGCTATGCCGATTTAACTAAACTCGGGGTCTTCGTCGTGGTTTGCGATGGACTTAGCAAATGTTGAAAACCCTTATTTTCGGATTCCTTGTAGGCATCGTCGGAACGGTCGCGGCGGCTTATTACGTTCCCGTCGTTGATCAGTATCGGGAGTCTTCGGTCATCTCGGTTTCCCCGAACGGTGGCAACACGGAGTTATTTCACATCAATATTCCCACGGATCGCATCATGATCGGCGCCCCGAAGCAGGCCGAACCGTTGCCGCCAGGGTTGCAGTGGCCCGTTGAGGAGCGGTTCGATGGCGTGCGCGTGGAACTCTTCAAGGTAAGAAACGCGCGCGAGATCGTCATTGGTGTCGCGAGCCGCATGGTCGCGGACAGCGATCAGATCGAGGACAGCGTCGAGTGGGCGTTTCATATCCCGGCCAGGGGCACTTTCTACGCGGTGATGCCGGCGCAGCCGGCTGACGGAGTCCGCCGGGTCGGGGCGTTGCGCGCCGGTACCAGGGAATTCCGCCCCATGCAGGGTGTGGTCAGCGAACGCTGGGTGCCGAACACGGACGATGACGACGTCGACGCTCCGGACGGACATATCGAAATCGTGACCTCGTTCGTGGGTACGTTCTCGGACGACATCACGGAAAGCGCATTGGCGGAGGGCGCATTGTGATCAAGTACGTCGCTGGGCTGCTGCTGGGGATCGCACTGGGCGTGCTGGTGGCCGCCGCATTGCTGTATTTCAATCCACTGGCAGCACGCAATCCGCTGTCGCCGTTATCGGTCAGCAAAAACAATATTCTGAGCCTCGGTTACTCGGGCGTTCCCACCGATTCGATCGTCTATACGAACAACGGCGAGTCACGCGTGCAGCCGCATCCCGAAAAAGTCCGGGAATTGTGGGAGGCTCCGATAAGACGCAGTGAAGTGCTGCTGACAGTTCTCACGGACAGTCGCAATAACCCAGCCGGCATCGGGATCAAGTTTTCATCGGAGTCGGAGCGAACCCGGCTCATCAATGGCGAAGCGCTCGTCGACAGCGCCTGGCACATTCACCTGGTGGAGCGCGGCAGCCTGTTCGTGGAGCAGACCGAAAACTACTGGAACTTCCTGCGCAAAATCGTCCTGCCAGCATACTGGAGTTCGGCGAATCACTGGAAAGGCGTCTGGAACGGCAACATGACCGTGGGCCCCGGCGCACTTGGTACGGCGGCAGTGACAGGCGGTACCGGTGAATTCGCAGGGCTCGTGTCGGAGGCCGTGGAGGCGATAAACGCCAGCGCCTATTCGGTGGCCCAGGGGCCGGTCGCAATGGAGGGGCGCCTTATTATCGACGTAACCGGCAATGTCGAACTGACCTCCCGCGATGTCGCCGAGCGCTGAATCCTGCGTCCTAGGCCAGGTCCTTTAGCTGCACCCCGCTATCGGCGAGACGCTCAGGCGCGATTTCCTGCCTGGCCGCAATCAAGGCTTTCGATTGCACGAAATCCCTGGGAGCGTTGATCGCGTCACAGGCGATCAATTTGCCGTTGTGAAGGTAAAGAGAGGAAAACGAACGGGACGCTGGCTCGCCGCGGACCACCACCTCGTCGTAGCCTTCCGATAACCCGGCGATCTGCAGTTTGAGGTCGTACTGGTCCGACCAGAACCAGGGCACCTGCGAGTATTCGGCAGTTTCGCCGCAGATATTGGCGGCGGCGGTCTTCGCCTGCTCGAGTGCATTGTGAACCGACTCGAGCCTTATACGCCTGCGATAAATGCTGTTGGGATGCGACGTGCAGTCTCCGACCGCGTAGATGTTATCGTCCGTGGTCCGGCAGTGAGTGTCTACGACGATACCGTTATCCACCTCGAGGCCCGCCGATGCCGCGATTTCGGTATTCGGTGCGATCCCGATGCCCACGATTACCAGGTCGGCCGGAATCGATTGGCGGCCACTCGTTTTCACTGCGTTGACCCGCGCATCGCCCTCGAAAGCCTCCAGGACCGTCGACAGCAGGAGATTTACGCCACGGGCTTCGTGCTCCGCCTTGTAAAAGTCGGATACGACGGGCGCTACGACACGGCTCATCACCCTGTCCGCCATTTCTATAACGGACACGTTATACGCCAGTTCCCTTATCACCGCAGCGACTTCGAGGCCGATGTAGCCTGCCCCGATGATGACGACGTTCCTGGCCGTGACGAGATCTGCACGGATGCGGGAGACGTCGTCGATGCTGCGCAGGTAATGCACGCCTTCCAGGTCGCTCCCCGGCACCCGGATGTGCCTTACGCGCGAGCCCGTTGCGAAAACCAGCGTGTCGTAGGCGATTTGCTCGCCGGCCGCGGTGACCACGAACCGCTGCTGGCGATCCACCGCCGTTATGCGGGTTTCAAGGCGAACGTCGATTTCATGGTCATCGTAGAAGTCCGCGGGTTTGAAATAGAGGCGCTCCGCCGGAAGCTCGCCGGCCAGGAATTTCTTCGAGAGCGGCGGGCGCTGGTAAGGCAGCCAGGCCTCTTCACCGACGAGCACGATATTGCCGTCGAAGCCTTTCTGCCTGAGGGAGACTCCGACCTGTCCGGCGGCGTGACCCGCTCCGGCGATTACCAGTCGGTGTGCCAGGGGACTCCTCCTTTACCGGCGTATCAGACGGGTTGCAGCGGCCAGAAGAAGGGCAACAATATCATCACCGCGATGAAGACGACGATGGTCAACGGTACGCCGACCTTGAGATAGTCCACGAAACGATACCCGCCCGGGCCCATCACCAGAATGTTCGCGGGATGCGATATCGGGCTGGTGAAACTCGCTGAGGCGGCCATTGCGACGGCCATCATGGCCGTCTCCGGCGCATAGCCCATGTCGGACATGGCGGACAGGACGATCGGCGACATAAGAACGACGAGAGCCGCGGTCGGAATGATCATCGTCGCCATCGCCGTGACGATGTAAAGTCCCATGATCACGGGCCAGGGTCCGGCGTCGCCGAGCAGTATCATGACCTGGTCTGCGATGTAGGTTGCGGCACCGGTACTCTGCATCGCCGTCCCGAGCGGCAGCATGCCGGCAATCAGGAAGATCGCGCGCCAGTCAATCGCCCGATAGGCCTGCTCCATGTTCAGGCAGCCGGTCAGCACCATGATCGAACCGCCGACGACGGCGGCGACCGAGATGGGCGCGTAACCGAGCAGGACGCTGACGACAACGCCGAGCATTATGGCGGCGGCAACCGGCGCGCGTCGCGTGTCCGGCGGTTTTCGGCCGAGAGGCGTCAGTACCAGGAAGTCCGAGTCAGAGTCGAGAAGCTGCAGGCGATCGCGGGGGCCCAGCAGCAACAGGGCGTCGCCGATCTGCAGGCGCTCGTTGGCCAGGTCGGCACCGACCGTTTCCCCTTCTCTCCAGATCCCGGCCAGCTCGATGCCGTAGCGCTCGCGGAAGTTGAGCTCACCGACGGTACGTCCAGCAAGGCTGCTGCGTGGATCCAGTGTCGCGTCCATGAGCGTCAGGCGTTCCGAGTCGAATGCGCCCAGGTTGGCGGGCACACTGGTGTCGATCTCGAGGTCCTGCAACCCGCGCAATACATCCAGGTCAGCAGGCTGGCCCTCGATCAGAAGCAGGTCGCCACCTTCGAGGACGTCTTCGCCCCGCGGCATGACGCGCAACTTGCCCTCCCGGAAAGTTGCCAGCACCCGAAAGTCGAAGACATCCGCGAGCCCGCTTTTGCCCAGGGTCGTTCCGGTGAGATCGCTGCTCTTGGGAATGCGCACGACAAACAGGCGCTCGTCGGTGTGGTATTGCTCCGTGAGTCGTTCGTAACTCAGCAATTCGATGTCGGTAAAGTCCGCGAACCGCTCGAGGCTTTCGACCGCCTCACGTTCGCCCTGTACCAGCACCCGGTCGCTCGCTCGCAGTGGGACGTAAGAAAGGTTCGTCATGCGATAGCCGCTTTTCCTCAGCAGGCCGACGACGGCGACATCGAATCGGCTGCGAAACCCGGCATGCCGCACGAGTTCGCCAACCAGTGGCGAACCGTCGGTGATCGTAACTTCCGCGTAGGCGACCTTGGCGGCCACCATCGACTTCAGCACCGGGGCTTCGCGTTCGATGACCAGGTCGCTCAGGCGCCGCAGTTCGCGGAACTGATCGATGCGGCCCTGCACCAGGATGCCGTCGCCGCCGCGCAGCACGGTCTGCCGGCTGGGCAGGGTGTCGCTGCGGCCATCCCGGATCAGGGACAGGATAATCAGGCCGGTCGAGGTGCCGATGCGGCTATCTCCAAGCGTCTTGCCAACCAGAATCGAGTCGCGTGGTACCCGCAACAGGAAGGTGCGCTCGTGCAGCTTGTAGCGTGTGCGCAGGCTGCGCTGGCTGACGTGCTTGTCGCGCTCCCCCCTCTTTTTAGGCAGCAGAAAGCGCCCGAACAGGGCCACGAACAAGACGCCGCTGATCATGATGACACTGCCCATCGGCGTAAAATCGAACAGTTTGAATGGCTCGTAACCGCCCAGCACGAGCGATTCGCTGATGAGCAGGTTGGGGGGCGTCCCGATCAGCGTCATCAGGCCGCCGAGCAGCGTGGAATACGCGAGCGGCATGAGCAGACGGGACGCCGGGATGCGAGTTCTCCGTGCAACGTCGACGACGACGGGCAACATCAGGGCAGCGACGCCGATATTGTTCATGAATGCGGACAGCACGGCGCCCGTCACCATGATGACAAAGATCATCGCGATCTCGCGACGGCCGGCGACACGCATGACCTGCCTGCCGATGATATCGGCGATACCGGTACGCGTCAGGCCTTCGCTGAGGATGAACATGGCCCAGACGGTAATCACGGCGCTGTTGCTGAAGCCCGCGAAGGTGGCGTCAGCGTCGACGAGGCCGGTTATTGCCAGCGTGCAGAGCACCAGCAGTGCAACGAGGTCCATGCGAATGACTTCGCTGACAAACAAGACCAGCGATACGCCGAGAATGACCAGAACTATTAAGATCTCGACCGTCATTCGTGTTGTTCGACAGGTAATCCGTTGCCCTTGGTGGGCAGATAATGCCACGATGCATTAGCAATGTCTGATATTTCAACATACACGGCGCGTATTCCTGCCCGTGGCAACGCGCATCGTGTGCGCGATGTCGAGTACTACATAAACGAGTGGGGCGACCCGAACGATCCATTGATCGTATTCCTGCACGGCTGGGGTGATTCGGGGGTGACGTTCCAGTTCGTCGTCGACGCACTGGCGGGGCGATGGCATGTGATCGCACCCGACTGGAGAGGTTTCGGCAGGACATTTCATCGTGCCTCGGGTTACTGGTTCCCGGATTACCTGGCCGACCTCGACGACTTGCTGTCCAAGTACAGCCCATCGGCACCGGTCCGACTCGTCGGCCACAGCATGGGCGGAAATATTGGCGGCCTGTATGCCGGTGCGATGCCGGAACGGGTGCGCGCTTTCGTCAACGTCGAGGGCTTCGGCCTCGCCGATACGAGCCCTGACGAGGCACCGGCCCGCTACCGTGAATGGCTGCAGCGATCGCGCGAGATATCCGGGTTCACCAGGTTCGGCAGCATGGAGGCACTGGCCCGGCACATTGTGGGCCGCAGTCCGGGAATATCGGCCACGCAAGCGCGATTCGTTGCCGAGGCATGGGCGGTCGAAGGGCCGGATGGCCTGACATTGCGCGCCGACCCGGCGCACAAACTGCCCAATGCCGCGCTCTACCGACGCGCAGAAGCCGAAGCCTGCTGGCGTAACGTGACGGCGCCGGTGCTGCTCGTTGCAGGCGCGGACAGCGCCGTATTCGAAGCTGTCGGCATACGCGCGGCAGGCGGCGCTCTGCCGCTCCCGTTTCCGGACTGCCGTACGAGGATCATCGAGGAGTGCGGACACATGGTGCATTTCGAGGCGCCGGGACTGCTGGCCCAGGCAATCGAAGACTTCCTGAACGCGACCCCGTAGTCCGATGTTGTAAATATAACCAGTACTGTATAAAAATACAGATTTTGGGGAGGACCCGGTGGACGCGACCCGCAGCCGGAATGAATACCTCGACGAGCTGAATCCGGCGCAGCGTGAGGCCGCGACCTTCGGCGAGCGTCGGGACGGCGAAGCGCTCAGTGCCGGGCCGTTGCTGGTCGTTGCGGGGGCCGGAACCGGCAAGACCATGACGCTGGCACATCGAGTCGCTCACCTCGTCGTCGAAGGCGTCGATACCCGGCGGATCCTCCTGCTGACGTTTACGCGCCGGGCCGCGCTGGAAATGACGCGCCGTGTCGAGTCGATCCTCAGGCAGGCGCTCGCGGACAGGATGCATGGCGCACTGCCGGCCGGTGTCCTGCCCTGGTCGGGCACATTCCACTCGGTCGGCAACCGCCTGTTGCGCCGGTTTGCCCAAAATCTCGGCCTCGATCCCGGGTTCTCCGTGCTCGATCGCGGTGACGCGGCCGACCTGATGGATGTCGTCCGTCATGAGCTGGGGCTGTCCAGGAAATCGCGGCGTTTCCCCAAGAAAGACACCTGCCTGGCTATCTATTCGCGTTGCGTCAATGCGCAGGAGTCGCTGCAGGATACACTGCGGCACGCCTACCCATGGTGCGTCGACTGGGAGGATGAACTGCGCCTGCTTTTCCGTCACTACGTCGAGCGCAAGCAGGAGACCCAGGCGCTCGACTATGACGATCTGCTGCTGTACTGGAGTCACCTCGTCGGCGAGGAGGATTTCGCCGGCGAAATCGGCTGCTGGTTCGATCACATACTCGTCGACGAGTACCAGGACACGAACCTGTTGCAGGCGCGGATTCTGGCGGCGCTAAAACCGGACGGCAGCGGCATGACCGTCGTCGGTGACGACGCGCAATCCATCTATTCGTTCCGGGCCGCAGAAGTCGAGAATATCCTCGGTTTCCCGGCGCAGTATTCGCCGCCTGCCCGGATAGTTACGCTGGAGCAGAATTACCGCTCGACGCAGGCGATACTGGACAGCGCGAATTGCCTGATTGAGGGCGGTGAACGCCAGTACCGCAAGAGCCTGCGGTCGCAAACCACAGAGGGCGGCAAACCGCGATACGTAACGGTCGAAGACGGCGATGCCGAGGCCGAGTTCGTCGTCGAGTCGATTCTCGCTGCTCGCGAGGAGGGACTGGAACTCAAGCGCCAGGCAGTGCTGTTCCGGGGCTCGCATCACAGCGACCGGCTGGAGATCGAGCTTGTCCGCCGCAACATTCCCTACATCAAGTACGGTGGGCTGAAGTTTCTCGAGGCCGCACACGTGAAAGATGTGCTTGCGATACTGAAATGGGCCGAAAACCCGAAGAACGAGGTTGCCGCGTTCCGGGTGCTGAAGCTTCTTCCGGGCATGGGCCCGCGCAATGCTCATCGATGCTTCCGGCACCTGGCGACCGCCGATTTCTGCATGGGCTCGCTGCAATCATTCCAGGCGCCCGCCGCGACGCGGCCGGAGTGGCACAGGTTTTGTGAACTGCTCGGGACGCTGGCCGCGGCCGAGCTCGATGACCATGGTTGGCACGGCCAGCTTACAGCCGTGCGGCACTGGTACAGGCCCCAGCTCGAGCGCCTTTACGATGGCATCGAAACGCGCGAAGCGGACATTGAGCAGCTCGAACAGATATCCGGCCGCTATCCGACGCGGGAGCGCTTCCTCACCGAATTGACGCTGGACCCGCCCAGTGCCGCGGGCGATTTCGCAGGGGACCCACTGCTCGACGAGGATTACCTGGTTCTTTCTACGGTTCACTCCGCGAAGGGACAGGAGTGGGATGCCGTCTACGTGCTCAACGTAACCGACGGCAATTTCCCGTCGGAGTTCGCCACGGGCAAACCGAAACTGATCGAAGAAGAGAGGCGTCTCCTGTATGTCGCGATGACGAGGGCCAGACAATCTCTAACGCTGATCGCGCCGTTGCGGTTTCACGTCACACAACAAGCCCGTGACGGTGACCGGCACGTCTACGGTGCACGCAGCCGCTTCGTAACGGAGCTCCTGCTCGACACCTTCAAGCAGCGCTGGCATGGACGCGCTGAGGCGACATCGCAGGATGCGGGCGCTGTTTCCGGCCGGCAGCTCGATGTCGCGGCGAGAATGCGGGAAATGTGGGGCTGACAGAGGCAAAAAAAAGCGGTGGCAAACGCCACCGCCAGTCAGAACGAAACAAACAGCATAAGGGAATTTCAGTTTGTTACGTCAACCTCTTTCGTGGCGATATGCATCGACTTGATCGCTGCATGATGATCCACGACCGCTTCCTCGTGCAGGCGGTGTTGCTCGCCGCAGACCGCGGCGGCCGCCAGCGCGAGCGCGAAAACAGAAACTATTACTGCCTTGGCTTTCATAAGGCATTCCAATATCGGCCTTCCTGATAATGAGATGCCCGGAACCGGGTAAAGGTTGCAAACTTTTTGGAATAAGACCGCGCGCCGGGATCGGGTCGGGCCTGGCGTAAGGAGTGGTCAGGCGAGAAATATCCGGTAGGCCGGGTTGTCGCTTTCCTCCCAGTGCGCGTAGCCGAGATCCGCGAGATGGGCCTCGAGTTCGGCGGTGTCGCGCTCCGGGACATCGATGCCCGCGAGGATGCGGCCGTAATCGGACCCGTGGTTCCTGTAGTGGAACAGGCTGATATTCCAGTCGGTACCGATGGCGTTCAGGAAATCCAGGAGCGCACCGGGGCGTTCCGGGAATTCGA
>JAACFJ010000041.1 GCA_009937505.1 Gammaproteobacteria bacterium
CTTAGACAAATGGGTTATTTGCGGTTATTTCGGAAACGAACCCGAATAAGTGTGGTCATAGTTTGAAATCGCAGGTGATCCTGTAGCTCGGATGAAATTACAACAACTCAAATACTTGCTGGCGATCGCGGACAACGGGCTGAACATAACTGCAGCCGCGGATCGGCTTTACACATCCCAGCCCGGCGTGAGCAAACAGCTGAAGCTCCTCGAAGAGGAACTCGGGCTGCAGCTATTTACACGCAAGGGCAAGAGCCTCGGCAGCATCACAGCTGCGGGAGAACAGGTAATAGCGCGTGCGCGCCTCATCATGCAGGAAGTGGAGAATATCCGCAGCCTGGCATCCGACTATTTCCACGAGGAAGAAGGCACGCTGTCCATAGCCACCACGCACACGCAGGCGCGCTATGTTTTGCCCGACGTCATCAAGGAATTCCGCAAGCATTACCCGCGTGTCAGCCTGAACCTGCACCAGGGCACTTCCGAGCAGATTGCCGACATGGTCGCCGCGAACGAAATCGATTTCGCTATTGCCACCGGTTCGCGCCAATTGTTCGCCGACCTGTTGCTCGTGCCGAGCTACCGGTGGGACAGAAAGATACTCGTTCCCAACGACCACGCACTGACCAAGATAGGCCGTAAGCTCACGCTGCAAGACCTTTCCGAATACCCGCTGGTTACCTACGTATTCAGTTTCGGCGGCCAGTCATCGCTAAAGAAAGCCTTCTCGAACGAGGGGCTGGAGCCGGATGTCGTCTTTACGGCGCGCGATGCGGACGTCATAAAGACTTATGTCCGCATGGGGCTCGGCGTAGGCATCGTCGCGAGCATGGCGGAAGACTGCGACGACAAGAAAGACCTGACGGCCATCGAGGCCGAAGGCCTGTTTCCGCGCAGCACCACGTGGATCGGTTTCCGCAGGGACACTGTCATGCGGCGCTACATGCTCGACTTCGCGCGATTGTTCGCTCCGCACATTACGGCCAGCCAGCTCGAGCAAATGCGGCACGCCCGCACCCAGGAGGAAATCAACCAGCTCTACGCGGATGCGGAACTACCGATTCGCGATGGTTGTTCCGACGACCTGCCCATGGTCGATGAGCGGAAAGTCGTAGGCGCCTGAGCCCGGTAAGCTAGTAAATACGGATGCCGCCGTGGCGCTTGCGGCTGCGGTGATCGACCCAGCGAAGGGCAGCGAGAAAACCCGCGATCAGGCAGACGCCGATCGCCCCCCCGACCCACTTGTAAGGCAGGCTGTACTTGTAGCGTTCCGCGCGGCCCTGGTATTTCGCGTTGTCCTCTTCGAGTTCTTCGACGCGGGCTCGGGCAGCTTCCTGGTCGGACTCAAGCGTCGCGACCTGGGCTTTCAGTGAATCGATTACTGCAGCGGGCTCTGCAAACGCCGCCTTCGCCTCATTCAGTTCTGTCGTCAGTCGTTCGACCTCTGCCTGCGTTTGGTTAACGATCAGCTTGGCGGGCGGCTCGTAAACCACGTAGGCCGCCTTCACGTATCCCTCGGTGCCATCCGCCAGCCGGACATGCGCATACAGCCGGTCCCGGGACAGTATCTCGAATTCCGTGCCACTCTCGAGTGAACGAAAAGGCCGGTCGCTGGTGTCCTCCGCCTGGTGCAGGCCGAGCATCAGTCGGTCCGTAACATAGCCTGTCTCGGCCACCGCCAATATCGGCAGCAGTACGAGCAGCCCGATCACTAGTCGCATAGCTGGTTCTCCCTTGCCCGCCGCGAGTTTACTACAGCATCGTCGGAAGTCTTTACACTTATTGCTCGTACAACCACCGCAACAGTGCAACCTGTGCCTCTTCGCCGGGCCCGCGATGCACGTCTTCAAAGTTGTGCAGCATCACCACGGAGAAACGCCGCCCCGAACTCGCCTGCAGGTACCCGGCGATCGCCGCGACATGATCCAGCGAGCCCGTCTTCAGGTGCGCCTGTCCAGTGAGGTGAGCGTCATCGAATTTGCGCCTGAGCGTGCCGTCGAGCCCGGAAACCGCCATCGATGCGAGGTACTCGGGCATATAGGGCTTGCGCCAGGCGAACTCCAGCAATGCGCCGTATTCGCGTGCCGAGACACGCGTTTCCCGCGACAGGCCGGCGCCGTTATCGAGCGTGAGCGTCGGGAATTCGATGCCGGTATCGGCCAGCCAGTCCTCGATGACCTTGCGGCCACCGTTTTCGGTACCCGGCGGCCCGAGCACCTCGGCAGACAAGGTGTAAAGGATCTGCCGGGCCATGACGTTGTTGCTGTTCTTGTTGACCCGGGAGATGATCTCGGCGAGGGGCAAGGACTCGAACGACACGATTGGCTCGACGTCCTCCGGTGCCCTCGCATTCATCCACCCCCCCCTGAATTCACCGCCCGATTCACGCCAGACCGATGTGAAAAGACCGTACGCGAACTCATTGTGGCTGAGTGCGGTGCGGTCCATCGCGTAACTCTTGCAGCCAGTGGGAAAGCGGCCGCTGAAGATCATCTTGTCGATCGCTTCGTTCGCGGCAATGGTGATGCCGCGCTGATAGCCACCACAGTAACCGCGGCGCAGCGCGAGCTTGTTTTCGACACGCAGGTTCTCAAGTGGCGGATCGACCCAGACCCTGACCGCATTGCGATCATGATCGGGTTCGAACCAGTAACGCACGACCTTGAAGTTCATGAGCAAGGCGTTCGGCGCAACGTTATAGGCCCGCAACGGCTGGCGATCGAACTCGGCCGGGTCGTGGTCGGGCACCTCGAAGTAGCTGTCATCGATCAGCAGGTTGCCTTCGATCTGGTGAATGCCGGACTGACGCACCAGTCGCAGCATCTGCCAAACGCGTTCGGTAACCAGGAACGGGTCTCCGTGGCCCCGAATCAGCAGGTCGCCGTCGAGGCGGCCGTCTCCGAGCTCACCAAGCGCGAAGACATCGGTGGTCCATTTGTAGGTAGAACCCAGCAGATCGAGACCGACGAGCGTCGTCAGCAATTTCATTGTCGATGCCGGATTGCGCGGCACGTCATCCTGCCATCTCAGGACGATTTCGCCGCTGTCGACATCCTGTACGAAAACGCTCAGCGAGTCGTGCGGGACCTTGCGGATATCGAGAATATGGCGAACCGGCTGCGGTAGTTCCGCCTGCTGCGCCATCGTGACCGACATGAGTCCGCTGGCAAGCAGCAAGCCGAGGAGTGGCCTGTACTTCATAGTTTAGTCTTCAGCTAATCGAGTTCTTTTTGGCGCAACGCGCGCTTGGCTGTGCGTTGCACGATCCAGACGACCGCGACAATGGCGACGAAGGCGACGGCCGCGATCCAGTAGGTACCGCTTGCCGGGCGAACATCGCCAGCGAGAATTGCGCCGAAATCATCCGCGAGGGTGCCAAGATATACGTACAGGAGCACGGCAGGCAACATGCCGAGAGCAGTCGCCGCCACGTAGCTCGGTGCAGTAACGCGCGTCAGGCCGAATGCGTAGTTCAGTACATTGAACGGCAGGACGATGGCGAAGCGCGTCAGAAATACGATGTAGAACGATTGTGCGTTCACGGCCTCGTCGAGCGCCTGCAATTTCAGGCTGTCGCCCATGCGCTTTTCGACCCAGGAACGGCCCAGAGTACGGCCTGCAAGGAATGCGCCATACGCGCCCGCGGTGATCCCCAGCAGCGCGTACGGCAGTCCCGGAAATAGCCCGAACAACAAGCCGCCCAGCATCATCGAGATCCAGCCCGGGAACAGCGCTACGGTGGCAAGCGTCACAGCGGCAACATAGGCAACGGGCACCGCGACCGGGTACTGCTCGTTCAGCCGGGTGAGTTGCTCCAGCCATTGCGTGACCGGCAGGGCACGAAACAGGATCGCAAAGCCCACGAGTCCCGCGAGCACGAGCAGGCGATTGATCGTGGCGCGCGTCACCCGCGTCTTCGCCTGCCAGGCTTGCTGATGCCGAACGTTCGAATCCGGTCGGCGAGGGTCGTTGGCTTGATGCCCAGCAGGTCGGCAGCACCGCCGGGGCCGGACACCCGCCAGTCCGCCTGTTTCAGGACGGCGATCGTGTTCTTTTTCTGAAACGCGCGCATCTCCTGCTCGGTGAGAAACTCGGCGGCGGCGAGAGTATCAGATGTTGTATCGGCGCTGTTCGACGCCGCTTCAGGCAAAGATGCTTCGAGCCGCAATACGTTGCCTCGCGACAGGATGACCGCCCGCTCTATGACATTCTTGAGCTCCCGCACGTTACCGGGCCAGTCGTAGGCTCGCAGCTTGTTGGCTTGTCCGCGTGTCAACGTCATCGGCTCACGCCCGAAGTCCTTGCAGGTCTTGTGGAGAAAATCCTGAGCAAGCTGAATAACATCGTCCCCCCTGTTCCGCAACGGCGGCACGTCGATGGGGAACACGCTAAGCCTGTAAAACAGATCCTCGCGGAAATGCCCCTCGACGATCCGCCGCTCCAGGTCCCTGTTCGTCGCCGCTATGATGCGCACGTCCACAGAACGTGTTACGTCGTCGCCAACGCGCTCGAACTCGCTCTCCTGGAGTACGCGCAGGAGCTTGCCCTGCAATTCCATGGGTATCTCGCTGACTTCATCCAGGAAAATCGTGCCACCGTCGGACAGCTGAAAACGGCCAACCCGGTCGCGGTGCGCACCGGTGAATGCTCCCTTGACGTGACCGAAGAATTCGCTCTCGAACAACTCTTTCGGGATGGACGCGCAATTAACCTTGACCAGCGGTCCTTCGGAACGCGGGCTGCGCGCGTGGATCGCGTGCGCAACGAGTTCCTTACCGACGCCCGACTCTCCCTGCAGGAGCACGGTCGCCGGCGTTTCCGCCACCGCCTCTACACGCTTTAGCATATGCCGCAGAGCCGGGCTCGTGCCGACGATCCGGCCGAGATTCATGGCGACATTCACTTCCTCGCGAAGGTAATCGCGCTCCTGTTCCAGCTCTTCGCGCAGCCGGGCGTTCTCCGCGAGGGTACGGCGCAGCCGCTTTTCCGCCCGCTTGCGTTCGGTGACGTCTTTCGAAGCGACCAGCATCTGGTCAACATTGCCCCCTCGATCGCGGTGCGAGATAGACGACATGACGATGTCCAGCACGCGCCCGTCCTTCGTCACCATCTGGCGGTCGACGTTGGTGAATTCGCCGCGATTGATCGCTTCCTGCAGACGGGTACCTGAGAATCGGCGGCGATCAGCTTCGCTGTAAAAGTCAGTAACCGGCCGTCCGAGCACCTCTTCACGCGTGTAGCCCAGTTTCTGCAACCAGTGGTCGGTGACCGTCTGGATGTGGCCCCCGGCATCCAGCGTGTGCAGCATTGCCGGCGTCGAGCGATACAAATCCCTGTATTTGAACGCAGCGCGGGCCTGATCCGTGACCTCGGCATACATAGCGATCGTGCGCACGAAACGGCCGTCGGGATCGTATTCAATAATAGCGTCACTGAGGCAGTCGACGATTTCGCCGGACTTCGCCACGAAACTCAGCGGCTTGCTTTCCAGTTTGCCGGTACGGCGCAACGCCGGGCGAAATTCCTCTTCGATGCGCCGGGCGCTCTCGGCCGTTACGAAGTCGAGCGGCCGCCGCCCGATCATCTCCTCGCGCGCATAGCCCAGCCGGCGCTCCAACGCGTCATTGACATCGAGGTATCTGCCGTCCTCGTCGATCGCGGTTGCCATGGCGGGCGCCTTGCGAAACAGCCACTGGTAATCGTCGTTCCTGCTCATCGGGCGAGTCTATACGAAATTTCGTAATTATTGTTACGAGTTTTCGTTAATTACGATTTTTCGTAACTATAGTTTTGAGGTTAAGCCTCTGTTTTATATGATATTTCATGGTTGGCACGGCTTATGCATTAGGTATTAGCAATAGACACTGTCCGGCCTGCGAGGGAACCCGGCTCTAACACAAGGAGTGAATTGATGAAGGACTACAAAGAGGAAGGACTTGCGCTGGCGGGCATGCTGGTTGTGCTGCTCGGCGTCATGTTCGCGGCGGCGGCCACCGTTGCCTGAGCCACAAGCATAGAAAACCGCGGCAACCAACCTTGATTTCAGGATGGCTGACCGCAGATCGACGTGGACTGCAGGGGCACTGCCCGGGCAGTCCGAAGGAACCCCCTGAGGTGGGTCGCGACCGGGTCTCTCTCCCCCAATAGCCCGGTCCGCAAGCCGCCTCTCACGATGCCGGCGGGATCGCCGGTTTACGAGGACCAGGAAGGTCCGGCGGCACCCCCCTGCCGCTAACCCTGGGCGCCGGAGTCCGTTCCGTGTCGGATCGGCCCGCTTGATCGAGTATCGAATTAAGCACTCCGGCGCCTTCTTTTTTCCGAATTTCAGAGTATTCAGCGCTCAATGCGATCGCGATGTCGTTCGGCCCGCTTCGCGTGGTTCCTCGAGTTCTGGTTGCTGATGCTTTCGCGCACCCTGCGCAACCAGATTCGTGCCCAGGCAAATTCGGCACCGAGTATGGCCAACCCGATCGGTATAACGACGAGACCCGGACCCGGCGTAACCAGCATGACGATTCCCAGCAGCACGACGGTCGATCCGACCGTGAGTACGGCGATACGGCGAGCGGTCCTGTAGGTCAGATGCGCGACTTTCCGAATCATGGGATTCCCCGGGGATCAGATCTGTGTGCAGATTACCATCTGAGCATTCCCTATAATTCGGGCGTCACCGCGGGAGAACAACTTTATGCTGACCTATTTCATGTTGCTGCCCGGTCTGTATTTCGTCTTTACCGACGTCGACAGGCTTCACGTGCAAACCGAACCCGCTGTGGCCGTGCTCCCGGTGCAGACGGCGGGGCGCAACCTCGTGCACCTGCCGGACATTGAGTTCCGGCTCGGCGTTTCCACGTATTGTGCGAGGAGCGGCCGGCCTGAGTCTTTGTCGATAACTGTCGCTGACACGCAAAGAACCCTGCGCACTGAAGAACTGCAGGCCGCGAAGACGGTGGACGTAGCCATGCGCGTCCCGGCAAATCAGATCGCACCACTGGCATTACGGGAATTCTGTATCGACACGGCTTCCGCAGGCGAATCGGTATTGATCACTACCGCACTGGCATTACAGGCGTCGCTACGTTGCTCGCGGGGTGACGATCAGTCGATCGTGTTCGCAGCCGAAGCGCTGGACATCAGGGTAGTTTGCATCGGCCCCACCGCTGCGGCAACGGAGCCTGTCGACGACTAGCTGGTGTCTGGAGAGAGACGGTCGCTTAGAAACTCGAGGGTCCTGGTCCACGCGTCTTCTGCGTATCCGGCATTGAAGTTTCTGCCGCTTGGATTGGCAAACGCATGGCCGGCGCCTTCATAAACGTGAATCTCGTAATCCTTACCCAAGCGCTCCAGTGCCCCCTCGAAGCGCCGCACGGACTCCAGCTTGATGCCGCGGTCTGCCGATCCGAACAGGCCCAGTATGGGTACGTCGAGTGGGCTCAGCCTGGCTTCGTCGTCGGTCACCTGGCCATAGTAAATAACAGCGGCATCGAGATCCTCAGCCGAGAGAGGCAATGCGCGGCGCGCCCGCAGTCTCCTTCACGAATCTGTACGCCTGTTCGATGTTCGACGTTACCGAGTCGCGGTTCTCCACCGCCCGCAACATCAGCTGCCTGGCCACCTCCGGACTCGTCGCCGCCTCGCCTCCGAAGAGATCGACCGCCAGGACGATGTATCCCTCGGCCGCAAGCCTTTCCGCCATCGCGCGAATATTGTCGTTGAGGCCCCACCACTCATGGATCATGATGACTGCGGGTAGCGGTTCGATCATGTCTGACGGAAAGGCAAAATGTCCGTAGACGACCTCGTCGTCGACTTCTGCATACGCGAGACGCTCTGCGGTTATCTCTCGCTGCGGCTCTACCAGGGCGGCTTCGCTGGGCTCGGCCGTGTCGTCCGCGTGCTCGCGTGCCATGGCCTCGACGTTCTCGACGGCAGCCGCTTGCTGTTCCTCGACCGGGCCCGTATCTGTACGGCCGCAGGCGGCGACCACGCACAGCGTCAATGTCTGGACCGCAAGCATCAAGCCGCGTCCCGGTGTGCAGTAACTCATAAAACGATTCCGGACAGTTTCTCCCAGTGTAATAGAAAACCGGCGCCTGTCGAAGGACTCACCGCCATATCGTGCTGCGCCCCTCGCCGAGACAGGCGGCAGCTTGCCATCGGCAATGAGGGTAGACTGCGCCAGACGTTTCGAGGAGCCGAACAAGGATGACCTGTCACGCCAGGCGGACACGGCAGGGATCATGAGCGAGCCGCCGCTCATCGATATCCGCAACGCGACCATCTGGCGCGGCAGGACTCGTGTATTCGACAAGCTTACGCTCACCATAGACCGGCACGAGCGCGTCGCTATCCTCGGACCGAACGGTTCGGGCAAGACGACACTGCTAAAGATCATCAACCGCGAGCTTTACCCGGTGGACCGGGGAGACTCGTGGGTCCGCATCCTCGGCCGCGAGCGATGGAATGTCTGGGAGCTGCGCCGTCACATCGGCATCGTTTCTCAAGATCTGCAACAGCGTTACCGGCCCGTGACGACTGCGCTCGAAGTCGTCCTCTCGGGTTTCCTCTCGAGCATCGGCATTCACGGAAATCTCGGGGATCGGATCGACGCGCAACAAGTTGCCGCTGCCCACGACATCCTGGAGCAACTCGGCATCGCAGAACTCGCTGCCACTCCCCTGCGGTCGATGTCCACCGGGCAGCAGCGACGCTGTCTGCTCGGCCGGGCACTGGTGCATCATCCAGACACGCTCATACTCGACGAGCCAACCTCCGGCCTCGATTTCGCGGCAAGCTTCGACTACCTGGCACGCATCAGGGCACTCGCCAGGGAGGGGTGCAATATCATCATCGTGACGCATCACCTGAATGAGATTCCTCCCGAAGTGGGGCGCGTCGTGGTCCTCGACCAGGGCAGGATCGCCGCGGACGGGCCGAAGGCATCTGTCCTGACACCCGAGCTGCTGAGCCGGGTCTACGGTGCCCGGATCTCGGTCGCCGAGATCGACGGTTACTTCCTCGCGTACCCAGGAACAGACAATTCGTCAAAAACGTGACGCATTACGTTAACTTAGCTGTGAATCGGGCCTATGCTTGACCCATGCTCAGAATCCTACGATCGTTGCTCTCTGGCCTGCCGCTGATCGCGCTGCCCGCGGTTGCAGCGGAGACGGCCGTTGCCACCGGGATTACGGGCGTGGGTCCGGCGGTGTTCATGTTCACGATCGGCGGCGCTCTCTTTCTCACACTCATTTTCCGAAAGGCGGCGACGCAGGTCGCACACTACTTCGTTTCGCGGCTCGGCGAGTACCGCATAAGACGAGCCCTGGAAGCCCGCAGCAAGGACGTGCTGCACGATTTCATGCTGCCGGGTGCCTATGGCGGCATCGCGAAAATCGACCATGCCATCATGACCGCCGGCGGAATACTCTGCATACAGACCAAGCACTACAACGGCGTCGTGTTCGGAGAACCCGATGAACCGCAATGGACCAACGTCGACGGGGTAACCCGCCGCCGCTTCCTGAATCCCCTGATTCAGAACGAAGGCCGGACCCGGGCCCTGCAGAAAATCGTGCCCGAGGTACCCGTCGCCAACCTGGTCATATTTACCGGTTCAGTGGAATTCACTTCGGCACCACCGAAAAACGTCATTCGTGTCGGACAACTCGAGAGCTTTATCGCCAAGTTCGTTTTCGGCCCGAGCAAGGTCGAGGACTGGGATGCGGTCTGGATGACCGTCAAGTCGGCGGCCCTCACGGACGACGACACCCGTAAAGACCACGCCTCGCAGCTGAGCTTCACCTGACCCGGCGCGACGCCGGTAACCGCCCGATGATTTATACTCGGGCGCCTTGTTGCCGCCGGACGCGCCGATCATGCACGAGACCGCAGCCCTGATTTCTTCGCCGATCGGCGTGCTGGCCATCCTCTGTGCCGTCGCCGGCTTTTTCTTTTATCTCGAGCGGGCAACGGGAGCAAAGCTCTTCCAGTACCTTCCGCCGTTGCTGTTCATCTACATTACGCCGGTCATTCTTAGCAACGTTGATATCGGCGGCGCTTCGATCATCCCGAACAACTCCATCATCTACAGTGGCCTCAGCACGTTTGCGCTGCCAGCCTTCATCGTGTTGATGTTGATCAAGGTCGACGTGCCGGCCGTCGTCAGGATCATGGGCAAGGGCGTGCTGGTCATGTTGATGGGCACTGCCGGCGTCATGGCAGGTGGTGTCATCTCCTACATGATCGTCCATCGCTGGTTGTCGGATGACGCATGGACGGGCTTCGGCGCACTGGCGGGCAGCTGGATCGGCGGCACGGCCAATATGGCGGCGACCAAGGAAATGCTCGGCACCTCCAGCGAACTGTTCGGGCTTGCCGTCATCGCCGACAACGCCGTCTACATCGTGTGGCTGCCGTTGCTGCTCATGTCGCGCAACTTTGCCGGCGATGGAAGCGGCTGCCGAACTGCATGCCGAAGAAGAACACCCACCCACTATGCCGGAGTATTTGTTCCTCGCGGCGATCGTCATCGGCGTTACCTGGATGGGTATCGGCCTGGCGCCCGGCATCTCGCAGTGGATCGGCACTACGATCGAACCGCTTGCGCCCGTTTTCGGTGAATCGACAACACGCATCCTGCTGGTAACGACGGTTGCGCTGCTGTTGTCGGCGACGCCCGTTTCGCGATTGCCCAACTCTACGGCTCTGGGCACGGCACTGGTCTATATCTTCGTCGCGGGAATCGGCGCGCGAGCCGAGATAGCCGGTCTCGCGCAGGCGCCGGCTTTCCTGCTCGGTGCGTTCATCTGGATCTTCATCCACGGCTTGTTCTGCCTGGCAGGCGCGTGGATATTTCGCGTCGACGTGCACAGCGTCGCCATCGCTTCCGCCGCAAATATCGGGGCGGCGGCTTCCGCCCCGATCGTCGCCGCCCATCACAAGCCGAGCCTCGTGCCCGTATCCGTGCTCATGGCGCTGCTGGGCTACGCCTTGGGCAATTACCTCGCGCCCCTGACCGGCTACCTGGCCAAGTTCGCCGCCGGCCAATAGCGTGCTTGACATGCAACTATTTAGCTGCATAATAAAAGGCAGCCAATTAGCTGCCTTTTAAATCATGGATGCAACATTCAAGGCCCTTGCCGACCCGACGCGACGCGCGCTGCTGGACCGCCTGCTCGGAAAGCAGGGCCAGACGCTGACGGAACTCGTCGACGGACTCGGCATGCGCCGCCAGTCCGTCGCCAAGCACCTCGCGATACTCGAGGGCGCCGGCCTCGTCAGCTGCCAGTGGCACGGTCGCGAAAAACTCCACTACCTGAACACCGTGCCGATCGCCGAAATCAGCCGCCGCTGGCTGGACCGCTTCTCCGGACAGCGCGCCGCGGCCATTCTCAATCTACGAGACGCATTGCAGGAGAACGAAAATGAGTAAACCCGAGTTCGTATACATGACCGTCATCGCGGCCCTTCCGGAGCGTGTCTGGCAAGGACTGACGACCGCGGAATTCACCCAACAATACTGGCACGGCACGCGCGTCCGCAGCGATTTCACGCCTGGCGCGACGATCGAGTTCCTGAACGATGACGATAGCGTCGGCGTCGCCGGCGAGATACTCACGGCCGACCATCCGAAAGAACTGTCCTACACCTGGAAATTCCTTCGGAATCCGGATGCCGCTGCCGATCCGGCGTCGCGGGTGACGTTCCGGCTGGAGCCCGTTCGCGCCGGGACGCGCCTGAGTGTCATCCATGACCGGCTAGAGGAGGGCTCGGCGACGGCGACGATGGTTGCCTTCGGCTGGCCGCACGTCGTCGCGGGACTCAAAACCCTGCTCGAGACGGGCGAGGCCGTTGACTTTACGGCACCGGAAGAACCCGGCTGTCCCGGGCAGCAGGCGGCGGCAGGCGCCTAGGCCGCAAGTGGCACTAACGGGTGCAACCGGCCCTCCCTTGACGATGCCCGATCCGGAGCTTGATGGTATCTTGGCGCAATGCCGACGGTCACAATTCAGGGCGTAAAACGCTACGCGAAGCGGATGCTTATCGCTCTCGCAAGCCTCGTCGCACTGTTCTCGGGACTGATCGCCTGGGCCTGGAACGTACGCGCGGAAATTGCCGACACGGGACTGCATCCACAGGTCGTCGCCGACGCGCCGGAGGCGGCGGTCACGGCCACGTGGCTCGGCGTTACGACGCTCCTGTTCGACGACGGCGAAACGCAAATCCTGATCGATGGCTTTATCTCGCGTCCGAGTCTCTTCGAATCATTGACGAAGAGGCCCGTGACCTACGACGCGCCAATGATCAATTACGTCATGAACGAGTACCAGATGCGCCGGCTTGCGGCGATCATCCCCGCGCATTCGCACTACGATCACGCGATGGATGCCGGAGCGATCGCAAATCGCAGCAGCGCATCGATCCTGGGTTCCGAGACGACCGCAAACATTGCGCGCGGTGCCGGCGTGCCCGAAGACCAGATCGTCGTTGCCGAAGCCGGGTCGCCATACAGCTTCGGGGATTTCACGGTGACGCTGGTGCCTTCTGCCCATGCGCCAATCGGACTTCGCGGCGAGGTGCCGCTGGCCGGAACCGTGGACGAGCCGCTCGCGCTGCCCGCACCGATTACGGCCTGGCGGGAAGGCGGCAGCTATTCCATCGTGGTTTCACATCCGCAGGGCACGACCATTGTCCAGGGCAGCGCAGGCTACAAACTGGGCGCGCTCGACGATGTACAGGCCGACGTCGTGATGCTCGGCGTCGGCCTCCTCGAGAATCTCGGTCGCGATTACACTGAGGGCTACTGGCAGGCGCTGGTGACATCGACCGGCGCCACCCGTGTCTTCCCCGTACACTTCGATGACCAGACACGCCCGTTCGGTGACATCGCGCTACCGCCAAAGCTGATCGACAACTTCGTCAGGACGGCGGGATGGCTCAAGGAAATACGCAACACCTGGGACAAGGACACTCGGCTGTATCTGCCGGTATTCGGAGAGCCCCTCGTACTGTATCCGGAGCAGACGCCGGACGCGTGAACTCCTCAAGCCCGGGCGGATTGCAGCGGCGATATATCACCGCCGATGAGGGCTTCTTTTTCGGTCCTGCTCAGACGTTTGACGCGATATTCCAGGCGCAGCGCCGCGGCACGATCCCCGGCGGGACGCTCGAATACGAGTTCGACGGGTGTTCTTCCGCGCAGGTATTTTGCGCCCCGAACGCCGTTACGATGCTCTTCGAGACGGCGCGCAACGTCGAGCGCGATGCCGGTATAGAGACTGCCGTCTGCACAGCGAAGAATGTACAGGCTGTAACTCACGAAAATCGGCAATCAGGCGTTTCCGCCCTTGAGGGCATCGCCCAGCACGCGGAAAGCCCCGACCTCCACGCTGGTCAGGTTTTCCTGCGTCTCGGCAAATGAAAGCGCCAGTTCGCTCGCGCCGTCGAGGGCGTCGATCGCCTGCCTGAATCTCAGCGTCAGCGTGTTGCCGAGGAGTACCGCTTCCGTCAGCAGGTCGTGGCCACCGAATTGCTTTTCATTGATCTCGATGTGCATGGATTCATCGAAGTCATCCTCGATCGTGCGAACCAGGAGCAGGTAATCATCGATATCGCCTGTCTCCGAGGTTTTTGCAAAAAACAACATCGTGGCGTTGTCGCGCACATCGAAGGCGACCGTGTCGTAATGGCGGCTGTCGGCCATTGCGCCCTCCGCATAAGAGTGATAGCGGCAGTCTACGCGACACGGCTGTTGATTTCAGCGATGCGCGCGTCCTTTTCCCGCCACAGTGCCCCCAACCAGCGATGCACTTCACGGCGGAATTCACGATCGTTTTGATAATCGCCGGCAACGAGCGCAGGGTCGATCGGCAACACCCTTATGTCCGCGGCCACCCTGACGCGATCGCCGCAGATCATGTCCCAGAACTTTGGCGGACCGTCCGCATAAACGAGCGTCACGTCGAGGATGGCGTCGAATACCTCGCCCATCGCCGACAGCGCGACAGCAATGCCGCCCGCTCGCGGCAACAGCAGATGCTGGTAGGGCGAGTTTCTTGCGATCCGTTTCGTTTCGCTGAATCGGGTGCCCTCGACGAAATTAATGACCGACGTCGGCGTATGACGGAATTTCTCGCAGGCCTTGCGTGTCGCTTCGAGGTCCGCCCCTTTTTTCTCCGGATGCCGCGCCAGGTAAGACGGCGAGTGCCGCTTCATGAAAGGCATATCGAGCGCCCAGAACCCGAGGCCGAGCAGCGGAAACCAGATCAGTTGTTGCTTGATAAAGAACTTGAGAAGCGGAATACGCCGGTTCAGCGTCACCTGCAAGACCACGATATCCACCCACGTCTGGTGGTTCGCGAGCACCAGGTACCACCCGTGCCGGTCGAGCGGCTCTGCGCAATCGGCCCACCAGTCTCGTGAGCCCGAGCCACGCAGCGCGAGTCCGTTTACCGAGATCCAGTTTTCGGCGGACCACATCAGCCAGCGTGTTAGCACGCGGCGCACGGCGGCCACTGGCAGGAGCAGCTTCAGCAGCGCGAGCGCCATGATCGGCACGAACCAGAACATCGTATTGACGGTCAGGACGCCGAACGTCAGTACGCCGCGTGCCTGCCTTAGAAATGCCCTCACCCACCACCTCGCGAACCGCAACCGAAGTCGCGCATTTTAGCCCGAACAGGCACCCGGCGAGGCTTGCCCGCACGATTCCCTTGGAGTAACGTGAATCGGCGTCCGCTGAATACGAAGCCAGATGATCACATTGTCAATTAACGGTGAGCCGCGGGCTCTCGACGTCGATCCGTCGACGCCGCTGCTCTGGGTAATCCGGGACTATGCCGGGCTGACCGGCACGAAGTTCGCCTGCGGCATTGCGCAATGCGGCGCGTGCACGGTTCACGTCGACGGCAAGCCGGTTCGCTCCTGCATTACACCCGCGTCAGCGGCCGTCGGCCGGCAGATCACGACCATCGAAGGCGTCAACGACGGTAAGCCCGGGCTGCACCCGGTGCAACAGGCATGGATCGACGAGCAGGTACCGCAATGCGGCTATTGCCAGTCCGGGCAGATAATGGCCGCTGCCGCACTGCTGGATCGTATCCCGTCACCGACCGATGCCGATATCGATAAGGCGATGTCGGGCGTTGTCTGCCGCTGCGGCACCTACCCTCGAATCCGCAAGGGCATCAAGCGCGCTGCCGCCGTGATTGCGCAGGCAGCACCGTTGGGGACCGACAATGGGTAAGTGGACCCGACGCGCTTTCATCACGGCCGGCGTCGCCGCGGGCGGCGTGGTCGTATTCGGCGTTGCCATCCGCCGCGGCGATCGATCCGACAAGGTCAGGGGGCTCGTTGCCGCCGATGGTGAGTCGCTATTCGACGTCTGGCTGAAGATTGCGCCCGACAACACCATTACCGCGATCATTCCGCACGCAGACATGGGGCAAGGCGTGCATACGGCGCTGGCCATGATGCTGGCCGACGAACTCGACGCCGACTGGTCGACCGTGCGGTTCGAGGAGGCGCCCGCCCACAAGGAATTCGCCAACTATTCACTGGCGCGTGAATTCTCGGCGCCCGCCGCGGATTTCCCGGCCTGGCTCATCGACTCCGTCGACGGACTGTTTTTCCGCGCTACCCAGATGATGGGACTACAGATCACGGGCGGAAGCCTCTCGGTCCGCACGACCGGCCAGATCGCAATGCGTGTAACCGGCGCCGCAACCCGGGCGGTGCTGCTGGAGGCAGCTGCCAATGAATGGCAGGTGCCGGTTTCCGAACTCGGCGCCGGCGACAGCATGATTCGACATGCCGGGTCCGGCCGTGAGGCGAGTTTTGCGCACTTTGCACCTGCAGCCGCAGCGTTGTCTCTGCCCGATAAACCCTCTCTGAAATCTCCGGGCGAGTTCCGCATCATGGGCACTTCACCGCCGCGATTCGACGTGCCTGCAAAAGTGGACGGCTCGGCGAACTTCGGCATTGACGCGTCGCTTCCCGGAATGAAGTATGCCGCCGTCAAGGCGGCCCCCGTCTTCGGCGGCCGCGTACTGGCCGTGGACGAGTCCTCGGTGCAGGACATTCCGGGAATTCGCAAGGTGGTCGACCTCGGCGATGCGGTGGCCGTCATCGCCGACGGTTACTGGCAGGCCAAAAAGGGCCTCGACAAGCTCGCGGTCGAATTCGGCGATGGCGGCAATGCCGGGGCAGCCCAGGACAGCATATTCAGCCAGTTCGCCGACGAGCTCGATTCGGCGGCTGCCGAGGGAACGGCGAAGAGCGATTTCGTAGCGGGTGATGCCGACGCCGCTCTCGACGCTGCGGTACAGGTACTCGAGGCCGAGTACCGGGTTCCCTTCCTCGCCCACGCTACCATGGAGCCGATGAACTGCACGGCCTGGGTGCATGACGATCGATGCGAGTTGTGGCTGGGCACGCAAAACCCGCTGGGCTTCGCGCAGCAGGTAGCCAAGGCCATCGGCATCGATGAGTCGCAGGTCATTCTGCACAACCAGTACCTGGGGGGCGGCTTCGGGCGGCGTACTATTGACGACTTCGCCATACAGGCGGCGCGCATCGCGGCGGATTCGCCGTACCCGGTGAAACTCGTCTGGTCGCGCGAAGAAGACATGCGTCACGACCATTACCGCCAGGCCAGTATCAGCCGATTCCGCGGCGGCCTCGATGCTTCCGGACAGCCTGTTGCGTGGCACAACCACTACGTCAACAAGCACGACCCCGAGGAAGCGCCGCATATCCCCTACGCCATCGCGGACCAGGCCATCGTCTACAGCGAAAGCGAGACGCACGTGCCCTGGGGCTTCTGGCGAAGCGTCGACCACTCGCTGCACGCGTTCTTCACCGAGTCGTTCATCGACGAACTGGCGATAGCTGCCGGCCGGGATACCTACGAATACCGGCGCGAGTTGCTGGCCGGCGAACCGCGTTTTGCAGCGGTGCTGGATCTTGCGGCGGAGAAATCATCGTGGGGAGAAAGCCTGCCCGCGAACATGGGCCGCGGTATCGCCATCCACCGTTCCTTTGGAACCATCGTCGCGCAGGTCGTGGACGTCGAGATCGTAAACGGCAAGCCGAGGGCGCGGCGCGTCGTATGCGCCGTGGATCCGGGCTATGCCGTCCATCCCGACAACCTCATCGCGCAGATGGAAAGCGGCATCGCCTACGGCCTGACCGCCGCGCTCTATGGCGAAATATCCATCAGCGGCGGCGCCGTTCTGCAATCGAATTTCCACGATTATCGAATGCTGCGCATGAACGAGGCCCCCGCTATCGAGACCTACATCATCGATGGCGGCGGGCTTCTGGGTGGCGCCGGGGAACCCGGTACGCCGCCTGTTGCCCCGGCGTTCACCAACGCGATTTTCGACGCAACCGGTATTCGTATCCGCGAACTGCCGGTCAGCAAGCACGAACTGCGTCTGAAAGATGTCGAAGACGTAGCCTGACGCATTTGCGGGAGTAAATCATTGAACAGCGAACGAATCCGCACTCTTCTCGTCGAACTCGACAAGGAATTGAAATCGACGGGCGAAATCGACGAGGAAACGCGCGAGTTGTTGTCGAAGCTCAATGACGACCTCGACGAAATCACAACCGGCAGCCGTGACACACTGAGCGACAGCGCGAGGGAACTCGAATCACGATTTGCCGCCACGCATCCGGTTGCCGAGCGCATAACCCGCGAGATCACGGATCTGCTTGCCAAGATGGGTATCTGAGGCTCGGGCGTCAGCGCCAGACGGTCTCGAACATCTCTTTCAACCCGGCGTCGCGGAACTTTGGCGGGCCATTTTCAATGTCGTCGTAGCGATCGATCTCCCGCAGATCCGGCCAGTAGCGCCAGATTTCTTCCCTGGGAATGGAAAACGGCGGACCGGTGGCGATGTCGTCATCATAGTTCAGCGTGATCAGCAATCTGTAGGCATCCGGCGCCAGCAGCGCGTCGATGTGCTTCGCGTAGGCGGGGCGTTGCTCAGTCGGGGTCGCGACAAGCGCACCGCGATCGTACCAGCCGGTATGTCCCGGCTCATTGAAATCGAACAGGTCGCCGCAATAAATCCTGATCCTGCGGTCCACGGCGGCGTAGGCAGGCAACTTTCCCTCGCGAAGCGTATAGCGGAGGCTGTTTTCTTCAAAGAATGCGCGTGCCGCAATGTCGGAAAGCTCCACACCGACGACGCTATTGCCCTGTGCTTCCAGCCACAGCATGTCGACCGTCTTTCCGCACATCGGCACGAGAACGCGCCTGCCTCCGGCGCGCCAGTATTTCCTGAGGCTCGCGTTTCCGCCTTCCTCGTGCCAGCCGATGCGGCCTTCGCGCCAGCGTTCCAGCCAGGACTCGATCATCGTTGCTCTTCCGGTAGTGCCTGCGTTAGGTATATCGCGCAGTTTACGCAAACTGACGCCGGCGTTACCATGCCCGCGCCTTCGACCTACAGGAACCCGACTCATGGCGAGTGCAATTCGTATCGACGGCAAGGCCAAGGCGGCTGAACTGTCGGAAAAAATCAAGGAAGAAACAGCCGCGCTGGCTGGCAATCACGGCATCAAGCCGGGCCTAGCAGTGGTCATCATCGGTGAAGACCCGGCGAGTCAGGTCTACGTGCGCAACAAGAAGCGCACGGCGGATGCCTGTGGCTTCCATTCGATACAGCATTCGCTGCCGGCCGACGTATCGCAACGCGATGTGCTCGATCTCGTTGCGTCACTCAACGAGGACAAGGCCATCCACGGTATTCTCGTACAGCTTCCACTACCCGATCACCTGGACGAGCACCAGATAACGCAGTCGATTGCGCCGTCGAAGGACGTCGACGGCTTTCATTACATCAATATCGGCAAGCTCACGGCCGGCGATACGGCGGATGCGTTCGTGCCCTGCACCCCCGCAGGCTGCATGTTGATGATCGAGGACCATCTCGGCGCCGACCTGTCCGGCCTCAGTGCAGTCGTGATTGGCCGCTCCAATATCGTCGGCAAGCCCATGGCGAGCTTGCTGCTTGCGCGGAACGCGACCGTAACGATCACCCACAGCCGCACGAAAGATCTGCCTGCTGTAGTGCGCGGCGCCGATATCGTTGTCGCCGCGGTCGGGCGCCCCAACATGGTCGGCGGCGACTGGATCAAGCCGGGAGCTGTCGTTATCGACGTGGGCATCAACCGCGTCGAGACAGAGGTCGATGGTGAGACGAAGGCGAAGCTGATCGGCGACGTCAACTATGACGAGGCTAGCGAGGTGGCCAAAGCCATAACACCCGTACCCGGCGGCGTCGGACCGATGACGATCACCATGCTGATGGCGAACACGCTGCGCTCCGCGAAACTCGCGGCCGGACTGGTCGACTGAGTCAGTTACCGGACGCAGACTCCAGACGGAATCGAAACGTCCGGCAGGTCTTGATTGCCGGAACCGGCTGGTCTTTCGGCAGAGGCTGGTAACGGGACGCCCTGATCGCGCGAATAGCCGGTTTCTCGAAAATGCGATTGGTGCTGGTGCGTACGGCAATTCGATACGGCCTGCCGTCGCGATCCACATTGAAACAGACCTGGACGTCCCCTTCGATCCTGTCGCGGCGCGCGATGGAGGGATAAACCGGCGCGACGGTGTTGAGTGGCATGCGCTCGCGGATCTCGACTTCCGGGTTAGTGATGTGAGCTTCGTCAGCCGCATAACTCGTCGCGTATAGCAACGACACGACGGATAGCCAGTATCTACCGCTCCGCTTCATCCGCCGCCGCCTCGCGCCGATCGTCAATGATGATGCTCGGCGACACGGGATCAACAGCATCGCGCAACATCGCCCGGATCGTCTTCAGGGTACGAGCATTCGGGTTCAGTTCCTCGCCTGTCGAGATATCCTGCTCCGCCTCCGCGTATCGCTCCTGCTTGAGATAAACCAGCGCCCGGTTGCTGTAGCTGCGCCAGTGCTGATCGTCGAGTTCGAGCGCGCGGCTGCATGCCTCCAGCGCTTCGTCGAGCCGGTCGAGCATGACCAGCCCGGCGCAGAGGTTGGAATAGCCGGCGACACGATCTCGCTGACTGTTTGCCGTGCTGAGTCCGCGCTGCGTCAACCTCACGCCCTCTTCGGCGTCTCCCACCCGCAGCGCTGCTGCGCCGTCGGCAAGGTCGACATTGCCGGGCCCGACGACGGTCTTCGCGATGGCACCGGATTGCCCGGCGGGCGCCTGAGCCTGCACTTGGGCCAGCGGCCCCAGCAGCATCAGCAGTAGGAGGTAACGAACGATAGTCATATCTTTCAGGTTCGCCCCGCGAACCCGGTTTCAACCGTTTGATTTCAGGTGCTTGTCAAAGAATTCGACGGTTCTTGTCCACGCGAGTTCAGCCGCTTTTTCGTCGTAGCGCGGCGTGGTGTCGTTATGGAAACCGTGCTGCACACCTTCGTAGTCGTGGTGAATGTATCCCACACCCGCCAGCTTCAGCCCTTTTTCGAAAGCCGGCCAACTGGCGTTGACCCGCTCGTCCAGGCCGGCATGATTGAGCATCAAAGGCGCTTCGATGGCGGCCGCACGATCGGCATCCGGATGACGACCATAAAATGCGACGCCTGCGTCGAGATCCGGCAGCCTGATGGCGAGTTCGAGCACCATGCCGCCGCCGAAACAAAAGCCCACTGCCCCGACGCGACCGGCGGTGTCGGGATGTTCGCGCAGGAAGTCCACGGCGGCGACAAAGTCCTCGGTCATTTCTTCCCGATCGCGCTGGCGCTGCAGTGCTCTGCCATCGTCGTCATTGCCGGGATAACCGCCGAGCGGCGTGAGCGCGTCCGGCGCGAATGCGATGAAACCGGCAACGGCGAGCCGCCGCGCGACATCTTCGATATAAGGATTGAGTCCGCGGTTCTCGTGTATCACAACGACGCCGGGCAACTTGTGATCAGTCCTGGAAGGCCGCGCAAAGTAACCGCGCATTACGCCCGCACCTTTCGGCGACGAATACTTCTTGTAGCTTACGGTGATGGATTTGTCGTCGGGATCAACCTGCTGCGCCAGCGCATAGTCCGGACCCAGCACCGACAGCAAGGTTGCGGCGGAGACGCCACCCGCGGTGAAGCGTGCCGCACGGTCGAGAAATTCACGACGGGAAACGCTGCCGTGCACGTAGCCATCGAACAGCTTCCATACGCGCTCGTCGACGTCGAATTTCCTGCTCACGCATCAACTACTGATGTAGTGTTCGAGATGTTCGATCTCTTTCTGCTGATCGGCGATGATGGCCTGCACGAGATCGCCAATCGAAACCATCGCGATAACCTGTCCGTTCTCGACGACAGGCAGGTGCCGTAACTTCTTTTCCGTCATGAGTTCCATGCACGATTTCACCGTATGTTCGCTGCTGGCCGTCATGACGTCGGCCGTCATTATCTCTTCGACCGGGGTATCGTGCGACGATCGGCCCTTCACGATGACTTTACGGGCATAGTCTCTCTCGGTCACGATGCCGACGAGCTTATCGTGCTCGTCCATCACCACGAGAGACCCGATTGATTCGTCAGCCATAATCTTGATGGCGTCGAACACCGAAGCCGCTGGCGAAATTGAAATTACGTTTCTGCCCTTTGCATCGAGCAGATGCTTGACCAGTTTCATTCTTGTCCCCCCTTACCGCCTGTAACGGCTTTTTATCCGCGCAAACTGCCGATGCGCCTGTCTTCCGGGTGTCGGACCATTCTAGCCTGACAAAACAAAGCCCGCCATTGCTGGCGGGCTCTACAGACCATAAATCCTGGACCCAGGTCACGGGGGGCCGTCTTTTGTCTCTTCAGGCGTCCTTCAATCGTCCTGCTCGATAGCGCCACGGACATTCGTATACCGCAGCGAACCACTGCCCTTTTCCTCGATGATCAGGTCGTGCTCGACATCATCGATTTCGATGTCACCGGAGCCGTCATCCACGGTCACGCTACCCTGGACCTCCCGGATATCGATGGATCCGGAGCCGTCTTCGACATACACGTCCCCGGCCGCTCCTACGATAGTGATCGACCCCGAACCGTCGTCAATCTTTACACCACCGGTATTCTCGAGCGTTATCGAGCCGCTGCCGTCGTCGATATCGATGTCACCGGAATTGCCGAGTTCAATCGGGCCGCTGCCGTCGTCGATCCGGACGCTGTTCGCGATGTCATGGACTTTGATCGGACCCGAACCGTCGTCGATCACAAGTGCGAGCTGCGCCGGCATGCGCACATCGAGGTCGATCTCGGCGTCACCGTCCCAGCCCCATCCGGTGTCAAAGCCCGCCTTCAGCTTCGCCCTGTCGCCGTCACGTTCCAGGTCGAGGCGCAGACGTTTTTCGATCAGCTTCCGTGCTTCATCCTCGTCCTTGCCGTCCACGATAATTGTCGCGACCACGACGATCTCGTCGCTGCCCTCGACGCCATTGACGATCAGAACGCCGGCCCCGGCATCGATAAACACGTCCGATAATCCGGACGCATCCAGTTCGAGATTCCTGACCTCGCTGTAATCATGCGAGCCCGCATGTGACAAGCTCACGGCAAACATCGCCATGACGATAAATCCACGCATTGTTATCTCCCGAGACATCTGTGCGTTGTACTGTTACCAGTAAGACGCCGCTCGGTGCCCTTTGGTTGCATAGCGACGAAATCAGTCGCCGCCGTCGAGCCGGAAGCGTGCGAGCATCGCCTCGATATCGGCACCCGAGTACCAGCTGCCCCTTACCATGACGCCATGCACGCGGCGCGTGCTGGAAATATCCTCGAGGGGGTTCGAGTCGAGCATGACGAGGTCCGCCTCGTGCCCGGCTTCTATCACGCCCGTCCTCAGTCCCAGGAATTGCGCCACGTTGGTCGTGCCGGCCTGCAACGCCTCGTAAGGTGTCAATCCCGCCGCGACCATGAGCTCCAGCTCCCGGTGCAGTGAAAACCCGGGAACGTTGAAAATCTGCGGGGCGTCCGAGCCGAGGAGGATTCCGGAGCCAGCCTCGTGCAGCGAAAGTATCAGGGATCGCCGTATGCGTACGGCTTGCGCCGCGACTTCTGCGCTGAATCCGCGCTCCTGCTGCTGCCGCTGTTTCGCTTCGACCCAGCGACCGACCGTGGCCGCCGGCACGTACTGCATCTCGACGCGGCTACGCAGCTCGCTCACGGGGACCTCGTTGATGAGTTGCTCTACCAGGGTCTCCGTGGGAACGATCCGGGTTCCGGCCGCGGCGGTAGCCTCGGCAAGCGACACTATCCAGTCTGTATTGACGTCGCCGGCCAGCAGCACGTCGAAGAACCCACCGTACCCGCCGGAGGCGTCGTATTTCGGCGGCATCAGCGCCGCCATGTAGCCATCGAGATGGTCGATGCTTGCAATACCTGATCTCAACGCGTTGCGGAGGCCGACCGCAGCCGGAACGTGGCCGGCAAAGGCGATGCCCAGCTCGTTGGCTGTCGCGGCGATCGCCGTGAATTCCGTATCGTCGAGACCGGGGTGAATCTTGATGAAATCATAGCCCGCCTCATGCTGTTCCCTGACCTGGCGCGCCCCGTCCGCCGCACTGCTGACCGACCGTCCGTTGAGCGAGGGGCCGGACGTGATCAGCCTCGGACCGAACATCCTGCCTTCGAGCAGGTCCTCGCGGAGCTGCAGGTGTGAAGGGTGTCCGAGCATGCCCCGCACCGTGGTGACGCCGTTTGCGACGAACAGGGCGAAGTCACGTTCGAGCTGGCCGGATCCGGCCGGCGGCACGTGAGCGTGCATCTCGGCCAATCCGGGTATGAGAAATCGATCGGTGCCGTCGACCACCCGCGCATCTTCCGGCACGGGCACTTCGTCAACGTTGCCGATCGTGCCAATAACGCCGTCTCGAACAATGACGGTCTGCTGCGCGATGATCCTCTCCGCCGACATCGGAAGCACGTTGACGTTAACGAATGCCGTGACATCGGCGGCTGCCGTGCCGGCCACGATGACAGACATGATCGAGATGACGAAGACGACAGAATGATGCATGGCGGATCCCTGACTTCGGTTTTTCTTTGGGTTTCCTCGAGGTTTGAGGGCTGTTTCGCCCCCCGGTTCAAAAAAACGACGCCTGAAGCGTAGTACGCCGGCTATAGCGCAGCAATTCATCGCGCGGCACGCGACCGTCCGGTCAACTAAAGGACACGCTTCAGGGTATCGCGGCTGACGTTGCCACCGCAGATCAGGACCACCACTTTCAGCCCGGCAATAGCGTCTTTTTGCGCCAACATGGCAGCCAGCGCGACGCCCGCGGCGCCCTCGATGAGCTGATGTTCAAAGTCGATGAACCGGCACATCGCCGCGCCTATTTCGGCCTCGCTGACGAGTGCGAACTCGTCGACCAGCGTCTCGCACAGGCCGAACGTGATCGCGTCCTGTTCTATGCCTCCCGCGGTGCCGTCCGACAGGGTTGGCCGGCTGGTTTCATCGATGATCCGGCCGGCCTCGACCGAGTGTGCCATGACGGCCGATGCCTCGGGCTGACAGCCCACGATACGGATCGCTGGTTGAGCGGACTTGAGCACGCTGGCAACGCCGCTGACGAGCCCGCCACCGCCGACCGCAACATACAGCACATCGACCTGCGGCATCAGAGCCGCTATTTCGATACCGCAAGTGCCCTGTCCCGCGATGACCTCTGGGTCGTTGTAAGGCGACAGGTAGAACATGCCGTGCTCATCGGCGTAGTCGCGGGCATGCAGCTCGGTATCGAGGCCGTCAGTGCCGAAAAACCGGACATCGCCGCCGTAACTCCTTATTGCATCGACTTTCGCACTCGAGGTCTGCTCGGGCACGAATATGACGCCGTTGATACCCAGCTTTCCCATGGCGTACGCGACGGCCGCACCATGATTGCCGCTGGACGCCGTCACACACCCGGCCTTCTTTTGCTCCGGCGTCAGCGTCGCGACGCGATTCGCTGCACCGCGCAGCTTGAACGAGCCCGTGTATTGAAGATTTTCGAGCTTGAAGTACACCTCGGCGCCCGTCTCGGCGCTGAATCGATATGAATAGTCGAGGGGTGTTTCTCGAACCAGGTCCGCAACCCTCGCCGATGCTTCCCTCGCAGCCGCCGCCACGCCTCTGTAATCCAGCTCACTCATCTGCACAGTCTCAGCTGCAGGCATTACGGACGTCAAGCACCCTGAATGGCAACCGGCCGGTCGGCGAGTTCTGGTTTCCGGAACGAACAGCTGCGAGAATTCGACTATCCACCGTCTCTACCGGTTGACCATGAAAATCCAGATTGCAGTCCTGCTCGCCCTGACCTGGATCGCGGCATGCGGCGGCGAACAGCCCCCGCAGGGGTCGGCTGCCGACGGCGACCCGCCGGATCCGGCCTTGACCGACGAATCCGGGGAGGACGCTGCCGCATCGGACACGGATGCGGCCCCCGTGCCGGGGTACCTGGCGCTCGACGAGAACGTGTCTGCCGGTGACATTCTCCCGATGCCTTTCCGCGTAATCTGGGAACCCTGGCTCGGCGACTTCGACGGAATGGTTGAACGCCGCATCGTTCGCGCCGTCGTGCCTTTCGGCGGCTACCAGTTCTATTACGTCAATGGCCTGCCCAAGGGGGCTACTTACGACCTGCTGCAGCGTCTTGAATCCTACGTAAACAATGAACTGGGCCGGCGCAACATCAAGGTCTACGTGGTGGTGATCCCCGTCAGCCGTGACCAGCTCATCCCCGCTTTGCTCGACGGGCATGCCGACCTGGCCGCCGGCGACCTGACGATCACGCCTGAGCGATCCGCGCTGGCCAGCTTCGCGCGGCCAATGCTTCGGGATATCGACGAAGTCATCGTCACCGGTCCCGGCGCGCCCCCGATCGATACTCTGGACGACCTGGCGGGAAAGGAGATTGTCATTCGCGAGTCCAGCAGTTACTTCGAGCACATGCAGGCCCTGATCGCAGATTTCGGGTCCCGCGGGCTCGAGCCACCCGCTATCCATCTCGCGGACGAGATACTGGAAGCAGAGGACCTGCTCGAGATGGTAAACGGCGGAATGATCGAAATGACCGTCATGGACGATTACAAGGCGGAATTCTGGGCGACCGTGTTTCCCAACATCGTTGTGCGCGACGACCTCGTCGTGAACGAAGGGGGCTCGATAGCCTGGGCGATGCGCAAGGACAATCCGCAATTTGCGGGAATCATCAAAGGCTTCCTGAAAAAGTACGGCAAGGGGACGCTTGTTGGAAACGATACGTACAACCGTTACCTGTCCAACGCATCACGCGTTCGCTGTTCCCACACAGGCAAATCGTTACAGAAGATGCAGGAATTGATCGGCGTGTTTCAGGAATACGGCGAGAAATTCGATTTCGACTGGCTGATGCTCGCGGCACAAGCTTTCCAGGAGTCCGGGTTGCGCCAGGACCGAAGGAGCCCTGCGGGGGCCATCGGCATCATGCAGATAAAGCCGTCGACCGCAGCGGACAAGAACGTCGGCATCGACGACATTACCACGGTCGACGGCAACGTACATGCCGGCGCAAAGTACATGCGCTTCATCGCGGATCGGTATTTTTCAGATGAGAAGTTCGGTGACCTGAACCAGTGGATCTTCAGCCTGGCCGCCTACAATGCCGGCCCGGCCAAGATCAACCGCTACCGGCTGGAAGCGGCCGAGAACGGTTACGATCCCAACCGCTGGTTCGACAACGTTGAGATCATCGCTGCACGCAGAATCGGCAGGGAGACGGTTACCTACGTCAGTAACGTATTCAAATACTACGTCGGCTACCAGATAACCATGCAGCGCGGTGCTGTGCGCGAGGAGCGCTATGCAAACGAGCTGCAGGAATGCCTGGTCGAAGACGCCGAATAACTACATCTGTTCTTCGATCGGCAGCAGGCCCATCAGCCGTGTGAGTATCCGGCGCCACAGGCTGGTGTCAGGCTCGGTTCGAGCGACCAGGATTTCGCCTTGGCTGTTGTAGTGCCAGTTCAGGCGCCCCCTTCGATTCAGTTGCAGCCGGTACGCCACCGCCCCCAGTGATTCGAGGCCGGACGATGCCATCGCCCCGGCGATGTCGCCGGACTCGACGACCATGCCGAGCTCGGTATTGATGTAGAGCGAGCGCGGATCGAGATTGAACGAACCAACGAAGGCACTGAGCCGATCGACAATCGCAACCTTCGAATGCAACGTCAGCCTGGCGCTATCCGCGTCGCCAACCATGCTGCCGTCCTCGATCGGACGTAACTCGTACAGCTCAACGCCGTGGCGCAGCAACGGCTTGCGATAGCGTGCATAAACCGCATGTACGCTCGAGTGGTTCGTGGACGCAAGCGAATTCGTCAATATGACGACGCGTACGCCTTTCTTGGCGAGCGCGCCGAAGAAATCCACACCTTCGCGTTGCGGGACGAAATAGGGTGAAACGACGATTACCTCTTCGGTGGCCGATGAGACCATCTGTATCAGTCGCTGGGTAACTTCGCCGATCTGCCGGCGAACGAGCCCGCGCACCTTGTCCGGATGATCGAGCACCAATTCGGTCTTTGCCGAGACCCATGGCAACACACCATCGACGAGCTCGCGGACCAGGTGTTCGTTGAGCCCACGTATCACGGGGCTGTCCCTCTGTTTCTCGAGATGGCGTTGCCCGGCCTCGATCGTCTCGTTGAGCGCCTGGTGCGGAACGTACTTGTCGAAGACGCTGATCGGTATGGCTTCCTTGGTATTCCAGTATTCATCGAACCCATTCGAGACATCGTCGACCACGGGACCGATCGCGGCGATATCCTCGTCGAGAAACTCGCTCGTTACGCTGGTCTGGTAATACTCATCCGCGAGATTTCGCCCGCCGACGATGGTCACCTGGTTGTCGACGGTAAACGACTTGTTGTGCATGCGCCGGTTCAAGATATTGAAGTTCGCGATAAAGCTGATCAGCCGGGAGCGGCGCCGCGGAAAGGGATTGAATACGCGAACCTCGATGTTGATGTGGTCGTTCAGGCTCAGGAGGCCCGCATCGATGGGCTCGGTCAGGGCGTCGTCCATGAGCAGTCGCACCCGAACACCGCGATTTGCAGCCTCGATCAGCTTGAGCGCGATCAGATTGCCACTCAGGTCATCGCGGATCAGGTAACTCTGGATATCGATGCTCCGCTCGGCTTTTTCTAGCAGACCGACGCGCAGACAGAGCGCATCGATGCCGAGCTGCAGCCTGTAGACGCCGCAAGGTCCCTCATTATCCGCCAGCCATGCCTTCGCGGCTGATCCGAGAAGGGTATCCGCAGTGTTTGTGAACTTCTGCGAGTCGCGGCGCTCGGGAAGGTCGAAATACTTGCGGTATTTTTGTGGAACCCGGCTTCCTACCAGTGTCTCGAACATCCCCAT
>JAACFJ010000156.1 GCA_009937505.1 Gammaproteobacteria bacterium
GCTGGCTCTGGTACGTGCTGGGCGCAGGCAGCCCCTTGCTGCTGGCGCTGGCAGCGCTCGTTGGTTACCTCTACACCGCCGCAACGCTGACCGGGCGTCTCATTGATACGTTCTGGCTGGTCCTCGCCATCATTGTCGTCAACCTGGTGATTACTCGCTGGCTCGCGCTCACGAAACGCAAGATCGCGTGGCAGATGGCGATCGAGGAACGGGAAGCGCGCAAAGCGGCCGGTGATGAGGAAGAAGAGTCGGAAGCGCCCGTCGTCGAGAGCAAGCCGCTCGATCTTGATGCGGTCGACCAGCAGTCGACGCGCCTGCTCAACGCCGGGCTGTTCCTTGTCGGGGCGCTTGCCACCTGGGGCATCTGGTCGGAAGTCGTGCCGGCGCTCGGCATACTCGACCAGGTCTCCCTGTGGTCCCAGACGACCATGATCGCGGGTGAAGAAGCCATCGTTCCCGTGACGCTGGCCGACCTGCTCCTGGCCCTCGTGATTGCCGGCGTGACGGCGATCGCGTCGAAGAACCTGCCCGGCCTGATGGAAATTGCGGTGCTGCAACGTATGACGCTGCAGCCCGGCAGCCGCTACGCAATCAATACGCTGCTGAGATACGTCGTCGTTACTGTCGGCACGATCGTAGTGCTGAATGTCGTCGGCTGGCAGTGGTCACAGATTCAGTGGCTGGTAGCGGCGCTCAGTGTCGGTCTCGGTTTCGGCCTGCAGGAAATCGTCGCGAACTTCGTCTCGGGCCTCGTCATCCTGTTCGAACGGCCGGTCCGTGTCGGCGATACGGTGACGGTCGGTCAACTGACAGGGACGGTCTCCCGCGTCCGCATTCGCGCAACGACGATTACCGACTGGGATCGCAAGGAAATCATCGTCCCGAACAAGTCGTTCATCACCGAACAGGTCATCAACTGGACGCTGTCGGACCCGATCACCCGAATCGTCATTCCGGTCGGCATTTCGTATGGGTCCGACGTGCAACTCGCCCATCGCGTGATGCAGAGAACTCTCGAGAGCATGCCGCTGATACTGGACGAACCACCGCCGAAAGTTTATTTCATCGGCTTCGGCGACAGCTCGTTGAACTTCAATCTCTACCTTCACTCGCGTGAACTGTCGGACCGCCTGCCGCTGATGCATGCCGTGCACGAGGAAATACTCGGCGCATTGCGCCAGAACGGCATCGAGATTCCGTTCCCGCAGCGCGACCTGCATCTCAAGTCGGTGAACGAGAAGATCACTGCATTCAAGCGCGATGACGAGGGCAAGGACGAACAGGCCGACTGAGGAGCCTCCAGGTTCAGGGCTTGAGGATCGCCCGGCCCGCGACATCGACCCGCCCCATCAGGGGGCGGATGCTGTGCGTTGCGAAGTACTCGTCGACCGCCTTGCGGGCGCCTTGCCAGTAGCCGTAATCGTCGAGGATCAGAACGGCCTTTTTGACTGCCCGCCGATATCGACGTCTTCCTCGGTCGGCGCGCTAGTGCCTTCTTGGGTGTCGTACAGCCAGAGTTCGCGGGACTCGTCCCCCAGCTCTTTCAGAGCCAGCGCGGCCGCCATCGATGAACCACCGCGCCACACACCGCACTCGATGAAGGCCCCCGGGATATCGTTCGCGACGACGTAGAAGTTACTCATTGGCTGTCGCCTGCTTGTACAAGTCGAGATACTTTGCGGCCATCGCCTCGGCCGTAAAGTCTCGCGAGAACTCCCTCCCGCGAGCACCCATGGCACGCCGCAGGTCCGGGTCATCATAGAGCCGCAGGATGGCATGCTCCAGCTGGTCCGGGCTCCGGGGATCGATGAGGATTCCGTTCTCGCCATCGCCCACGATCTCGGGCAGACCGCCGACGCGGCTCGCGACAATGGGGAGCGCACGATCCATCGCATCCAGCAGGATGCCGCCGATGCCTTCCTTATTGGACGGTAGGATGAACAGGTCGAACGCGGCGAGGTAATCGCCGACCCTGTCGGACCAGCCCTCGAAGCTGATATTGGGAAGATCACCAGCCAGCTCGCGCAACATCGCTTCGTCATCGCCGCCGCCCACCAGCAGGAACTGGAACCCGGGATGCGAATCCTTCATCCGCCGGGCCACCTCGATGATGTATTCCTGGCCCTTCTGCGCATTGTCCAGGGCGCCGACGTTGCCGATGATCCATTTATCCGGAAAGCGATCCCTGATGGACTTCGCGGACGCGCTGTCCACCGGCAGGCCGCTGCTGCTGCTGTGAATGACGCAGCTGTTCACGCGCTCGTCGAATGCCTGCACGATCCGCGCGACGTCGGCCGCAACCGATGCAACGAACGCGGCGCGGGTGTAAGCCCTGCGCGTCAACCAGCTGTCGCCCAGCGGATTGTTGACGCGGCGCGTGATGATGTACGGCGTGCCGGAAAGTTCGTTGCGCAGCCAGGCGGCATAGACGCCCCGGCCTTCGTGCGAATGAACGACATCGACGCCCCGGGTCGCTTGGAACGCCGACAGCAATCCAGCGCAGCCACGGATCTCGATGCCGGTATCGGCAAGCCGCTCGGCCAGTGGACGATTCGACCGGGCAATCAGGACTTGCTCCACGCCGAGCCCGCCAAGGGCACGAATCAGCAGCTCGGCCTGGCGTTCACCGCCACGGTAGCCTTTTGCCAGGTTGATGTGGGCGATTCGCATGTTCGTTGAAGCCCGCGGGTTCGGAGTGGCGGCTAGCGTATCACGCGCATAATCGGTCCCGGCAGCGTTCGTTGCGGGCCGCCGGGCAAGCGAATAGAGTATTCAGCTATCGGCTCCGCCGGGAAACAGGAATTTCAACATGTGTGGCTTCGTCGGCGGGACGGACCCCTCCTGGGATTACACTGCCGCGCTCGCGTCCATCGAACACCGCGGGCCGGATGACGGCCGCCTGCAACTCGAAGGCCCGGTGCGGGTCGGTTTCCGGCGGCTGTCGATCATCGACCTCGATGCGGCCGCGATGCAGCCGATGTTCGCGGACGACGGCCAGACCTGGATTGTCTTCAACGGCGAGATCTACGGCTTTCTCGCGCTGCGGGATGAACTCGGGAAGCTGGGCCATACTTTCCGCACGCAGTCGGACACAGAGGTGCTGCTGAACGCCTACCTCGAGTGGGGCGACGGCTTTATCGACCACGTCGATGGCATGTTCGCGATCGCACTGTGGGACGCGCGGGACCGGAAACTCAGGCTGTACCGCGACCGGCCCGGCATCAAGCCACTCTATTATTACTACGACGGCCGGCGATTCGCGTTTGCCTCGGAGCTCAAGGCGATCGAGGCTGCACTCGATGCGGCAGATCTCGAGTTCGACGAAACGGCGCTCTACGATTTCCTCGGCTACCGCTATGTGCCCGCACCCAAGACGCTTTACAGGAACTGTTTCAAACTGCCGCCGGCGCACCGCATCGTCTTTGATCCGGATGCCGGCAAGCTTTCGGATCCCGCACCTTTCTGGTCAGTGCCGGTCCCGGGCCAGGCTCGCGCAATCTCCGTCGACGAGGCCGCCGAAGAACTGCGAGCACTCATCGACGAGTCCGTTCGCGACCAGATGATCTCCGACGTCCCGCTCGGTTTCTTCCTGTCGGGCGGCGTCGATTCCAGCACGATCGTCGCATCGGCATCCGGGCTCGGCGCGGACGTATCGACATTCTCCATCGGCTTCGATTCCGATGAGAAGTCGGAAACGCCTTACGCGCGCGAAGTCGCCGGTTTGTTCGGCACCCGGCACCACGAGCGCATGCTGTCGCAGGCCGCGGCCGGTGACCTGCTGCCGAACCTGAAGAGATGGTTCGACGAGCCGTTCGCCGACGAATCGGCCATGCCGACCTACCTCGTATCGAAGGTGGCGCGGGAAAACGTAACCGTGGTCCTGACGGGCGACGGCGGAGACGAGGTATTCGGCGGCTATCGCACCTATCCGCGTTTCGAGCGCTACGAACGATTGCCTTCGTGGCCTGCCGCGATGGACCGCGTTGCTTATCGCCTGCGTAAACCATTCGGTCGTCGCAGCCCGGTCACCCGGATGACAAAAGTCCTGGAGATTGCGTTCGCGCACGGTCCCACTCTATGGGCGAAGATCATGCACGGCATGCCCGAGGCGGCAAAATCCGAATACCGGGATCGCTTCAACATCCCGCGCGACTACGACGACTGGTGGCACTATCGCGAGCACTGGCGTGACGACCTGCCGGTCCGGACGCGCCTGCAGCTCCTCGACTTCCATACCTTCATGCCGGGCATGGTGCTGACGAAAGTCGATCGCACCAGCATGGCAGTGTCACTCGAAGCACGGGTGCCGTTCCTCGCCCGCAAAATCATCGAGTTTTCGTTTTCCCTGCCGGAAGATGTCCGCTACCACGAGGGTGAACTCAAGGGCATCCTGAAGTACGCCTACAAGGACATCCTGCCGTCGAACATCCTGCACCGGCGCAAGAAAGGCTTCGGCATCCCCCGCTACTACCTCAAGGACCTGGACGGCGGCAAGCCGGTCCAGGAACACCTGCTGCAGAGCCTGTTTCTTTGACAGGACGGCGGGGCGGGTTGGATTCGGTGAGCCAACCGCAATATCCTGAATACTCGGACTGATTCGCAACGCGCTAGTCATCGGATATGCAGCGTCAGCTCTTCGCAGCGGTCATTGTGGCGGTCCTCGCCACCGCCCAGGCAGGCTGCGCTTCCACCAGCCAGCCTGCAGATTCATCGGTGGCAGAAGGACGTCCGCCGTTCTTCGCACTGAGTATTACCCGGCAGCCCCCGGCGGACTTTTCCAGCTCGCCCGCTCCCGCGTCGGTGAGAACCAAGGAGAACCAGGTATTCGCCGGTTTTCACCGCTTCGAGGCCGGCAACGGCACGCTCGACTTCGGTCTCGACTACCAGTACACGCGCTACGTCTATGACGGCATCGACGGCCGTAATCGCGACCTGCATCGCTTCCAGTTCCCGA
>JAACFJ010000042.1 GCA_009937505.1 Gammaproteobacteria bacterium
GTCGAGGACGGCGAGGCGATGGACGCCTGGCTCGCCGACAACGTCACCGACCTTGTCATACTCGACCTGATGCTCCCCGGCGAGGACGGCCTGTCGATCGCGAGGCGCCTGCGGAGCGACCACAAATTACCCATCGTGATGATCTCGGCCCGGGGCGAGGAGCTCGACCGCATCGTCGGGCTCGAGGTCGGCGCCGATGACTACCTGCCCAAACCCTTCAATCCGCGCGAGCTGCTCGCACGGATCCGCGCGGTCCTGCGCCGCAGCGCTCCGTCCGGCGAACCCGAACCGCAACGCGATACGGGCTATCGCTTCGGTGATTTCCGTTTTGACGGTCAACGACGTGTCCTGTATCGCGGCAGCGACGAGGTGGATCTTTCACGAGCCGAGTTCGACCTGCTGCAGGTCCTGGTGCATCGCCCGAACCGCGTCCTCAGCAGAGACTTCATCATGGACTGCCTCGGCGGGAGCGAGCGGGACCCGTTCGACCGCAGTATCGACGTCCGCGTAACGCGACTCAGACACAAGATCGAAGACGATCCCTCCGACCCCAAACTCATTCGGACCGTCTGGGGCGTCGGTTACCAGTTCACGCCCGAAGGAGGCGCATCGTGAAACATTATCCACGCTCGCTACTGGGGAGGACCGTGGTAACGATCGCGCTTACCCTCTACAACCCGATGGCAAAACGCTCGGCGGACGATTTCGCCGCGGTCGTCGTCGCGGCCGCACATTCTTTACAGAGTCTCCCTGTGGCAATGCATGCAGAACTGAAAGACCGGCTGATGCAGGATCACGGCCTGATCGTCGCCGAACAGCCATTCGAGTCACTCGAGACCACCTCGGACCTGCCTTTCTACCCGTTCTTTCACGAGGCACTCGATGCGCGCGCAGGCAAAGACCTGCGCATCGTTGAGTCTCATGCCAGTCCGATCATCTGGGTGGACGTTCCCGCTCACGGCGTGATCTACAGACTGGGATTCGACAAGGAGCGACTCGGCATCAACTCGCCGGTCGTATTGATCCTGACGGTTGGCGTCGGTGCCTTGCTCACATTGCTAGCGAGCGTATTGGAGGTTCGCAGGGTCGTCCGGCCCCTCAATCGGTTATCGGACGCGGTGAAGAAACTGGGGCGGGGGGGGAACCCGCCGTCGATTTCCGAGGAGGGTCCCGAGGAGATTGCCAGCCTCGCCAGGACATTCAACCGCATGTCTGCCGACCTGCAGCAGCTGTCGGAAAATCGCACGGTGATGATCGCGGGCATCTCGCATGATCTGCGTACGCCGCTCACCCGCCTGGGTCTCGCGGTCGAGATGCTCGACCAGGACTCGAACCCGGAACTCGTCGAACGGATTCGGCATAACCTGGAAACAATGAACAGCCTCATCCGGCAGTTCCTGCAGTTCTCGCGGGGCGTGGAAGGCGATCTCCCGGTGCAGCTGGACCTTTGGCAGATGATCGAGTCGCTCGCGGGAGATCTGAAACTCGAAGGATCCGAGCTGAGACTGCACCGCAAAGACCCTCCCTGCGTCTATTTCGCCGACGCGGCCGCCCTCGAGCGCGTGTTGGCGAATCTATTGAAGAACGCCGCGCAGCATGGAAACGGCAAACCCATCGACGTCGAGCTGCACTGCAGCGACGAAGAGGTCGCTATCGAGATTGCTGATCGAGGGCCCGGGATACCTGCAGAGGAAGTACACGCCGTGTTCCGGCCGTTCCACCGCGTCGTCTCGCCGAATGGGCAAACGACCGGGGGCTCGGGGCTCGGCCTTGCCATCGCAAACCAGTTGGTCCTCAAACACAACTGGAAGATTCAGCTGCTTCCTCGGGAAGGCGGCGGCACGGTCGCGAAGCTCTCCCTGCCGCCCGGACAGCGCTTCGGGCTTTGCGGGTCTTCAACGAAGCGACGGGAGATACCGTTTGATCTGCAATCCGGCACCCCAGTCCGCACCGCTATCAGTGAATCCCCTGAAGACGAAGGCCTGGAGACGCCAGTCGGCACTGACGCGGTTCGACAGGAAGATACTGAGCTCCTGCGTCGGGTCGGCACCGATTGACGACTCACGGTAGTCGAAGAACATTCCGGCTCTCGTGTCGCCGCTGAATTTGTAGATGCCGCCGGCCGAGGCCAGGAGCGCATCGTCCAGCGTAGCGCCGGGCGGCTGCCCCCGGAACCTGTAACCGATCGAGCCGACCCACGTAACCCTGTCGGCGAACTTCAGGAAGTCGGCCTGGACCGTGAAGTCGTTCTCGCCCGTTCCGAGGCCCTTGTCCACGTCGGCCGTGCCGAACTTGACCTTGCCCGTGAGATCCATGGCAAAGCCCAGCCGCCGGTTCTGAATGACGTCGTGGAGCGTTATGCTGCCGATCACGTCGCCGATGCCGCTATTGGTCACGATATCTCCGGTACCGGGAATCGGCTCGCCGCCGGGTCCGGTGATGACCGTTCCCTCAGGCGCCCTCACGCTGAGGTACGGCACTGTCAGACGGAACGAAAGCCGGCGGAAGTCCATCGTGGCCTTGATCGGTACGTAGAAGTCCTCGATGTCCGCATCGCCGCCATAGGTGCCTGTCGTGTATTCCGCGCCAGCCGAGATGGAGAAGCGCGGATCGTCGTCCTGCTCGGCCGCTGTCACGCCTGCAAACAGGATCAGGCCGCCGAGCAACAAACTTTTCTGTACGGATTTCATGCTGTCCTCCCGGTAAAAAGGGGGCCGGACTGCACCGGCCCCCAGTCAGTGAGGTCACCGAATTCGGGGGACGGGGTTACTCGGCTTCCTCGATGTCAAGCTCCAGGGCCTTTGCACGCAGATTCATCTGCTCCTGGTGCCGAGCCTGGAACTTTTCTCGTTCCTCATCCGAGTCCATGTGGCGCAGCTGCTCACGATACTGGTTGCGCTCCTGCACGGTCATCAGTTCGCCCCCGTAGATGGAACCCTGACCTGCCGGCACGAGGTCTTCGCCCTGCAGTTGTGCACGTTCCTGCATCTTCGATTCATGCTGAATCTGGAAGTGTTCGCGAGCCTGATTCGTCTCCATGTTCATGAGCTGATTACGATATTGCCGTAGCTCTTCTTCGGACATCAGCGCACTACCATAAATGTCTTCGTCTCTGAGGCTCGCCGGATCCGTAATATGCAGGCGGTCACGATCCTGAACGCGGTCGCGGTCCTGGTCCTGATCCTGTCCCTTTAACTGGTCACGATCGCGGTCCTGGTCCATATCACGGTCGTAATCGCGATCCTGGGTCATGTCACGGTCATAGTCACGATCCCGGTCCATGTCACGGTCGTAGTCGCGATCCATCTGCTGGTCGCGGTCACCGCTGCCGCCGCCTTGTCCCTGCTGGGCGCCAACGGCCGCAAACATGAGAACCAGTATCGATGCCAGGATGAGAGTGATAGATAATTTGTAAGTCATTTGTCGATCCTCCTTTAATCGGTCGTGCTCCTGATCGCTCTCTCCACACTCTTTTGTGGCAGTATCGAATGGAGATCGTCGACCCACGATGAAACTGTGCGACGATGATGTTTCACGACAATTTCCAAAACCATCCAATTTGTTACAGACTGTTTCCTCGTACGATCCGCCCCGGAACAGACGATTTCACCGCACGATGAAAACCGCTCGAGAGACTTTCCGAACGATCTGGTTGCACCCCGACGATCCTGCGACGGTGCAGATCATCGACCAGCGGCGCCTGCCGCACCGCTACGAGATAGTCGACCTCCGGACCCACGCCGACGGAGCGATTGCCATCCGCGACATGCTCGTGCGGGGTGCGCCCCTGATCGGTGCGACGGCGGCCTGGAGCCTCTATCTCGCGGCATTGGAGGCTTGCTCATCCGCCAATTCACTCGCCCGGCAGCTCCAATTCGTCCGCTCGGCCGCGGAGGCACTCGCTGGGACACGGCCGACGGCCGTCAACCTTCGCTGGGGTATAGAGCGCATGCTGGCGGTGCTGGCCGACGTATCCGATAGCGAGGCGATGGTGACGAGGCTGCGCGCCGAGGCAGAGACCATCTGCGAAGAAGACATCGCGATCTCGCGCGGCATCGGCGAGCACGGCGCGGAACTTCTCGGCACGATTGCAGAAGGCAAGAACGGCGAGCCCGTGAACATACTGACCCACTGCAACGCGGGTTCTCTCGCGACGATCAACTGGGGCACGGCAACCGCACCGATGTACGTTGCGCAGGAACGCGGCATCCCCATCCATGTCTGGGTGGACGAAACGCGGCCGCGCAACCAGGGCTCGCAGCTCACGGCCTGGGAACTGACGCAAAGCGGCATCGCGCACACGGTTATCGTCGATAACGCCGGCGGCCACCTGATGCAGCACGGACACGTGGACATATGCATCACCGGCACCGACCGGACAACGTGCGCCGGTGACGTCGCCAACAAGATCGGCACTTACCTGAAAGCGCTCGCGGCGCACGACAACGGCGTCCCGTTTTATGTTGCTCTGCCGTCGACCACCATTGACTGGACCATCAGCGACGGCTTGCGCGACATCCCCATCGAGGAGCGTAGCGCCGACGAAGTGACGCATGTCTCCGGGCTGGACGGGGACGCGATCCGGGAAGTACGCATCGTCCCCGAAAGCTCCCCGGTCAGGAACGACGCCTTCGACGTCACCCCGGCGCGACTCGTAACCGGGCTCATCACGGAACGCGGTGTGTGCGCAGCGAGCGAAGAAGGGCTCGCTGCGCTGTTCCCGGAGCGCGCCGGCGTCGGGTGATGATCGACGAAGGCTATACAAAGTACGAGTGTGACTGGCGCGAGGCGCCTGCCTTGCCGGAAGAAGCCGTCGCGGAACTCAACGCGTGGCGCAACCGGCTCCATGAGCAAGGGCTCATCGGCTATTACCCGCAGCACGGCGTCGGCTTCGGCAACGTCAGCATCCGCGAAGGCGATACGGACGCGTTCCTCATAAGCGGCACGCAGACCGGTGACATCGCCCGGACCGACGAGCGTCACTACGCCCGGGTAACCCGGTGCGATATCGAGGCCAACAAGGTCCACTGCGAGGGGCCGGTGCAGGCCTCGTCGGAGGCGCTGACGCACGCCGCCATCTACGCGCTCGACCCGGCCATCCGCGCCGTGGTGCACGTGCACAGTGTGGCCATGTGGAACAAGCTGATTGACACGTTTCCCACAACCTCGCGCGACGTCTCCTACGGCACGCCGGAGATGGCGCGCGAATTCCGGCGGCTTTATGAAGAGACCGATTTCGGGCAACAGGGCGTCGCCATCATGGGCGGTCACGAAGAAGGGATCGTATCGTTCGGCCGTGACGTCGGACAGGCTACGGAGCGCGTGCTACAGCATCAGGACTGAGATTATTCTGCGCCGGGTATCGGCAGGGCGCTACAGGTACACGGCCGGTGTAACGACGTTGGGAATGCCCGCTTCGCGGAGGCGCGCGGCGGCCTTGTCCACGCCAGCTTTCGACATCTTCTCCCATTCCAGCGCCTTTGGTCGGACACCGTGGTGCTGGAAGGCATTGAGCTTGACCCGGACATCACCGCCAAGATCCTTCATAAAATCGACCAGTCCGTCCAGTTCATCATCGCTATCCGTTACTCCGGGCACCAGCAGGAAGCGCAGCTCGTACAGTTTGCCGGCTTCATGGATTAGTCGTGCGGACCGCAGGCTCTTCAGATTCTCCTTGCCGGTCAGCTCGCGGTGGACAGCATCGTCGAAGCTCTTGATGTCGAGCATGACGCCATCGGTTACCGGCAGCAGGGAGTCCCATCCCGATGCGCCAAGATGGCCGTTACTGTCGATGAAGCAGTCGAGGCCCGCGAGCTCCTCGTCCGCCTTGATCGCCTCGAACAGGGCCACGACGAAACCGAGCTGCCTGGTCGGCTCGCCGCCCGATACCGTAACCCCGGTCAGGAACGGCCGGTGCCTGCGCGCCAGTTCCAGGATGTCCGCAACGTCGTAATCGCGCACCATGGGATTGGCATTGATCGGGCACACCGCGAGGCAATCGTCACACTGGTCGCAGGTCAGCGGATTGAACACGATCCGGCCGTCCACCAGCGACAGCGCGTCGGCGTGACAGGCAGGCACGCAGTCGCCGCAGTGATTGCATTCACCGATGGTGTGGGGGTTGTGGCAGGCGGTGCAGTTAAAGTTACAGCCCTGCAGGAAGATGACGAGCCGGTTGCCCGGACCGTCCACGATCGAATAGGTAAGGATCTTACTGACGGTAGCCCGGGGAGAGTTCATTGCCCACCACGCGTGGCTTGCGGTCGAGTATGCCGGTCATTTCGGCGGCTTCCGCCCCGAGCACGGTCGTATTCGTGCGGGAGCCCTGCTGATCCCTGAACTTGCGGATATCCGAGAGCCGCACCATGTAGCCGGTGACGCGCACGAGGTCGTTGCTGGCGACGTTCACCGTGAACTCGCGGAAACCACTGGCAAAAGCCCCCTTGCACAACTGCACCAGCGCCTCGGGATTGTTCGTCACGCTCTCGTCCACGGTCAGAATCTCGCTGATCCCTGCGTCGTAATACTGATGGTGCGGCGCGAGTGCCTGCACGTGCGTGACCGGGTCCGGCTCGGTGCCGTAGGGAATGCGCACGCCGGGCGTCGCTTCAACGTCGTCACTCAGCCCTGCCTGCGAATGCAGCAGCGCATGGCTTCGCCAGACATTGTCGAGTGACCGGGCCTCTACCGCCTCGGCGAGTGCTTCTGAAATCCTGTGGCCGATGGCATTTGCGGTGTCGTCGAAACCGTAGCGGCCTTCACGTCCTTCTTTATCCTGCAGCACGTTGACCGCTTCAGCCATGGCAAAAATGCCGAACATCGCCGTGAACCGGTCCTTGTCGATCCATCCTTCCTTCACGAGGAAACCGTCGAAGAAACCGGACTCGTCGAACAGGTAGTCGATGCGCGCCTGCGTGAGGCGGAAATTGAGTTCGAGGTAATACGGCAAGGTTTCGGCAAAGAAGCCCGCCTCGCTGCTGGCTCGAAGGGCGACCTCTTTCAGGTTGACGCGCGTGAGCGTGGAAGCACCCCCCGCCAGCGGCAGCACGTTATAGCAGCTGACGATGCCGTAGCCGCGCTCGTCGAACGCATCCGCGTGAACGGGGTGGTTCGCGATGTGTGGCTTGCAGCACTCCGCGATATTGCTGCCGGCCATTGCCAGGATTTCGTCGCCGCTCTCTTGCGGGTCGTAGAGCAGAGTAAGGTTGGGCGCGATCTGTTTGAGTTCCGCGTCGACGCGCAGGATAGTGCGGGCGACGCGATTATCTTTCGGGCCGATGTTGGCATGCATAAATGCATCGGGCAGCGTGCGATCGAGGTAACGCCAGAACAGCTTGATCTTTTCGTAAAGAGTCTCGTCGCTGACGCCTTCGCAGAACGGCAACAGCAGCTCGTCCAGCTGGCCGATGTACACAGGCATGCCCGTCACCGAGGGCACGTGGTGGTAGGCGATCATCAGCGTGTTGATCGCTTCATCCAGCGTCTCGGGTGCCGGCAGCTCAAGGTACTCGCTGCCGTTTTGCATGACGACACTGTAGTCCGGCAGGACATAACGCGGTTTGTAAGGCGCGTGTCCTTCGTACATGTCGCAGATGACGCGCTCGTCGAGCGCGTCTTGCGTCTCCGTATCCAGCGACGGATAAGCCAGCATGTTCTCGGCTTCGAGGGACAGGTAGCGCGCTTTTTGCGCGGGGCTCAGCGTCACATCGTTCGCGATGTTACGCAGCTTGCGAAGTTTGTCCTGCATGGTGTCGCTCCAGTGATTGGTGCCGACAGTACTGATTCTAGCTGAAATCCGAAGCGGATCGGCAGGGTCCTTGCGGTTAGTTCGAAAGCTCCGGCCGGCCAGCTTCGCGGCAGGCTCGCGGATGACCGCCAACACAGGCCTCATTAAAATGAACCAGGGCGCTCTCACGATCGCCCATGGTCTCCATGACGACGCCGAGATTGAAGCGAGCATGCACGTGACCCGGGTCCAGCGACAGGGCGTGTTCGAACCCGGCGCGGGCCTCGGCATAGTTCCGTTCCATGAGGCTCACCGAAGCCAGCCCTACATGGGCATCCGCATAAGCCGGATTGAGTTGCGCGGCGGTGAAAAAGTCCATACGCGCCGCCGCATTGTCGTTCTCGCGAAAGTGGGTCAGCCCCCTGTCGTAGTAGGCCTGCGGATCCTGCGGCCGCAGGTTAATCGCTGCGGTAAATTCCTCGATGGCTTCACTGCTTCTTCCCAGCCGGCCAAGCACCACGGCCCGATCCACCCGCACTTCGTAAGATTTGGCGCTAATCGTCAGCGCGCGGTCCAGGTCGCGTAATGCGTCCTCGTGCTGAGCAAAAGCGTCGCTGAGCAGTCTTCCCCGGCGTCTAAGGATGTCCGCACGTTGCGGCGCGATGCGCAAGGCTTCATCGTAGGCTGCTTTGGCCTCCGCAGCCTTTCCTGAATCGAGATAAACATCACCGAGACCCTGCCACGCCGGCACGCTTTCCGGTGACAGTTCCAGTGTCTTCCGATAAGCGGATACGGCAGCGACGTCCTGACCCCGTTTTGCGTGCCAGACAGCAAGGTTGTACCAGGCCTTGGGCCACTGGGGGTCCAATTCGATCGCCCGCTCTAGAAAATCACCGGCCGTGTCGAGACGGTCTGCATTCATATACGCAACACCGAGGTTGCCGATGACACGGGGTGACTCCGGGGCATGCTGGTAAGCCCGTTCCAGGAGTTTGACGTCAGAGGCCCATTCCGGCACCCGGCTCAGGGTGGAAACGAGTACCGCGGCCAGTAAGGTAACGCACAAAGCCGCGGCGCCAGCCCTGACCGGCATCGCCGTATGCGCGAGCGCCCATCTGCAAGCGATTGCGAGAAGACCGGCGATCCCGACAGAGGGCAAGTACATCCGGTGTTCGAAGACCATCTCCAGCCCGATAATACTGCTCTCAATGCCAAGGGTCAGCGGGACCCAGAGGATGAAGAACCCTGCCAGCCTGCGGCCGGGCGACACCAGGCACCACAGACCCAATCCGACCCACGCGCAGACCGCCATTAGCGCGGGTAAAGTGGTGGCCGGATCGAACAGGCCCCGCGACACCGGAAAGGCATGTTCGATTGCGAATCTTCCCGGCAGCGGCCCGATCAGCTGCGAGAAATGGAACACGACGATCCTGGGCTGAGTGAGCAAACGCTCCTCAAGAGTGAAAGCTCTACCCTCGTATGCGCTGTAGATCCATTCTGCGAAGGGACCCGCCCCGCTCCACAGGGCAACTGCGACATACAGGGCAATGCCTGCCGGAACGAGGATCAACGCCCAATCGAGACGGTCACGAATAAGGCTGCCCGAGGTGCGGACGACACCGTATTCGGCCAAAAGAAAAACCAGCGGCAATACCCAGGCGTTCTCCTTGGTGAAGATCGCCATCAGCCCGCAAACCCCCGCCAATGTCATCCATCGCCAGCGCCGGGCAGGATTCGTTCGACCATGCACATACGCCAGCACGGCCGCAATCACGAAAACCGCGGCCAGGGAGGTCATCCGCTGGACGATGTAAGTCACCGCCTGCACCTGGATGGGATGCAGGGCCCACCATGCGGCGCCGAAAAAAGCCGAGATGGCAACGATCAGATCCCCACCGGGTCCGCGCGTCGCGAGTACCGTCCTCAGTAAAGCGAACACGAGCAGGGCACCCAGCACGTGGATGATCAGATTGGTCCACTGAAACGGCCGCGGCGACCCGTCGCCCCGCCACCAATCGAAGGCAAGCGTCAAATTGGCGACGAAACGCTGGGGATGCCTGCCATTGAGCGCTGCATCAACGAGTGCCGAAGGACTCGCTTCTTCCACGTGTAATGGCTTCTGTTCGACGATGTTCGCGTAGTCATCGAAGTGGAATCCATTGTCCGGGGCCGCATGATAAGCAATGAAGACGAGACCAACGAGTATCGCCGCTAAGATCGCGGATCCGTGGCGGAGGGACATTCAGAGTTGGTTAGTCATTCGAGCGATGCCTGGGTCTTCTGGAAGAGTAACCCGCATGTTTCCGGGGAATCAACTCGGTGAGCCGCAACATATTCCTCGCGCTATCATCGGGTTTCCTTGCCGTCACGGGAGAACGCAATGTGCCGCTGGATCGCCTATTCGGGCACGCCCATCTATCTTCACGAAGCCCTGTTCGAACCGGAGCATTCGCTGATCGTCCAGAGCCTCCGCGCGAAGTCGAGCGAGACGACCACCAACGGCGATGGCTTCGGCATCGGCTGGTACAACGACAGGGAGTTTCCCGGTGTGTTCAAGGACGTGCGGCCGGCATGGAACGACGGCAACCTGCTTGCTCTTTCGCAGCAGATCAAGGCCTCGTTATTCCTGGCTCACATCCGGGCGGCTACTGTCGGCTCCGTACAGCGCAGCAATTGCCACCCGTTCCGTCACGAGAACTGGCTCTTCGTACACAACGGCGCCATCGAAGGCTACGAACGGATCCGGCGGGACCTGATGTTCGCCGTCGCGCCGGAGCTTTTTAACGCGGTCGAGGGCACGACCGATTCGGAGATCATGTTTTACCTGGCCCTGACTTTCGGCATGGCCAGCGATGTCGCGAGCGGCATTGCCCGTATGGCGGGCTTCGTCGAGATGATCGGCGAAGAGCACGGCATCGAGCAGCCGTTACAGATGTCGCTCGGCATCAGCGACGGCGAAAACCTCTATGCCGTGCGTTATTCGAGCGCACGTGAATCGCGCTCGCTGTTTCACAGCACCGATGTCGAAGCGCTGCAGGACCTTACACCGGAAGCGGATCGCGTCTCACCGAAAACCTACGCGATCGTCTCGGAACCACTGACCAGTCTTGCGGATGCCTGGCAGGAGGTACCCGAATCGAGCTTCGTGACGATCGCTAACGGCAAAGTTCACCACGAATACTTTGAGCCGCGCCGGCCCTGACCGCGCGAGCCTGGCACGTCTGCCAGCCTTAACTCAAAGCTCGTCGATATAGCCGTCGACGATATTTGCCCAGCGGTCCGCGTCATTGATGATGAAGTGCCCGTTCAAACCGGGATCTCTCTGCAATACCTCGAAATCGCCGACGCCACCCGCCTGCGTGAATGCGTCGAAGTTGGCCTGGCTGTGACCCAGGCTGTAAAAGGAGTCGTTTTCCCCGTAGATCCAAAGGGAGCGCCCGGGAAACGCCGCACCATCGACGAACAGCGTGCGATTCACCGCGGCAAAATCCCCGCAGCCTTCGCCGAGCCAGCCACCCACGAAGTTGATTGCGCCGAGGTACACGTCCGGCCGTCGCGCGAGGTAGGCGATGGAGAGTATGCCGCCGCGGGACGACCCGGACACGAGCGTGCGCGTCGTATCGACATCCGACCGCATCCGCAGCCAGTCGGTCACGGCATCCAGGTCATCGAGTGCACGATCGGCCCCGGCCAGCGCGATCGTGGCGTCGCAGGAATAGCCGCTGCGATTGGACGTGAAACCCTCGTCGTAGAGACCGTCCGACTGACCGCGACCGCGGCGCTGCGGAAACGCGACCATCCAGCCGCGCTCAACGAAGTGCAGTGCTGTCGGCTTGTGCGTGAACGTATCGTCGAACAGCGACGGGTCAGAACCGCTTCCCGTCGAGCCGTGGTTGACCACGAGCAACGGGAACCGCTCGCCTTCCAGCGGCTTGAAAATGACCACTTCGAGTTCCACCGGCTCACCGTCTTCGGTGAACGGCGTCGACGCGCGGGCATCGATCCGCTCCGCAAACGTCCGACAGGCGCCGTTCTCGAGGACACTGGTCGAATCGCAGCTTACGTCCCTGGGTTCGGGCTGTTGCGCGATGCCGTCGCCACCGCCCTCGCAGCCGGCAATTGCAACAATCAGCAGTGCAAGTCCCGCCCACAAACGGAAGCGATCAGTCTCGATCTTGCTGTTTCTCATGTAAACATCCCCATATCCGTACAGGAAATACGACGATTCTCGCTGGCCGGGGTTCGGCCCTGGCTATCGGCCTGGGACGAATGACAGTCTGCCGGGACGAGGCGACGGCTGTCAGTCTCATTGGTGTAGCATTGCTCGTATGGAGGACGAAGCACGATGTCACTGATAGGCAATATCCTGTTCTTTATCTTCGGTGGATTCCTGATCTTCCTCGGCTACCTGCTCGGCGGAATAGTCCTTTGCCTGACGATCATCGGGATTCCGTTCGGCATCCAGTGCTTCAAGCTCGCCGGCGGCGTCCTGGCACCATTCGGCCGCGAGGTGCGCGAAACCGAGCCCCCGGGCGGCGCACTCGCGCTGATCATGAACATCATCTGGATCATCCTTCCGGGCCTCGAACTCGCGATCATGCATCTCCTGCTCGCGGCATTCTTCGCCGTTACGATCGTTGGCATCCCGCTTGCCGCTCAACACATCAAGTTGCTGCCGCTCGCGCTGTTGCCGTTCGGCCGCGTAGTGCGGGACATCGAGAGCGGGCGCGAGTACCCGTGATCTTCGTCTTCGAAGTGCACGTGCACCCCGGGCACACTGCGGAAGCCTATGCCGAGGCCTGGGTACGCGCGAGCGAGATCATCCAGCGTGCGCCGGGTGCTTGCGGCACGCGCCTGCATCGCAGGATCGGCGACGATCGCAAACTACTCGCGATCGCGAGCTGGGACAGCAAGACGTCCCGCGATGCGATGGAATCGACCCCGTCGGATGAGGTTAAGCGCATCATTGCCGAGCAGGCCGAATTCGTAGACGTTCGTGTGATCGGCGAGTTCGAAGATCCCGACTGGATCGTCAACCCCGGCTAGGGGCGTCTTCTGGCCAGGCGATCATCTCGTCCCATATCGCCTCGGAGCCACTGCGAAAGAATCCCATGTGGCCGATCTTCTCGAGTCCGTAATCGGTGGGCACCAGGTGCCGCCGGGTCACGCTGGAATAAGCTCGCATCATGTCGTCGACGGCGCGCGCCGTGCCCCGGTCGTCGTCTTCGATGCTGTAGGCGAGAATCGGTGCCGCGAGCGCGTCGTACCGGTCGAGTGGCAGCGTTTCGTCGCCGAGGAGGTAATTACGATCCCTGCACCATCGCGCCCACTCGAGCGCGTGACCCCCTGCATCGATTCGGTGTTCGGCGACGGGCTCGGTCACGCCTTTCCAGGCTTGAATCGCTCGGCCAGGCTATGCGCACCGACGAGTACTCCCCCGGCCACGATCCCGGCAACCCCGTTGAAGATCATCGACGCTATTCCCGAGAACAGGTCAGCGGCAACCGGGACGCTGTGCGCCAGATCCTCGACGTCGTGCAGTAACAGAGCGAGCTGCGGCACGCCGTGCACGAGGATGCCGCCGCCGACCAGGAACATCGCTGCGGTACCCAGCACCGACAATGTTTTCATCATTTTCGGCGCGAAGCGCAGGATCATCTCTCCGAATCGTCTTTGCACTGCAGCTAACTTCGAGTCGCCGGCCTTCTCCATCAGGTGCATGCCGACATCATCGAGTTTGACGATACCGGCGACGAGACCGTACACGCCCACGGTTATGACCGCGGCGATCACCGACACAACGCCAATGCGAACAGCGAGATCCGCCTCACGGACGGTGCCAAGCGCGATGACGATGATCTCGGCCGACAAGATGGCGTCAGTGCGGATCGCGCCGCGAATACGCCGCTTCTCGAACTGAACCATGTCTACCTCGCGATCGGAGACCGCCTGCAAGCGTTTGGCATGGTCTTGCTGCTCCTCGTCGGGTGTGTGAAGCAATCGATGCGCAACTTTTTCAAAACCCTCGTAACACAGGAAGGCACCGCCGAGCATAAGCAGCGGCGTGATGATCCATGGGAACACCGCGCTCAGAAACAGGGCGGCAGGCACCATGATGAGCTTGTTGAGCGCCGAACCCTTGAACACCGCCCACACGACCGGAAGCTCGCGTTCCGCGCGTACGCCCGTGACTTGTTGCGCGTTGAGAGCAAGGTCGTCGCCCAGGACACCGGCCGTTTTTTTCGCGGCAACCTTCGTCAGAACCGACACGTCGTCGAGCAACGTGGCGATATCGTCGAGCAATGTCAGCAAACTGGCGCCAGCCAAGCGAGTCTCCGTCTTTGTGGTTACGACCGGGCGATCATTTTGTTTCGCAAGCCGCCGGCAAATCGTACTGGGTACGAATCTCACCGATTTCCGCAAGCGTCTCGTCAAGCCGTGCCTGCGCGTTCGCCACATCCTGAATCTCGCGATCCTGATCCGCAATGGCCGGCAACATCGCGGTCGCGGCCTGCGTTTGTCCGCGGTCGGCTTCGGTTAGCGCCTCGACCCAGAGCCCGGCCAGGGCAAAGTCCCGGTTACGCGACTTCTGTGCCTCGCGTGCATTTGCGAGCGCAATCTCGTGCTTGCATTCGGCGAGAGCCACAAAGCCATTGAAGGCGTCTGTGCCAATGTCTTCCCGAAACTGCTGAATGCGCTTTTCATATTCAGCACGTTCCTGCGCGGCGACCCGCTTGTCCGCCTCGGCACCTGACATTCCGCCGACCACGGCGCCGCTGGCGCCGCCGTAGACCGCACCACGAGCAGCGGCTTCGCCGACGTTGCCGCCGAAGATAAGAGCCGTCGCCGCTGCGCCGACCGCACCAGCTATGGCTCCCGTCCCCGCGCCTTTGGACGCGCCCTTGGCGGCATGGCTGTCGCTCGCGCAGCCTGAATTGCACAGCACCGCACTCATGACGAAGAGTGTGCCAATGAGACTCCGAGTCTTGACTGATCTTGCAAACATCACTAGCTCCTTCGTCGATTCACCTGGGTCCGCATTGCATCGTCGGAGATCTATAGGTCCCGATCGACTACTCGGTGTCCCGTTCAGAGTCGCGGCCCTGCGGGTAGGGGAGTTTGACGTGCCCCCACCGCACGATCAGGACGGCTACCGCGATCAACAGAATGCTCGAGGAAATCGCTATCACGCGCACGGCTTCCATGTCCTTGATGTCGATAATGACGTAACGCGCGATCGCGACGATGGCGATGTAAAGCGGCATCCTGACCGGCAGTTTTCCCGACTCCCAGTACACCTTGACCATGGTAACGGTCTCTACGTAGATGAACATGAGCAGCAGGTCCGTCAGCATCACATTTCGCTGAGCCCACATGTGGTGTATTTCAATGCCGCCGGCGACCAGCGTTGCCAGGAGGATGATGCTGAGGCCTGCGTCTTCGACGAGCCGGGCTACGCGAATGCCGTGCTGCCTGATGCCGCTGTGGACGTTCTGGGTTTTATCGCTCACTGGATCATTCTACCGGCTATTCTTGAGGACATTAATGCCGAGTACGCCCATATCCATGCCGTCGAACACGGGAAAGCCCGCGCGCTCGAAAACTGCCTTGTATCGCTGGTAGGGCACGCCGGCGTCGATAACGATCCCGACCAGGCGGCCCTTCGACTCTGCAAGTGATTTGAGCCTGGCCGCAAAAGCTTCCGCCTGCGTCAGTTGGTCCGTGTCGAGTTGCTCCGATAACGGCACCAGCCCCAGCATGACGACGCCGGCACCAAATTCGATCATCGCCCTGACGCAATCGAAGTACACATCCTCGTCCGCCATCGGTGTCAGGTCCAGCGGATTCGATGCTGCCACGAGGCCCTGCATGCCGTGACGTTCAAGCACATCGCCGAGCGCGGCGCGGTCGTTTTCGGTGAGCTTGTACAGACGTTCGGAGTCATTATCGCCCAGCGTGTCGACACTACCGACCGTTTCGTAGCCTGCGTTCGTGACGATGGCCAGCTTGCCGAGGGTGCGCAGATCCGGGTACGCCGCCATCCATTTGAGCACCGCGTTGAACTGGTTGAACGACTCGGTGAGTATCGCGCCCGCTTTGTGCAACAGTCTCTTTTGCACATGGTAATCACCTGTCATCGCACCGGTATGACTCTCCGCCGCCGACTGCCCCAGCCGCGAACGGCCGCCTTTGTAGATGATGACGTGGCGATTTTCCGCGCGAAATTCCTCGACCAGCTTTGCGACCGCGCAGGCGTCGCCGCCAACAAAGCCTTCGACATAGATACCCAGCACACGCACGGACTTGTCGCGCGACACCAGGGCCATGAAGTCCGAGAGCTTCATGTCCAGCTGGTTGCCGATAGAAAAACCGTACTTGAGGTCCAGGTTGGAGTGGCGAGACAGGCGGGTAATCAGGAATGCACCGCTCTGGCTGATCAGCGCGACGTCCGATTCCGGCGCAAACTCTACGTTCAGCTTGCTCTGCGGGATGAACAGGCTGTTGAGCTGCAGCGGCGACAGCAACATGCCGAGGCCGTTGGGGCCGACGATTGCCGGGCACCACTGGCCTTTTTGCCGGCGTGATTCGATGAGCCCGGACAGCCGATTACCGAAACCGCTCTTGTCAGCGCCGTCACCGATGCCGCCGGCGACGATGTAGACGATCGCCGCGCCACCGCCCTGCGCGCACAGCTGCTCGATCATGGGCACGCATTGAGTGGCGGGCAAAGCAACGATCAGTATGTCGACCGGCTCGTCTACCAGTGCGGCAACGTCGGGCACACAGCGAACGCCGGCAAACTCGTCGACGCCGGGTTTAATGACCAGCAAGCCGTCCTCCGGCAGGGACGCCTGGCGCAGGTTCTCCAAAATCAGGCCGCCAACGCTCCCGGCTTTCGCCGATACACCCGCCAGTGCGATCCGGCGGGGATGCAGGAAACTGTCGTCCTGTAACGGCACCGGGTAGGTCTCTTCGTGCGCTTCTGTAGCGCGAAGGCCAACGCCATCGAGTGCGACGAAGTCGCCTGCTTTGTCGATGATCACCGGGTTCATCTCCAGTAGTCCGAGCTGTTCCCGCGCCATCAATTCATCGAGCTTCCAGAGCTTCTCCAGAAAGCCCAGCAGGGTCTCGCTGTTCGTAAGCGGCTCTTGCTGACGCGCCTCACCGAGCAGGATCTTGCCGAGCCAGTGCTGGCGGAGTTCTTCGAAGGCTTCCTCAGGCGTGTACGCCGTGGCCGGCCAGACGAGCAATGACTGCTTGAGCTCCCGCGCCCAGTCTTCCGTCAAAAGCCCGCCGAAACCGAAGCTGATGATGGCCCCGCAGCATTGGTCTCTCTGCAAACTTACGAAGATCTCGCACGGCGTATGCCTGGCAGGCTGGAATTCGACACGCTCCGCAATCAGGGTCCCGAGCCACTCGAACTGCTCGCCTATCCGTTCACGCATTTTGCCGTGCATTGCCGCAACGGCTTCGCTATCGAAATCGCAAAAGGTCAGCGCACCGTTGTCTGACTTGTGCCAGAGGTCGCGGGCTGTTCCCTTGACGACAACCGGGTCGCCATTTTCAAACGGCGCATCGGCAATCTTGCTCTCATGGTCAGCATAGAAATAACGCGGCGTCTTGATGCCGACGGCGGACAGGAATCCGTAGACCTCATGTTCCGGGATGAATGCACTTGTCATTGGGAATGGTGGAACGGACCAGGCCACGAATATGGAGCCCGAAAGTTATCATGGATCAGGGCCTCATTGGCGAGCCTGGTTACTGGAGCAACTCGACCGCTAACGCGTACTGCCTGCGGCACCGCGACCGCCGGTAAGGGATACCTCGCCGGAATCCTTGACACGTATTGACGGCCGAAGTGCGCCGGGATCCAGCTTCGCTTCAAAGCTGTAGCTGAGCGTATCCTTATGGCTCGACATCAGCTCGCGAATCAGGCCCATGCCGGCGAACAGGTCCGCTGACGCATTGAGCGTGATATCCCCCTCGCCGTAGCCTTCGATTACCGGCAAATCGTTGCCGACGCCCTTGATCAACTCGTGCCCTTCGAGACTCACGGTGTAGGAAACGCCAACGAGTTTCAATGCCTCGCGGTTCGGGTTGACGACATGCAGGTCAATCTCGAACTCAGGCAACATCCCCTCTGATGGAATCGCGCGAACCGATTTGACGGTGACCGTCGGGGTCTCGTAACCGGGTCTCATACCCGTGCAGCCCGCCAGCAGGACCGTGGCTGTGATAATTGCAATCGTTAAACGTGGCATCTGGCTCCCCTACCTGGTTGAATCACCGGATGATGCATCGGACTTTGTCTGTGTGCGATCGACCATGATCAGCATTACTTCGGCCGTATTGCCCGCGCCTCGCGTCAGCACCGGGTAGTGCGTATCACTCGTAAACAGGAGTTGGTCCGCTTGCCGGATCGTGGCGCGGACGCCGTACTGCATTCCCTCCCGGATTTCCTGCGGATCATAGTCGAGCACGAACGGAATTGGCGGGTTTCCCGGATCCTCGATCTTCTGATAGGCGATCTCGACTGCCGGTGCATCGGCAAGCGACGTATCCAGCAGCCAGACTTCGGCGACAGAGCCCGGCCGCAGCGCAACCCGTTCGCGGTACATCAGCGTGCCGGTAACCCGTCAGACAAGCCCGCACCGCAGGCGACCACGCCGCCGAGTAGCACCAGACAAACCGTTTTGTTTTTCAGTGACTGCTCCCCGGTTCACGAACTCTGGCCACCGCCCGGCCCTTTACGCCATGCTGATTGTGCCGCATTTTGCCGGCAGCAGTTCGTATTTGGCGCCCGACAGGATGACCACTCGCTGCGAACCTCAGATCCCTGCCTTCCCCGGGGCATTGATCCCGACGCCCCGGCGCGATACCAGAGAAAATTCACCTTTCTAATTGACTTTTTTACTTCTTGCGTATTGTTTGACAATTGCAGACTATGCAGATGAAATACTTTACTATTATTATTTAATAACCTTGCGAATTATTTTATAATCAGCGACATGCCGAGAGATCAGACGACCCGTGACGCCATTCGCGACTACGTTGCGGAGGAAGGATCCGCAACGAGCCGGCAACTGGCAGATTACCTGGGCATTACGCGACAGGCGGTCAGCCTGCATTTGCGCCGGTTGCTCGCTGACGGGGAGATATTCAAGACGGGTTCGACCCGAGCGGCACGGTATTTCCCGCGTGCAGCTGCGGCCCCGGAACGGCGCCTTAAGCGCGACCTTGTCCTTGCCGGCCTCGATGAGTCCATCGTCTACGAAGACGTTGCGATCACGCTTACGCTGTCCAGGCTTTCTGACAATGTTGAGTCGATAGTGCACTACGCTTTCACCGAGATGCTGAATAATGCCATCGATCATTCGATGACCGACCAGTGCAAGATCGAAGTCCGGTTAGATGCCACGTGCCTGTCTTTCACCGTAAGAGACACCGGCATCGGCGTATTTCACTCAATCGCGGATAAATTCGAACTCCAGGACGAACATGCGGCGATGATCGAGCTGGTGAAGGGCAAGACGACTACACAGCCCGATGCACATTCCGGTGAAGGCATATTCTTCGTTTCGCGGGCGGCCGATCGATTTGTGCTCAGATCTCATCGACTGCAGATCGAGTGGGATCGCTATCGCGATGACGTTTTTGTCTCTGAACCACGCTTTTTGAGAGGAACACTCGTGCGGTTCGAGATTAACACTGATTCGCGAACTCGCCTCGAAAAGGTTTTCGCCGAATTTGCACCGGAAGAGTACGACTACCAGTTCGAAAAAACCCGTGTCCTTGTGAAGCTCCTTCAGCGTGAGTACGTATCCCGATCAGAAGCAAAACGACTGCTACACAACCTCGACAGGTTTTCCGAGATCGAGCTGGATATGCGTGACGTTACGAGTGTCGGACAGGGTTTTGCCGATGAGATCTTTCGTGTATTCGCGTCCGCGCATCCGGAAATTGTCATTCACACTGTAAATGCCGGCAAGGCGATCGAGGCAATGATTCGGCATACCGGCAACAAAGCCCACTGATTTAGTATCCAAGAATGGCGCGCCCGACAGGATTGGACGGCGGCTACGCCGCCTCGTCGTCGCTTCGCTCCTCCGCCTGTCGTCGGCCTGCGGCCTCCTCGGTTCGAACCTATAGGTTCGAACCTGTTGGGAAGCCAAAATTGAAAACGCCCCCATAAAGGGGGCGATTTCAATTTCTGGCGCGCCCGACAGGATTCGAACCTGTGACCCCTGCCTTCGGAGACTAAACGGCGCGGCGCTCATTGCAATTGCAGCACTCTGCACAACCGTGCAGCACTCAGTCACACAAAACTCACACAGTCCTGATAAACGAAGATTGATCATCCAGAATCGATCAGGCATTCTATATTCTGGAATATCGAATATTGAATACAATCATGAGTCTTAAATCACAAGATGTCCTCGTCCTCTTGAAACTCGTCGCCCGGGGCAAAGCGCCGTGGACCTATAACGGGTTGGCTGTTGAGCTCGACCTCAGTCCTTCCCAGGTACACGCCGCAGTCCAGAGAGCTGTGAAGTCGGGGCTAGCCTACGAAGCTGACGATCAGATTTATGTGCACACTCGAAACCTCGAAGAATTTCTGGTTCACGGCATACGCTATTTATTCGTTCCAGAAAGAGGAGCTAAGACCAGGGGGATGGCGACGCTAACCAGTGCGCCTCCATTGGCGGCTCTATTTGTAAATGGCGAAGAGCCAATTGTGTGGCCAGATTCTTCCGGCGAGTTACGCGGCGAGTCGCTTGCGCCCATTTACAAGACGGCGCCGCGGGCAGCCAGAAGTGACCCTGGGCTTTATGAGCTTCTGGTAATCGCCGACGCGCTACGAGCGGGACGAACAAGAGAAAGACAGGCAGCGGCCAAAGAGCTCAAGAAGAAGCTGCAGAAATATGGCTAGGTCACGAAACCCGAATATTGAGATTCTTGAGATTGCCGTGCGGGCACTCGGGCCGGTTTGCGATGACCTCGTGTTTTTGGGCGGCTGCGCAACAGCATTGTTAATTTCGGATTCGGCAGCGCCTCCCGTCAGAGCCACTCGCGACATCGACACAATCACAGAGACTACATCAATTGCCGAATACCGCGAGTTGGGGAAAAGACTACGCGAACAGGGTTTCGATGTGGATCAGTCGGAAGGCGCGCCAATATGTCGTTGGACAGGACATGAAATAATCCTCGATGTAATGCCAATCGACGAAAAGGTCCTGGGTTTTTCAAATGTTTGGTATGCCAGCGCGATTGAAACGGCGAGAGCTTTGACGTTACCGAGCGGCACCAGCATCAACGTGATTGACGCGGTGCATTTCCTCGCAACCAAGCTTGTTGCTTTTGACGGACGGGGTGACAAAGACTACGTGATGAGTCACGACCTCGAAGACGCTATCTGCGTACTGGACGGCAGACCCGAACTTGAAGACGAAATTGAGGGGGCAGCAGACGATGTAAGGGAGTACGTCTGTAGTCGACTACGCGATTTGTTGGAGGACACCCGGTTTCGTGAAGCTCTCGCGGGCCACCTGCCTGGAGACCCTGGCAGCCAGGCTCGATTACCCAATCTTGTCGCAAGGCTGGAAAGACTGGCGGCAATCCAAGCTGACTAGAAAAGTGTTACCTATGTGTCCGGAATCCAACCACACAAATCTCCCACACAAGAAAATTCAGCCAAAGCGGTGAATGGGGACCGCGCATAACGGTCTGAACTAAAAAGGGAATTATGGCGCGCCCGACAGGATGGGCCTGTGACCCCTGCCTTCGGAGTATTAAACCTATCTAATGTGTAAAACGGTCTCGGTCGGCACCAAAGGGTATCTTATTGATATATAAATTATAAAAAGTTTCTCACTCGTAGGTCGATTGACGCCGATCGACCTCTCTTGTGTCGGTCACTGTCGAAACTGGTCACAAAAATAAGAGCCAATTTCACGGCATTCCTTGTCCTGTAATCTCTTACGATCGTGCGAGCCTTGCTCGTACGAAGGCCAGGTTCTTCGAGAACCCGAATGAAATCAATGCGGACGAACAATTCGGAGGACACGTTTAAGACTCTCGGGCATATCCGAAATCCGAAACTGTGCAGTGCACGCATAAGACCTTGATCCAAAATGAATTGTAATTCACGATAGCTCATTGCTCGTGACAATGGCACCGCGATGAACGCACATGCACGTGAATACGATGTCGCCGAAATCATCGCGAAATCGCCGTGGTTTCAGGGGGTTTCAGAAAAGGCACTCGGGCGCTTGACAGAGGCCGCGCGTATTCGTTCATACCGAAAGAACAGCTACCTCTACACATCGGGCGAAAAGGCCTCTGAAGTGTACTGTCTCCTCTCGGGCAGAGTCCGGCTATTGCTGACCAGCGCAATTGGCCAGGAGTACGCCGTGACCGACTACGATGCCGGAACCTGGCTTGGCGGCGAATTCCTGTCCGGCGACAACCCTGCACGACTGGATGTGCAGATTAACGAGACCATTACGGTACTAACCTTGCCACGAACCGTGGTATTGGAAATCGCAAACCTCGAACCACAGATATTCAAAAACCTGTTCTCCGACTACATGGTCCGTTTATCCGGCCTTATGTTTCTGTTGCAGGGCATGGCCTTCTATCCACTTCGCGCCAGACTGGCGGGCTGGTTGATCGAACTCCTTGAAAAACATGGACAGGAAGAGCAAGCAGGTGTCTATCTGGACGCGCACCTGAGCCAGAACGACCTTGCACAACTCAGCCTCGGCTCGCGCCAGCGCATCAACAAGATACTGAGCGAATGGCGCGAGCGCGGCATTATTGAACTCGAAGGCAGTCGTTACCTGGTCAGGGATATGAGCGCACTGATCGCCGAAACAGAGCTTCGTGACCGGGACCACTAGGCCAGGGTAATCACGATATAGTCACGAACGCGACAGACCTGTGCGTGTCGCGAGTGTATCTTGGCTCATTGTTCCAAAATCAGTCATCTGCGGCGGACGCTGACCTATGAAAACAATGCTTAAGCTGGGCTACGGTGTTGGCCAGACATCGTCAGGTGTAAAGAACGCCGCTTTTGCTATCTTTCTTTTCTTCTACTTCAACCAGGTTCTGGGATTATCAGGAAGCCTGGCTGGTATGGCATCACTGCTTGCCCTCATTGTTGATGCAATTACTGACCCCATGGTTGGGCAGATGTCCGACCGACACAAATCTCGCTGGGGACGCCGCCATCCATTCATGCTAATTGGCGCTCTGCCATTTGGCTGCGCGTTCTATCTGCTGTTCGCACCTCCCGCCGGCCTTACCGACACCGGGCTGTTTGCGTGGATGCTCGGCTTTGCGATTACCGTGCGAATCTTTTTGACCTTCTTCTTCGTGCCACATTTATCGCTCGGCGCAGAAATGGTGCGTGATTACCACGACCGTACATCTCTGATCAGTTATCGCTTGTTCTTCCAGTTCGCCGGCGGCTTATTCGTCTCGATGGTCGGCTTTGTCATATTTTTTCCGCCGAGCGAGGAGTTTCCAAATGGCATGCTAAACGCGGCGAGCTACCCGAGCTTTGCATTATTTGCGGGCACGCTGGCTACATTAGCGATGCTGTGGTCAATTATCTCGACCCGTTCGACGATCCCACAACTTTCCGATCCGGTACCGAATCCCAATGCCGGGCATCCGCTGTTGGGCTTCATCACCGTCTTTCAGACCTTGCGACAGTTCGCGTTCAGGAAATTGTTCATTACAACGCTGGTCTTCACGACAATCGTTGGTGTGACTCAGACACTCATAATTTATACAGGCACCTACCTGTACGGCTTTGCACCAGAACATCTCGCAATCGTCGCCAGCTCGCCGATCATCGGCGTTTTGTTCGCGCCCATTTTTGTGACCAGGATTTCGAGGCGCTATGACAAGAAGCACACGTTTATGCTGTGCATGGTGCTCGGATCGATCTTTGGATTCTCCCAACCGATTGCATTTCTGTTCGGCTTTTTCGAGTCCCTGGACATCACTGCACGCGTCAGTTTCATTTACCTAATGAACGGCATTTCACAAATCTTTTTTATCGGGCTGTACATCATTGTCGACTCGATGCTTTCCGATACGATTGACCAGCATGAACTTGACACCGGACGTCGAGAAGAAGGTCTCTACTTTGCCGCTGGGTCGTTCGCACAAAAGGCCAGTTTCGGACTGGGAGCTTTTGTCGCCGGCATTGGACTCGACATTATTCGCTTTCCGCAAGGCGCCAACCCTGCCGATGTGCCCATTGAGGCGTTAACAGGCCTGGCTGCTATCCAGTCTTTTCGTGATCCGTGCCTACCCACTCAACCAAAAAGAGCATGCTCGTATCACGCAGGCGATTCACGACATGAAAACAGAGGGCGCCGGATAGCCAGGTTTCACGCTGTGCTTGATCCTTCACCTGTTTTCGCATGTTGAGCGATAAGTCGGGTCAGGCGATCGGTTAGCGCAACCGGCAGGTCATGTCCCATGCCCTCGATTATCGCAGTCCGCGCGCCGGGAATCGCCCGCGCGGTATCGATGCCACATTCAACCGGGATCAGCGGATCAGCGTCGCCATGAATTACCAGTGTGGGAATGTCGATTGTCCTGAGTTCCGCTACGCGTGACGGTGCTGCGAGTATCGCCAGCGTCTGGCGTGCTATCCCTGCCGCGGTCATGCCGCGCTCGAAATTACGACGCAGAAATTCAGCCAGTTCCTCGTCCGACAGGCGATAGTGAGGTCCTCCAAGCAGGCGCCATAGCTTCCACTGATACTCGAGTCGTCCTTTGTCTGTAAGGGATTTCGGGCCACGCATGATATGTCGGGTCACTTCTTTGGTGGGGCCGGGTAGTTTACGAGAACCTGTCGTGGACATGATCGATGTCAAGGTCTTTACGCGCTGTGGTTCATGGATAGCCAGGAGCTGTGAAATCATGCCACCCATAGACACGCCAACCAGGTGTGCCGCCTCGATTTGCAAGGCATCCATCAACCCTTCCACATCATGCATCATGTCGGTTAGCTGGTACGGAGATTTGACTCGCATCGCCAACTTTCGACGCAGGGTCTGGACAAGCATGTTGGGCACTTTCATGTGGCGCAGCAGTTGCGACTGGCCTATGTCCCGGTTATCGAAAACAATGACGCGAAAACCCTCCGCAACCAACGCATCGATAAAAGCGGGTGGCCAGGCCGTCAGCGGCATGCCCAGTCCTTGGACCATGAGCATGACCGGGTCCTCAGGATTGCCAAACTCCTCGTACGCGATCCGCAATCCGTTACTCTGTACCGTGGGCATCCTAAAGGCTCCTGGGCGGCTCTCAACTGCCATCGTCAGATACTATGCTCGGGCAGGCCACGTAGTTGTCTCGCCCGTGACAAGCAGATGTCCCGGGTGCGACAGACAGCCATTCCGCGGACACGTAGATTGAGCGCTGATCCACTATATGGCCCCTGACAAGGAGATTCCAAAATGTCTGATAACAAGCCCGACAAGGTCAACGATTTGCTCGAGGCCGCAATCAATAACAGCACTCAAGCCTGGGACGCCCAGAGCAAATACTTTGACGATTTTATCAAACGCAACGTCGCCGCTTTCGCCACCCTGTCCGATGCCAGGATTGAAAGCCTGAAAGCAATCGGCGAATCGCAGAGCTTCAATCAGGCATTCGAGGCAAATATTGCTTACGAACAGACGGTGCGTGATGAATTCAGGAAGATGCGCGAAGACAACGAGCGAGCCTGGATTGATCTGGAAATGAAGCTGTCAGCGATCTATGTCACGACCGATAACAACGAGGAGTCCCCCCATCACTAGGACCGCAATGCTATCACTCGCAGTTGCCGTGATTGCGGCGACTGATACAGGTCTCGCTCAGACAGTCACGCAACAGGCAAACGACAATCGTGTTGCGATATGGGGCTCATCAGTCGCCAATGGCACTGGAGATGAGTCAGACCATGGAGGATATGCCGGGCATCTGCAAAAACTGCTGGCGGAGCGCGGCTGGGAACTCATCAATCAATCGAAGGGGGGCGACAACACCGTCACGATTTCGGCTCGCTTCGAACCGGGAGCGACCCCAGAGGAGAACACCAGGTATTTGATGAGCGTCGATCCCGCCTACGTTGTCATCGGCCTTTCGCTTGGCAATGAAGGTATTGCTCAGTGTCAACTTGGTCAATCAAATGGATGCACTAACTCATTCGCTGAGGCCAACGCTGTTTTCGATCAGTTCGCCAGTGGTCTGCGAAGCCTGATCGCCCGCGCCCGCGAGGCCGGAATTACCCCGATTGTCGCGCTTCCGTATGCGCGAAGTGACTTCTGGGAACGCGAATATGGCCTTACACGTCGCATGAACCTGCTGATCAACTCCTGGGACGTTCCAAGTTTCAATACGCTTGGCGCCGTTGATGACGGTCAGGGTCGCTGGGCACGCGGTCTTTGGGGCGACCCGTACCACCCCAATGCCGCCGGGCACCAGGAGATCGCTTACTCTTTTGTGCCGTCACTCTTCGCTGCTCTGCGAGCGGGCAAGCCGACCCCGCAACGGTCTCGCACCGGTGGATTTGCGCACTTGCGAGCAGATAGCCTGGATGCGATGTCGTACGGCGTCGATGACACGATGCACTCTTTCGCGTTGACGTTCACCGTACGACCGGCCGGAGACGGCCCCATAGCCACGATACAAGGACAGTTGCTCGACAGCGAATTCACAATCGTCCGCCGCTCCTACGGAGCATTCGAATGGGACACAGAGTCAATCAGACTGACACCGGTCGATGGCTTTGTAGCCTCTTTGGGCGTTAAGGATGGCCGCCTCTCGTATTACTCACCGGGCGGCGGTTCCATATCCACCTCGATCGAGAAGTCGAATGCTTGGTATGACGTGACATTGACGCATTATGCGGCCCGTGGGGAGACCCTGTTGTATGTCGATGGGGAACAGATTGGATCAATTACCGAGCGTCTTCAGCCCACCGCTTTCATGCTGGGTGGAACAGCCAACACCGGCTACAAGGACTGGATGATTCATCGTTCCGGGCTGAATAATGATGAGGTTTATGCCATGCATAACGGTCGATTGCTGCAGGCAAGCCTGGAAATATACGCACCGCTGAGCGGAGAGGACCCGATTGCGAATCGTGCGCAGAGCATGTCGGAACCCCGCATTGACAGCACGATCGTCAGGTTTCGGAACGATTAGCCGCTAACCGTCTCAGGTTTTCCTCATGGTCTGCGCGGTTCAGCTGATACCGGGATATCACGGCCAGCATCAGCATCCAGATAATCAGGATGGTTGGCACGTAGTAAGCGCCTAGACGCCAGATCGTCTCATCACTGACCTGGCCCACTCCGGCGCCGGCCGGAAAGCGCGCCAGATACAGGACGAGTGACGCGAGCATTAGCCCAAAGCCCTGCACGCTTTTCCTGATGAACGTTATCGCTGAGAAGAAAACGCCCTCAGAACGCCGACCGGTCTTCAGTTCACTTTGTTCGACCAGGTCTGCCATCATCGAGGTGTAGAGAATCTGAAAACAGATAATCAGGCCGAGATCGATGACTCCCGCTGTGAATACGAACCAGAAGACGAATGGCGTGCCATTTTCCGGTAACACGCCGACGAGGCGCAACATGATAGGTAGCGGCGCGCCGAGAAAGGCAATGACACCGACAACCATCGCGCCAGCTTTCTTGCCGATGCGTCGTGTGACGATCGGCGCAAGCACGAAACCGATAATCGCGGCGATGAATACACCCATGGTGATGAGTCCGGTCTCAATCGACGTGAATTCCCAAAAATAGGTGTAAAAGTAGAACGCGAGAGACGCCGCAAGTCCGGTGGCGAGTGCGCCGAGCAACGCGGCGATGAACAAGGCGAGAAAGGAACGATTGGACAGCGTTTCGAGGATTTCACGAAATACGATGGCCATCGTGATGCGACGAGGCGGCGGTGGCTGTTTGAGATACGGGATGCGTGAACAAGTACCAAATACGGAAACAAGAATGGCCGTGAGCATAAGCACCGATGCAAGAATGCCCATGATTTCATAGCTCGCCCGATTAAATCGGCCGTCGCTAATTGCCTCGGTCGCCATCACAGGGAAGAGGAAAAA